>NZ_JAUSZL010000002.1:6711207-7016262 GCF_030817535.1 Streptomyces sp. V3I8 | reverse complement strand
GTCGTCGACGGGGCCGGGGAGCCCGTGGCGATGGGCGGCAGCGGCCAGCTCGTGATCGGCGGGGTCGGGCTCGCCCGCTACCTCGACGCGGAGAAGGACGCCGAGAAGTACGCCCCGCTGGAGTCGCTCGGCTGGGAGCGCGCATACCGCAGCGGTGACCTGGTCAGGGCGGAGCCGGAGGGGCTGATCTTCCTCGGGCGGGCCGACGAGCAGATCAAGCTCGGCGGACGCCGGATCGAGCTGGGCGAGGTGGACGCCGCGCTGCAGGCACTGCCCGGGGTGGCGGGCGCCGCGGCCGCCGTACGGACCGCGCGTGGCGGGAACCAGCTGCTCGTCGGCTATGTCGTGCTCCAGGAGGGCGACGACAGCGGCACGGACGGGGTCCAGGACCGCTGGGACCACGCGACGGCCGTCGGGAAGCTGCGTGCGGAGCTGCCGGCGGCCCTCGTGCCGCTGCTCGCGCCCGTGCCCGAACTGCCGACCCGCACGTCCGGCAAGGTCGACCGCGACGCGCTGCCCTGGCCGCTGGAGAACCTGGAGACAGGCGGACCCACCGAGCAGCTGTACGGGACCGAGGCGTGGCTCGCCGAGCAGTGGAGCGAGGTGCTCGGCATCCCGGTGGGCTCCGCCCGGGACGACTTCTTCGCGATCGGCGGCGGCAGCCTCGCCGCCGCCCTGCTCACCACGAGACTGCGCGCCCGCTACCCGAGCGCCGCCGTGCTCGACGTCTACCAGCAGCCGGTGCTGCGCAAGCTCGCCCGGCACCTGGAGAGGTCCGCGCAGGGGGACGGTTCCGAGCGGCTGATCACGCCGGTGCCGCTGCGGGCCAAGGTCGTGCAGCTGCTGGTGCTGATCCCCCTGTTCGCGCTGCTCGGTCTGCGCTGGACGGTGGCGCTGGCCGCGCTCGGCAACGCGCTGCACTGGTTCGGCGCGTACCCGTGGGCGCCGAGCGCCTCCTGGTGGCTGGTCGGACCGTCGGCCGCCCTGCTCTTCAGCCCGCCCGGACGGCTCGCGATCGGGGCCGGCGGGGCGAGGGTCCTCCTTCGCGGCGTACGGGCCGGGCGCCATCCGCGCGGCGGGAGTGTGCATCTGCGGCTGTGGACGGCGGAGCGGCTCGCCGAGTTCAGCGGGGCGACCTCGCTGACCGGGTCCTGGCTGGAGCGGTACGCGCGGGCGCTGGGCGCCAAGGTCGGTCCCGACGTCGACCTGCACTCGCTGCCGCCCGTGACCGGCATGCTCAAGCTCGGCCGCGGCGCCGCCGTGGAGTCCGAGGTGGACCTGTCGGGGCACTGGCTGGACGGCGACCGTCTGGAGATCGGCCCGGTCAAGGTCGGCGCGCACGCCGTGGTCGGCACCCGGAGCATCCTCTTCCCCGGCGCCCGGGTGGGCAAGCGGGCCGAGGTGGCCCCCGGCTCCGCCGTCGCCGGACACGTACCGACCGGTCAGCGGTGGGCCGGCGCGCCTGCGGTCAAGCTCGGCAAGGCCAAGCGCGACTGGCCCAAGGAGCGCCCTCGGAAGGGCACGTACTGGCGGGTGATGTACGGGGCGGCCGGGTTCGCGCTGACGATGCTGCCGGTGGTCTCGGGGCTGGCCGCGCTGCTCGTCGTGGGCGTCTTCGTCCCGCCGGACGCCGGGCTCGCCGACGCGCTGCAAGGCGCCGCCGTGGCGCTGGTGC
This sequence comes from Streptomyces sp. V3I8, assembly GCF_030817535.1. Classification (NCBI taxonomy): domain Bacteria; kingdom Bacillati; phylum Actinomycetota; class Actinomycetes; order Kitasatosporales; family Streptomycetaceae; genus Streptomyces; species Streptomyces sp. V3I8. The sequence continues at coordinate 7,014,587 of NZ_JAUSZL010000002.1, read as the reverse complement.
CGGCGACGCTCGCCTTCGGTCTCGCGTTCGCGCTGCTTCTGCTGGTCTCGGTGCGGCTGCTGAGCCTCGGACTGCGGCCCGGTACGCATCCCACGCACAGCAGGATCGGGTGGCAGGCCTGGACCGTCACCCAGCTCATGGACCGGTCCCGGGAGACCCTGTTCCCGCTGTACGCCGGGCTCGTCACGCCGCTGTGGCTGCGGCTGCTCGGCATGCGGATCGGGCGGGGCGCCGAGGTGTCGACGGTGCTCGCGCTGCCGAGCCTGACCACGGTCGGCGAGGGCGCGTTCCTGGCCGACGACACGCTGACCGCGCCGTACGAGCTCGGCGGCGGCTGGATGAAGATCGGACGGGCCGAGATCGGGCGCCGGGCCTTCCTCGGCAACTCCGGGATGACCGCGCCGGGCCGCTCGGTGCCGGACGGCGGTCTGGTCGGAGTGCTCTCCGCGACGCCGAAGAAGGCCAAGAAGGGCAGCTCCTACCTGGGGCTGCCGCCGGTGAAGCTGCCGCGGTCGGCCCGGGGCGGCGACCAGAGCCTGACGTACGACCCGCCCGTGCGGCTGCTGTGGGCGCGCGGGCTCGTCGAGCTGTGCCGGATCGTGCCCGTCCTCTGCTCGGCGGCGCTCGCCGTGCTGACGGTCGCGGCGCTGAGCGCGCTCGGGGCGTGGGCCTGGGCGCTCGCCGGGCTGGTGCTGCTGGGCGCCGGGGCGGCGGCCGGGCTGCTGTCCGTGGTCGCGAAGTGGGCGCTCGTGGGGCGTCACCGGGCCGGTGAGCACCCGCTGTGGAGCGGTTTCGTATGGCGCAACGAGCTGGCCGACACCTTTGTCGAGGTGGTCGCCGTGCCGTGGTTGGCCGGGTCCGTGCCGGGTACCCCCGTCATGAACCTGTGGCTCCGCGGCCTCGGCGCCCATATCGGCAAGGGCGTCTGGGTGGAGAGCTACTGGCTGCCCGAGACGGATCTGGTGACGCTGGAGGACGCGGCGACGGTCAACCGTGGCTGTGTGCTGCAGACCCACCTCTTCCACGACCGGATCTTGAGGACGGATACTGTGGTCCTCCGTGAGGGCGCCACCCTGGGCCCGGGCGGAATCGTTCTGCCCGGCAGCACCGTCGGGGCGCGCAGCACACTGGGACCCGCGTCCCTCGTCATGGCGGCGGAATCCGTTCCCGACGACACCCGCTGGCTGGGCAACCCGATCGAGGCGTGGCGTCCCTAGGCGCGGCCCCGTACGGCGTCCGGGGAGGGAGAACAGTCGGCACGCCGGACGGGCACAGCGCAGGGAGCGGACACTTCAGTGGTACAGCAGACAGTGGGAGCGGATCCGTACTTCCCGGGCAACGGTGATCCCCGTTACCGGGTGCACCGGTACGAACTCGCCCTGGACTACCGTCCGGGACCCAACCGGCTGTCCGGCACCGCGCGCCTGAACGCCATAGCGGGCCGTTCCTCGCTCGCCGAGTTCCAGCTGAACCTGGCCGACTTCCGGATCGGCCGGGTCCGGGTCGACGGACGGGTGCCGCACTACACGCACCGGGGCGGCAGGCTGCGGATCCGCCCGGCGAAGCCGCTGCGGGCCGGGGCCGCGTTCACCGTGGAGGTCCACTGGTCGGGCAATCCCAAGCCGGTGCGCAGCCCGTGGGGCGGCATCGGCTGGGAGGAGCTGGAGGACGGGGCGCTGGTGGCGAGCCAGCCGGTGGGGGCGCCGTCCTGGTACCCGTGCAACGACCGGCCCGCCGACAAGGCCTCGTACCAGATCGCCGTGACCACGCCGTCGGCGTACTCGGTGGTGGCGGGCGGTCGGCTGCTGACGCGCACGCCGAAGGCGTCCACGACGACCTGGGTGTACGAGCAGTCGGCGCCCACGTCCAGCTATCTGGTCGGGCTGTCCATCGGCAAGTACCAGACCGTGCTGCTCGGCGACCCGGGTCTGGGCGGGGTGCCGCAGTCGGGGCACATTCCGGCGCGGCTGCTCACCGAGTTCTCGCGGGACTTCGCGCGCCAGCCGGCGATGATGACGCTCTTCGAGGAGCTGTTCGGGCCCTATCCGTTCGGTGAGTACGCGGTCGTCGTCACCGAGGAGGAGCTCGATGTGCCGGTGGAGGCGCAGGGGCTCTCGCTGTTCGGGGCGAACCATGTGGACGGGGGGCGGGGGTCCGAGCGGCTGGTCGCGCACGAGTTGGCGCACCAGTGGTTCGGGAACAGTGTGAGCATCGCCGACTGGCGGCACATCTGGCTGAACGAGGGATTCGCGAAGTACGCGGAGTGGTTGTGGTCCGAGCGGTCGGGCGGCCGTACGGCCCAGACGCTGGCGGGGATCGCCCACCGTGGGCTGGCCGGACAGCCGCAGGATCTGCGGCTGGCGGATCCGGGGCGCAAGTCGATGTTCGACGACCGGCTCTACGAGCGGGGCGGGCTGGTGCTGCACGCGGTGCGGTGCGCGCTGGGGGACGAGGCGTTCTTCCGGATGCTGCGGGGATGGGTCGCCGTGCACCGGGGCGGATCGGTGACCACGGCCGCGTTCGTCTCGCACGTGGGACGGTACGCGGCGGCGCCGCTGGACGAACTGTTCGCGGCGTGGGTGTACGAGGGGGCGTTGCCGGTGTTGCCTTCTGCGGGGGTGGGAATTCCTGAGCGGCCTTCTTATCCGCCCAGTGGGAGGTAGGGGGCCGCCGTGCGTTGCGGGTTCGGTGCTGTACGGGTTGCGCCGTTCCCCGCATCCCTGGGAGGGCGCCCCGGTGGGGCGCCCTCGGGTGGGGGCTATGCCGACTTGGGGACCTTTAGGGCGTCCCAGGTCGTTTTGCCCGGGATGCCGTCCGCGTCCTTGCCCTTGTAGCCTTGTTTCTGTTGCCAGGCCGCGTAGGACGTGCGGTCTGCTTCCGTCCAGTCGGGGCTCGGGCCGGATTCGTAGCGGCCGCAGCCCTCGGCGACCAGGCGGCGGCCCATCGCCGTGATGACGGCGGATTTCTGGCCTATGTGGAAGAAGTCGCTGCCCGGGAAGGGGACGTACGACGGCTTGGGTGGCTTGGGGGTGGTGGGTTTGCCCTTCAGGCGCTTCGCTATGCGGGTGCGCATGCTGTCCATCGTGAAGCCGCGCGGGTCGATCTTGCCCGGCTGCCACTCCTTGTGGCCGATCACTGACCGCTCGGTCCAGCCGTGGGCGCGGCAGATCGCGGCCGACGCCTTCTCGACGGCCTCCTTCTGGGCCTCGGGCCACGGGTCCTTGCCGTCGCCGAGGTTGATGCACTCGAAGCCGTAGAAGTGACGGTTGCCGTCGGTGTCCGCCTCGTTGTCGGAGGGGAGTTCCGTCTCGTTGACGACGGCTCTCAGGACGTCTCCGTCGCCCAGGCCCGCGTGGTTGGCGCGGCCGTTGCCGACCAGGTGGACATGGCCCTTCTTGTCGATGACTCCGTGGCACAGGGGGCCGGGCAGGCTCGCGTAGCCGTCGTAGCAGATGTCGACCGAGGCGGCGATGCCGGAGGTGACGGTGTGATGGATCATCACACCGTTCATCGGGCCCCAGGCGCCTTTGCTGTTGCGGTTGTGGCTGCGCCAGTTGCGGACCTCGTGGACCGTCAGGCCCTCCGCACGCAGGATCTCCACCAGCTTGGACGCGGTCAGTGGCGTGGCCATGGGTTACTTCTCTCCTTGTGTGTCTGCGTCCGTGTCCGCGGCGGCGTTCTCCGCCTCCGCGGTGGTCTGTGACCTGCCGCCCGACGGGTCGGCGGCCTCTCCCCGCTCTTCCTCCTCGCGGGCCCTGGCCTCCGCCGCGAGCGTCGCCTCGTCCGCCGCCGGGATCTCGGTGGCGAGCGGGGCGAACGCCAGACGCAGGTCCACGGCGCCCGCCTCGCTCTTGACCAGGGCCAGCGGCGCGAAGTGGCGGGTGATGCCGGCCGGGGGCCGGAGCAAGGGCCTGCGGGAGCCGTCGACGGGCCATTCGACGCCGCCGGTCGCGGTGCGGGCGGGCACGGTCCAGTGGTCGCCGGTGCGGTAGGCGCCGCCCTTGGCGAAGTACACCTCGACGCCGTCCTCCAAGGGCAGCCACTCCCCTTCCCTGACAGGAACCGCCCCGCCGCGCAGGGTGGTCGTGCGGCCCTTGCGGCGCGGCCCCTCGTGGTGGTCCCAGCGGCGCAGGAACGGGTTCAGGTGCGGCAGCCGGCCGACTCCCGGCTCCGGTTCCGCCGACAGGCGTACGCGGCGGCCGGGCAGGTCCAGCTCCTCGACCCTCAGCAGGGCCAGGGGTTCGAGGCGGGAGGCGTACGCCGTGTCCGTGAACTCCACGCGGTCGCCCACGTCCAGATCCAGTTTCGAGTCGTGGCCGAGTGACGCCAACCGCACCCACGTACCGTCGAGTTCGTCGACCGGGAAGACCACGGAACCGTTCTCGCGGGACCACTTGAACGAGGCGTCCTTCGCCGCGCCGCCCGCGTGGATCTCGACCCGGTACAGCTGGTTCTCCGGGCCGCGGTAGCGGGCGTCCGGCTTGACCAGGCAGGGGTCCTCGTCGGCGTGCCCGGGGCGTTCGGCGCGGGCGGCCAGGCGGGACGAGGAGACGGCCTGGGCCCTGGCCCAGCGGGTGAAGGCCTCGCGGACCGTGTCCTTCGACGGTTCGGGGGCCTTGATGCCCAGGTCGGCGAGGGACAGTGGCAGGACCTGCCAGACCACCTTGGCGCGGGCGGCGGTGTCCGGCATCGCCGCGCCGAGTGCCACCTCGCGCAGCGCCGGGTCCTCGGCAGCAGTGACCGCGCGCTCCCAGACCTGGAGGTAGGCGACGAAGGGTGCCTGGGCGGGCGAGGGCAGCCGGTCGCCGGGCTTCTCCGGGTCGCGGAAGCCGTCCGGCTGGTCCCAGTAGGTCCAGTGCGGGGCCGGCTGCGCGGAGTCCTGCCCGTCGGCGTCCGCACTGTCCTTGCTGTCCTTCTCGTCCTCGTCCTCGTCCGGTACCGGGACTCCGGCGGCCGGGCGGCTCGCGTCGCACAGGATGCCGTCGACGTAGTAGCGGCCGCCGTGGATGTGGAGGGTGTCGATGTCGTGCTTGCCGCCGACGTACTCGATCCGGAAGCCGGCCGCGCCGCGCGGTCCGCCGTGCGGGCCGATCAGGTCGGCGGTGAGCGCGCGGGTCTGATGGAGCTGGATCGCGGTCTGTTCGTTGGCGTCGGCGTCGAGCTGGACGCGGCCCTGCTGGACTATGACCGCCGAGTAGTGCCGCTCCGGGCGGAAGGTGGAGCGGGAGAGGTCTGCGTGCATGAAGGGTGTCCCCCTGGTTGGGAAGGTGCGATGTCACGAAGTCGTCGGGCCGGGCGGGCCGGCGCGATGGGGGTCTACGTCACGAAGAAGATCCCGGCGTCCGTTCCCGCGGGCGTGTACTCCGCGAGCCGTGCCCGCAGGTTGTCCTCGCGCCGGGGCCGGTACAGGTCGTGGAAGGCGCCGAGTTCGGCCCCGTCCTCCGCGCCGCGCCGGATCTCCTCGGCGCTCCGGTCGGCCAACAGCGCGTACCCGGGCGTTCCGTAGCGCGTGGAGGTGAACCGCGGGCGGACACCGGAGGCCCGGCCCGGGCCTGCCGAGTCCGGCTGGCAGCGGTACCTGCGGGGCGTACGGGAGCCGGTGGGGACGTACGAGAAGCGCAGGCAGCCGATGCCCCGGCGGGCCACGTGGAGGCGGCCGGTGAAGAGCGAGTTCTCGGCGACGCGGACCGCGTGCGTGTGGATCTCACCGATCACGGTGGTGCGGTGCAGGTGCAGGACGGCGTGGGCGTGCCGGCAGTCGGGGGCGGAGAGTGCCTCGCGGTCGTCGGCGGTGGCGTCCAGGACGCTGTCGCGCAGGTGGATGTCGAGGGGTTCCTCGGAGACCTCGTCGCCGATGACCTCGATGGTGCCGAGGATGCTGTGCTCGATTTGGAGGCACGCGGTGGTGCGTTCCAGGACGATGCTCGGTTCGTCGGGCGAGCGGGGGTCGCACTCGGGCTCCAGCGACCAGCCGGGCACGAGGGTGCAGTGGCGTACGACGACGGCGCCCATCGGGCCGGTGACGTTGATGCCGCGGCCGGTGACGAGCAGCCCGTCGAGCACGATCCGGGGCCGCTCGCCGGGGGCGCAGTCGTCGGAGGAGGCACGGATGTTGAGGGCGTCCGGGCGGTTGCTGTACCAGTCGAGGAGGCGGATGACGGGGCGGGTGCCCTCCGCCGCGCGCAGTTCCAGCCGGTCGCCCGGGTCGAGGTCGAAGTCCAGCTGCTCCTGGTAGGCGCCGCTGTGGGTGATCTCGATGATGCCCTCGGGGCCGCAGCGGCCCGCCCGGCGGTCGTGCCGCCAGGCCCGGTAGGCGTCCATGATCTGCCGGTGGGTCCGGCCGGGGCCGACCCGGAACACGGTGGCGTCCGGGCGGGGCTCGCGGTCGCGTACGTACTCGCCGCCGCCCATGTCGGCCCCAGCCGCGTGGTGGTAGTCGACCCAGACACCCTTGCGGGGCGCGGTCCGGGCGCCGAAGGCGATCCGGCCCAGCTCCGGGTCGACCGCGACCTGGCCGCGCTTGGGGCGGTAGCGCCAGTCCGACAGGTCGGCGACCACGAGGTCGGAGGGTGGTACGGGCCGGTCCTCGCCGTCGCGCCGGATGACGAAGCTCTTGCCGGGGCCGTAGAGGTCGGCGAGGCGGTCGTGGAGACGGCGGCGGCGGATGAAGGCGGGGACGTTGTCGATCTCGGCGATGTGGTGCGGCGAGGGCTCGGGCAGCGGCCTGGTGACGAGCGGGGTGTCGTTGCCGAGGATGGAGAAGGTGTAGAGGCTGCGGGCCCGGTCGACGCAGTACGCGGGTGCCGACGTCAGCGAGTGCGCCTTCAGCCGCCAGACGAAGAGTCCGACACCCGACGGGGTCCAACCCCCCTGCCGGTGGCGGGAGTCGGCCCTGCGTACGTCGGCCGAGCGGGCCACCTCGCCGAAGGGGCCGCCCGCCAGGTCGAGCGCGGAGCCGTCCCTGAGGTCGGCCAGCCGCCCGCGGGTGCCGCGCCCCGCCGCGTCGGTTCCGGCCTCGTACAGCTTCACGGGCTGCTGGTGGGAGAGGTGGCGGGAGAGTTCGACGGCGCGTGCGGGCCAGCCGGCCACGTTCTCGGAGAGCTCTTCGAGGAGGTGGAGGGTGCCCTTGCGGCGGCGGTTCGCGACCGTGGCGGCGACGTCGGCGCGGGGTGCGACGGCCTCGGTGAGCGCGGCCGGACTCCCGCCGCGCAGACCAGGCGTGAGCACACGTTCGTACCCCGGCAGGGTGCGGTAACCGACCAGGTCGCCGAGGTACGGCAGCACCCAGGGGGCCGCCGTCTCGACGAACAGGTCCTCGTAGCCCTGCTCGACCCCTTCGCGTACGAGGTCGAGCTGTTCGGCCATGACGGCGAGCAGGGCGCGCAGGGGTTCGCCCTCCTGGGCGTCGCGCAGCCGGTGCCACCGGGGAAGCAGCTCGGCGAGTCCGTCCGGTTCCCTGGACATCAGTTGACCTCCGTCAGAATCAGGGTGTCCGCGGCCCTCGGCGACAGCAGGGCGAGCTGGGCGGGGCGGATGCCGCGGAAGACGTACACCGAGCGGCCCTTCGCCAGGCGGCGGGTGTCGGTGATGTCGGGGTTGAGGCGCAGGAGTTCGGTGAGCGGGACGCCGTAGCGGGCGCAGATCCCCGACAGCGTCTCGCCGTCCTTCCCGCGGACGGTGTGGGTCTTCTCGTCGTACGTCGCTCCGCGCGCCGGGACCGAGGCCTTCGGCAGGCCGGGGTTCGCGAGCAGCTTCGTCAGCTCCCCGGCGGTCGTGGAGGCGGGTACGCCGGTGAAGACGTCGACGTCCACGTAGTCGACACCGGGCACCCGGTGGGCCGTGGCCAGGATGTCGGAGAGGCGGGCGGGCTGCCCCAACTCGCGCCCCTGGAAGCCCAGTTCGCGCAGGAGTGCCTGGCGCAGGCGTGCTTCGACGAGCTGCCAGGAGTGGTCGGGCGCCACCTTCACCTTCGCGGACACGAGGAGTGCGACGAGTTCGCGGGCGTCCACGCGGACCGGGAGGTTCGGGTCGCCGTACTCGGTGAGCGCGGCGCGCAGGGACCGCAGGAGGGGCGAGTCGCCGCCGTCGCCGGCTCCCGTCCCGACTCCGGCTCCCCCGATCGGCACGTCGTCCGTGCCCGCGACCGTCACGTGCAGCACGCGCCGTCGCCCGTCGAAGAGTTCGCGCGCGGCGGCCCGGCCGACGCCGGCCCGGGAGCGGGCGAAGTCCTCGTAGTCGGCCTCCGACACCAGCCGGTCGAGCGCCGAGACGGCGAGCGGGATCGTGCGGCGCGTCAGGGCGGGTCCGTCGGCGTCCGCTCCGCCGGTGGCCGGGCGCGGGTTGGTGACCGCAAAGACGCCCAGGGGCCGGGTGAGGGCCTGGGTGACGCGGCCCGCGGGGACGTTGGCGGCCCGGCCCGTGCCGAAGCGGTAGCGGGCGTGGATGTTCTCGTGGCCGCCGGGCAGCCGGGCGCCGTGGACGCCGTCGCCGAAGGTCACGGTGGTGCGGCCGTCGGCGGTGCTGCCGGTGATGTAGACCTGCTCGCGCGGGCCGCGTCCGGCGAGGCTGTCGACCTCGTGCCAGAGCACACCGTCGGCCCTGACCTCCAGGACGGGTGCGGCGCCGAGCGGGTTGTCGTCGGCGAGCCAGGTGAGGGGTGACTGCCAGAGCGCGAACGACTGGTTCGCCCGGTCCGGGTCGCCGCTGCCGATCGCCTCGTCACGGGACTCGCCGTGCGTCGCCTCGACCACGTTGCCGAGGATGCGCACGCTCTCGCGGCGGTAGCGGTACGCGAGATCCGTGGTGAGCGTCAGCTCGGTGTGCACGTGGTCGCCCGGCAGGCGCGGGTCGAGCGCCGGTTCGGCGGCGGCGACGGTGACGACCTCGGTGGCCCGCACGGCGGTGGCGCCGGGCAGGTCGCTGCGCTCCCCGTCGACGATCAGAGTGCGGCCGGGCCTCAACCCGTCGTACAGCTCGGCGAGTTCGATCTCGTTGCCGTGCAGGTCCTCGCCGAGCGGTTCGTCGGCGAGGCGCAGCGGTTCGCCCTGCGCGTGCACGGTGGTGTCGCGGATGTGCGAGAGCAGGACGTCGAACTCGTCCAGCCACGGGTCGGCCAGGACGAGTTCGGTGCCCCGGCCGGTGATGCCGTAGTTGGTGTACGCGGCCGTCCGCGCCGACACGACCTTCGTGGTGACGTACGCGAGGGCCGGGTCGCCCGGGATGCCGCCCTCGGCCCCCTTCGTGGGGCGCTGGATCGCCACCCAGCTGCCGACCGTGATGCCGTCGCGCACCGAGTCCAGCTGGAGCACGCGGCGGTTGGCGGGCTCCGGCTTCGAGGCGATGACCACCTCGACGTTCGGAGCGGCGCTGCCCACGGTGTAGGTGAGGCCGACCTCGTACTCTCCGTGCGTGAACTGCTCGGGGACGCCGGGCCGGAGGGTGACCTGTTCGCTGGTGCCGTTGTGGACGCCCACGTGGACCAGGCCGTCCTCGTCGGGGCGGGACACGAAGAGGGTGCGCTCGGGCAGGCCCGCCCGCAGGACCGCGGTGACGCCGGGCTCCTGGGCGGCGGCGGGCCGCTCGTCGGGCCGGCTCTGTTCGCTGTCCTGGACCGCGTGGGTGTTCAGGTCCACCTCGCCCGTGCCGAGCCGGAAGGTGACCGGCACGGCGAGGGGGAGGTTCTCCGCGCGCTGGTCGGAGCTGCTGCCCTCGACGTACTGGAACTCCGCCCGCACCGGAGTCCTGCCCCCCGTGTCGAACACGACGCGCATGCTGACCAGGGAGGCGCCGGTGAGGGGCCAGTCCGCGGTGCGGATGACCCGGCCCCGGTCGTCCTGGACGGGCTTGAGGGGGGCCATCGCGCCGAAGGGGGCGGTGGTCACGCGCAGGGCGAGCAGCTCGCGCAGGAGCTGTGGGGTGCCGGGGGCGGCGGCCGTGCGCCAGGCCGGGTAGAGGCCGCTCAGGCCGGGGTCGAGGACCGAGAGCAGTCGGGCCGTGTCCGCGCCGGGGCGGCGGGACCTGCGCCCGGCGGTGGAGGACGGTGACGGTGCCCTGCCGCGGAGGGCGGGCAGGACGGAGCCGAGGGCCTGGAAGGCGGCCTCGTGGCGGCCGGTCGCCGACGCGGGCGCGCTCCGGGCCACTGCCGCCGCCGAGCCCTCCTCCTCTGGCGGGACCGGCTGGGCGGGCGCCAACTCCACTGCGCGCTCGGCCAGTTCGGCCAGTACGGCTTCCAGCTGCTCGAACCAGGCCGCCACGTCCTCGTACGGTGTCGCGAGGACCTGGGCCTCGCCGAGGCGGGCGACGGGCTCGGCGAGGCGGGCCGCGAGGCTCTCCGGTGTGCCGATGCCGTCCAGGTCCGCGCGCAGCGGGGCGAGGACCTGGTCGTCGAGGTCGTCGATCAGACGGCTGACCGGGCGCGGGTTGGGCACCTGTGGTGTGGGCGGTTCGTCGCCGGGCTCGCCGGGGGCCGCGGGCTCGGTGGTCCAGCGCCGTACCTCGTCGACGAGTTCCCGCAAGGTGGGCGGGGCCGACCGGGGCAGCCCGATGGCGGTGATCTCGTCGTCCCGGTCGACACGGACGCTCGCCACGGGCAGCAGCAGCCGCCGGGCACCCGCCTGTTCACCGAAGACGAAGAGCAACTGGTCTCCCACGGCCAGGGAGTTGGCTGTGCCGGCGACGAACAGCGCGGACCGGCGCTCCAGATCCTCGGGGGTGACGAGGGAGGGGCGGCGGCGCCGGACCTTCAGCTCGTTCCAGTCCCAGCGGGCCGTCAGGTCACGGCTCGTCTCGAAGGTCTGCGACTCCTCGTCGGCGGACGCGGGCACGCTGTGGCTGCGCGCGCCCCGCGGGATGACCACGGGCAGGCTCTCGGCGCGCGGGTCCCGTTCGAGGTTGTACGCCAGATGGGTGGCGGCGGCGACGCCCGGACGCGGCCGGTGGCCTACCAGCCGGCCCAGCAGCACCAGGGAGCGGTGTTCGTCGGCCGTGCGCAGGTAGGCCTCGTCGGCGATCCGCTCCGAGTGGAAGGTGAGCAGGTCGCCCAGGACGGCGGTGGCGTCGAGCAGGCCGATCGCCGGGTCGTCCGGGGTACGGACCGTCAGCCCGCGCAGCGCCGGGTACGCGGGGGAGGCGAGCCGGTCGAGCAGGGCGGCCAGGAAGGAGCCGTGGTCGCCGACGCGGTAGTCGAGGGCGGTGCGGCCGGGGGGATTGTGGAGCGGGGCCGGGGCGAGGCGCTCGTCGTGACCGCCGCACGCGCCACCGCCGCACGCGCCACCACCGCGACCGGTGCCGCCATCGGGCCCGTATCCGTCGCCGCACGCTCCGCCGCAGGTGCAGTCGTCGCTCATCGGGCACCTCCGAAGGAAATCGTCAGCCGGCCGTTCTCCGGCCGGTCGGGGTCGTTGTCGCAGGTGGCGATCTCCAGCGGGCCGAGCCGCAGCACGCCGTCCTCCCTCTCTCCCCGGTCCTCGTGGAACTGCCTTCGCAGCCGGGTGACGTGGACGCTCTCCACGCCCGGCACCGCGGCCGCGACGGCGACCAGCCGGCTGAGCCGGACCGGTTCGCCGAAGGTGAGCGCGTCCGGGTGGAAGAAGCCGAGCCGCCCGCCGGGCAGGCGGCCCCGGCCGAGTACGCGGTACAGCTCGGCCAGGATCTGCCCGTGCTGGTGGCCCGGGACCGCGCAGACCCGCAGCGCGATGTCGAGCGGCACCGGCCGGGCGGCGCCGACGACGAGGTCGTGGCCGATACGGCGGTACGCCTCCAGGGCCTGTGTCACCTCGGCGAGCAGCCCCGCGGAGGGCTCCCCGGTGCCGTACGCGTCCACGGCGATGTGGGCCTCCTGGCCGCTGCCGGTCCAGCGGAGCGTGGCGGCGGCCCGCTGGACGCCGGGCAGGGCGGCGGCGAGGGCCGCGTAGTCGTCCGCGGTGACGGCGCGCAGCCTGGTGCGGCGCAGGTCGAGCGGGGCCGACTGGCGTACCTGCTCGACCGGTTCGGGTTCCGTACCGCCGGTGGCGGGCAGCGGGTTGCGTACGCCTGCCACGGGCGGGTGCTCGCAGTCGGCGGTGAGCACGAGGTGGTTGATGGCCTCCGCGCCCACGTTGCCCGCGGTGCCGCCGCCGAGCCGGTAGCGGAGTTCGAGCCGGGTTCCGGGGGCCGGCCCGACGGCGTGCCGGCCGTCGCCGAAACGCAGGGCGAGGCGTCCGTCGTCCCGCAGTTCACCGACGAAGTGGCGGTCGCGGGGGGTGCTGTCGAGGAGGTCGCGGCGTGGCTCCCAGATCGTCTCGCCGTGGTGGTGGTCGTGGCCGCCGTGGTGACCGTGGTGACTGTCGTGATCACCGCGGTCGTCGTGACCCTCGCGGCTCCGGTGGCCGTCGTGGCCTTGGTGCAGCTCGTGCAGCCGGACGGCGGGCAGGGCCTGTCGTGGGTCGTGCCGCAGGGCCGCCGAGGCGGGGCCGCGCAGGACCTGTTCGTCCGGGTGCAGTCCGTCCGCGTACGCGGGTCCCCAACTGTGCGCGATCTCCCAGGCGATGTGTCCGTCGAGGACCGTGCCCGCGCGGGCCCGTGCCGTGAGCACCTCGACGCGCCGGAGCTTGGCATGGAGCAACCGGTCGCTGCGGAAGAGGAGTTCGCGCAGGGCTCGAACCGGGTGGCGGCGCAGTTCGAGCCGCTCCAGGACCTTCAGGCCGTAGAGCACGGTGAGTTCGGCGATCTCCTGTTCGCCGAGTCCGTCGCGGTCGCGGGCGCTGCGCCACAGTTCGGTGAGCCGCTGCTCGATCCGCCCCGGGATGGCGGCGATCCGCTCGGCCTGGCCGGTGGCGACGGCCCGGGGGTCCGGGAACGGCACGGCCTGTGTCACGGGTGAGTGGCCGAGCACGGGCCGGAAGCGGGGTGCGATGCCCGGGTACACGGACTGGGCGAGCAGGGTTCTGAGGGCCGCGGCCTGGGCGTACGCCGTGCCCGGCACGACCCGCCCCTCGCTCTGCGTCCCCTTGTGGCCCGGGCGCCGTCCGGTGAGTTCCAGGCCGAGTCCGGCGCGTACGGTCGCGTCCTCGCCGACGACGTCGAACAGCTCGCGGATGTCGCCGGGGGTCAGCGGTTCGCCGCACTCCCCCTTGTCCGTGAGGGAGTTGATGAGCCGGGCGGGCGCGTTGCCCTCGTCGCGGTCGCCGCAGCCGAAGGTCCGTGGGGCGCAGGAGCCGACGACGGCGGGCCCGGGCGGCACGGTCACCGTCTCCGGGAGGCCTTCGCCGTCCCGGTCCAGGGAGCGGCCGTGGTCGACGAGGACGACGTTGCCGCGGGCGACCGTCACGTCCTCGACGGGCTCGCAGCCGCGTCCGCCGCGGGTGGTGAGGCAGAGGGGGAAGCGCAGCGCGTCCTGGGCGGCCCAGGTGACCTCCAGGACCGGCTGGTCCTCGATCCGGTCGACGGCGGGGGTGATGGAGGTGAGCCGGACCACCTGCCGGTGGGCGGGGTCGGCGTCGCCGGGGGTGCCCGAGCGCGGCCCCTTCACCTCCTCCACGACCAGCAGGTCACCTGCCCGCAGCGCGAGTCGGCGTTCCTCCCGGGTCTCCGGGTCGCGCCACTCGTCGCGCAGGGTCGCGGCCGTCGCGCCCCTGGGCAGGGAGCGCACCTCGCCGCCCCAGGTCCACAGCCGGATCGCGTTGTGGGCGGACCGCAGCTCCAACGGGTCGGTGGCCACGACCGGTTCGAAGACCTCCACGGATCCGCGCTCGTCGAGGTCGGCGAGGTCTCCGTCACCGATGACCGTGCCGGGCGCCGGACGGTCGTGCGGGTCGAGTGAGCGGACGTCGACGGAGGCGAAGCGGTATGTGCCCGGGAGCAGCGTGTGCTCGCCGGCGGTCTCCACGGTGACGTAGGTACGGGCGTTGCAGCCGTCGTGCATCGCGTAGTCGATGAGCCGCACATGCCGGCGGACCGAGACCCGGCGGCGCGCGGTGTCGAGGTACGCCTCCGTGGCGACGGCGTCCTGCTGATAGCTGATCTGGTCGCCGGTGTACGCGAGCATCTCGACGAGCGTCGTGCCCAGGTCGGCGGGGTTGCGCTCGATCCAGTCGGGAGTGGTGAGGGCGAGCCGGTCGAGGAGCAGTTTGCGGATGGTGTCGTAGTCGCGGGCGGTGTAGTCGACGACGGGCGCCTCGGGGAAGTCCCGCGTCCCGTGGGGCGAATCCGCGCCGTGCTCGTCCGCGCAGTCGAAGGATGTCGGGCAGTCGGGCCGGAAGGCGAAGGAGGCGCTGTGATAGCGCTGGTCGAAGCCGCGGTACGGCTCGGTCCCGGGACGCCCGTACGGGTCGGTCTCCACCAGGGAGAGCCGGTAGCGGGACGTGTCGCCCGCCTGGTCAAGGGTGACGTACAGCCGGTCGTCGAGCTCGGGGTCCTCCTCGCGCTCGACGCTGATGTCGACGGCCTCGATGCCAGTGATACGGCGGCCGCCGTCGATGCGTACGTTCTCGGCGCACAGGCCGTGCGGGGCCTTGCCGAGGAAGGTGACGGTGAGGGTGAGCCCGTCGTCGCTGACCTCCACCGCGTCGACTCCGTTGAGCTGGGCGGCTCTCGCCTTCGCCCGCCGGGAGGCGGTCGGGGGAGGGGTCGGGGGCGGGGTCGTGTGTGAGGTCGGGGCCGTCATGCCGCGGCCCTCCCTTCGAAGACGTCGTCGCGGCGCGTCCCGGTGGAGCGCACGGCGTAGGAGAGGTGGACCCGGATCGTGTCGTCCTCGCCCACCACGTCCAGGGCCTCGATCTCGACGAGGTCGCCGAGCCAGCGCTGCAGGGAGGCCTGCACGGACAGTTCGAGGGTGCTGGTGAGTTCGGGGCTGTGCGGCGCGAACACCAGGTCGAGCAGTCCGCAGCCGAAGTCGGGGCGCATCACCCGTTCGCCTGGGCTGGTGAACAGCACCTGTTCGATCAGGTCGCGCACGTGCTCGTCGTGGCGCGCGTGCGCGGTGCGGCCCCGGCGGTCGGCCCGGAAGGGGAACGCGATGTCGCTGCGGTGGCGGATGCGTGGGCTCATCGGACGGTCACCTTTCGCCGGTCGCCCTGGACGACGGGCGGTCCCTGCGGTACGAACGCGGCCGTGAAGCACTCGGCCGCGGAGATGTCGAGCAGGACGGGCGAGCCGCCGGCCGTCACTCCGGTGCTCCCGGCCGTCCAACGGACGGAGGTACACGGCTCGGGCACCCCGTCGACGGAGTGCGGGCAGCCGGTGACGACGTACGCGTGCGCGGCCGTGGCGACGGGATGCCCGTCCATCAGCACGGTGCAGTCGGATGTGGTGGCGGTGGTGGCGCGCCCGCCGTGCGGGCAGCTGATCACGGCGCCTGCGCCGAGCAGGCTCCCGGCCGCCCCTGTCGCTCCGGACACTTGATGGTTCCCCCGTCTTCCGTTCACTGTCGTTTCCCCACCGCTGTCGCTGTCGCTGTCGCTGTCGCCGGAACTGTGGCCGTGGCTGTCGCTATCGCTATCGCTTCGAGAGCACGGTCAACTGGCCCTCGTTGATGGTCACTTCCTTGCCGCGCAGGACGACCTCGGCGCCCGCGCCGGTCGCGATGACCACGGCGTCCTGGGTGATACGGATGTACGCGCCGCCCTGGGCCTGGAGCAGAATCCCCTGCTCGGCGCCGGTGGTGTCGCTCATCACGAGCTTGTGCGCCAGCGGCGTCTGCACGACGACCGGCTTGTTCGGCGAGGACGCCGCCAGCTCGCGGCGCGCGTCGGGCGGCAGCTCCTCGGCGGCTCCGTACCAGCACCCCGTCCAGATGGGGAAGCTGGGATCCCCCTGCTCGAACTCCATCCAGACGCCCGCGCCGGGCGCCGGCACCACGAACTGCCCCGACTCGGGGCCGGTGAAGGGCAGGCAGGGCAGCGCCCAGGTCGACGGCTCGTCGCCCAGGACGTCAGGGACCTCGGCCCTGACGCGCCCGATCCGCAACGGATCGTCGTTGTCCACCACCCGGCCGCGGAACTTGCCGAGGTAGCGATTACCGGTTGCCGCCATGCTGAACTGCTCCTGCTCTGTCGGGTGTTGCCGGTCGCGTCACCGCGCGTCAGGGCCTGACGTAGGCGCTGCGCGCCTCAAGCCCCTCTCGCGAGACGGTGAAGTTCTGCTGGTACGAGCCCGGGCGCAGGTTGTGCGTGACGGACTTGACGTAGTAGTCGCCGTCGTACGCCCTTCCCGCGCCGCGGACGCCGACCAGCTGGCGGGGCTGGAGGATGTAGCCGTGCCGGTTGACGTCGAGCGAGCCGGAGCCCGAGATGACGTCGGCGGACACGGCGGCCCGGGCGAGCAGTTCGGCCTCGGCCTGTTCGCGCTGCTGCTTGGCGGTGCCGGGGAGCGTTCTGCGTTTGAGGGCGGGTGTGGGGCGTTTGCCGAGCGGCGGGCGCAGGGGGCTGATCGGCGGCTGCGGCAGGAGCGTGGACTGGCGGGTCCCCGGGTCCTGCCAGCGGGCCTGCGGCTCTTCCCGCGCCGTCCCGTCGTACGAGAACGTCAGTTGGTCGACGGTGGAGTTGTTGTCCATGTTGACGTTGAGGGCGTGCTGGCGGATGCCGAGGCGGATCTCGGGTCCCCAGCGGGCGGACGACCGGCCCGGGGTGGGGCCGGGCTCCAGATAGAAGGTGTAGCCGTTGGCGCGGGCCAGCTCGGTCACGTACTGGAGGTCGGTGCCCGTCTGGTAGTGGACACGGAGGTCCTGGTGCGGGGGCTGGCTCACCTTCTCCTTGTAGACATCGGGCCGGATGCCGTAGTCGGAGTAGCGGCGCAGGATGGCCAGGACCCGGTCGGAGGGCGGGAGGTTGGGGTAGCGGTCGGTGCGCTCCTCCAGGTCCATGAGCAGGGAGAGGTCCTCGCCGGTGACGGTGAGGGTGGAGTGCCCTGGCTGATTGCTGGCGCCGACCTCCTGCCGCACGATGAGGCCGTCGAGGAGCACGTCCGCCGTGCCCTTGACGCTCACCGAGACGATGACGCGGGTCTTCGGGTCGAAGAAGCCCTCCGGGAGCAGGGTGCGGTTGATGAGCCCGTTCTTGGTGAGGTCGAAGGCGAGCTGGAAGCCGCTGCGTTCGCCGGCGGTGGCGGTGATCTGCGCGGAGAGCAGCGCCTCGGTGACCTCCGCGGGGACGGGACGGGTGAGCTTCGGTCCCATGCGGAGGGTGATGTGGACGGGGCCCTGGCCCACGGGGACGTCAAACACGCCGGTTCCCCCGGTCGGAACGCGCGAAGCCGCCGGCGAGCGGCACCTCGATGACGGTGCCCGCCTCGTCGGTCAGCTCCCGCGGGTCGAGTACGGGGTTGGCGTCGGCGATCTGCCACCACTGGGCGGGGTCGCCGAAGTAGTGCTGGGCGAGGAGGTCGGGACGGTCGCCGCTGCTGACGGTGTGGTACCGGTTCTCGTCGTCGAGCTGGTCGAGCGGTGGCAGCAACCGGCGCTTGACGTATCGGACTTCGGTCCCGTCCGCCTGTCGATGTACGCCGATCTCGGCGTCGTGGTAGCGGCTGGAGCGGGGGTAGGGGTGGGCGCCCGGGATGGCGTCCAGGGCGTTCTCGTAGGGCTCGGTGTCTGCCATGGCCGCTGTCTCAGCCCCTTCCGCTCAGAGTGATGTCCGTGCCGGCACCCGTACCGAAGCCCGTGAGGCCGAGTCCGCCGAGGCTGCCGCGGCGGGCGGCTGCCGCGAGGCGTTCCTTCTGGGCGAGGTGGGCCATGTAGAAGTCGGCGCCCAGGTGCCCGGCGGGCAGGTCGCTGACGGTGAGGACCTTCAGCCCGATGGAGAGGGAGGCCCGGATCGGATTGAGGTTGACGTCGAAGGCGGACTCGTTGATGGACAGCTCGGTCAGCCGGACGGGCATGACGCGCTTACTCCCCCAGGTGAACAGCGTCAGCGGCATCTCGATCGGGCTGATCTCGATGGCCCCCTTCTGGGAGAGCTTGGTGGCGTCACGCAGCTGCTGGGTCGTGGGCTGCACCAGCATCTCGAGGGTGGCGAGCTGGGGGTGGATGCCGTCGGGTGCGGCGACCTCGAACTGGTCGGTGGCGTCGATCTCGGCGGTGAACTTCCAGGTCTCCTGGGCGGGACCCTTCAGCCGCAGGGCCTCGTTACGGTCCCCGGACCCGCTTCCCCCGCCGCCGGAGTCGCCGCTGCCGCCGGCGGACTGGGGCGAGAGGGAGCGTTCCAGGGTGTCGGGGTTGAACTGGAGCACGATGACGCGCTGGGGCGTGCCGCGGTCGGGGTCGATGACGACTATTCCTGAACGGATGGGTCTGGGGATGTCGGCGTAACGGGTCATCGGCGGGCCTCCAGGCGGTCACGGAGGGGCGTGTAGTCGTGCTCGGGGAAGACCGTGGGGAAAATGTCGAGCATGGCTTCGAGGTTCGCGACAACCTGCCTGTCCAGGCCACTCAAGGAGACATCAGAAAAGAGGTACTGCCATCCGAAGATCCCCTTCGTGACCGCAAGGTTCTTCATGTATTCGACGTAATCGATGTCCAGGGGAACATAATCCGTTGCATTTCCTGGATAGCGACTCAGGTCCTTGTCGTAGTACCAGATTTGCAGCGGATCGACATGCTTTTGCACTCGAATGGCAGTCAGCAGTCCCGCACCGGAGCGCGGCGTTTCATCAATGGTGCGGAATTCCGCCACCAATCGCTTCTCGTCGTCGGGTGCCTTCTCCCAGGCCAGGTCGGGTGCAGGTTTCAAGAGGGCATCATAGATGTTGCGCACGCGGAACTCGCCGCGAATTTGCGGTGTCTTCTTGCGCTTGGCAGACCTCCAACTGCACGCCAGCTCGGTGATCCATGGCGTCGCCTCAAGGAGTCCTGCGAGGATGACGTCCTCCCACTCAGGCCGCTCGTCAAATTCTGCGGGCTTCCCAGCCGACGGGTCCGTGAAATCTCCTACGCTTTCGAAGTCTATTTCCACGAGGCTGGATTCCAGTAGGTTGTCGAATGAGGCATAAAGTGCCGACTCGATCGGGGAGTACTCGCGCATTTGCAGGCCCTTTGCTGGTTCGTGCTGCAGTCATTGCTTCTTGTCGAAAGTAAGATGCCCCTCCGCGGCAGCCCTGATGAGCTTTCGAATGTTCCCGTCCCACCCCTTCCTTCGACGCCTCTTGATCTTCCGCAGTGTCTTCAGGTCTTCCAGCAGGATGGACATGCTTGGGATGTTACGGCTGTGAACATCAGCCACATCCTCGATATCCTCGGCAATCCCCTTCGGGATGTTCAGCATGTTCTGCATACGGAGGGCCGAGTCATAGTTCACATAAACCACACTTCCGGGACCCGGCGGTAGTTCAAGGCCACCTCCAGACTTCTCGTTGTAGTCGCGCGGCCACTTCTCCCTCTCCCATTTATTGTTTGCATAGTCGGGATAATATGCGCCCCATTCCGTTCTGAGAAACGACGGGAACCCCCTGGGTTCCCCCGAGTGATAGTTCACCTTGACGTCGTACCAGGCAATCTTGTTCTTCCCGGCACGGATCCACTGCTCGGCCGGGATTTCAACCTCGTTCTTGAATTCTTGATTCACCCTGTTCCTGGCAGGAACCAGATTCCGTCCGTCTGCGGTGCCTCCGAGGAGCTGCGTGAGCAGGTGCTGACGGACCCAGAAATTGCTGGAGTCCGCGTTCAGATCATACTTGTTGATATAACGGAATCCGATGGGTTCATCTTTTCGAGCTTTGTCCGCCTTCTCGCCGCGCTTGTTCGCCCACGACTCATTGATGGCCTCGGCAGTGAAGTCGGTGGCCAGTACGTTGTTCTTCTTCGACGGAGCGCGCGGGGTGGGCAGCGGCGGATCAGGCTTGCTGTGATCTATCTCCGTTTCGTAGGTACTGAATCCAGGTATCACGGGAACAGAGGGATTGAGGCGGGCCACGACAGTGAATTTCTCCCCTCCCTCCTTGTAGAGGGAGCTCAGCTTGTAGTGCCTTCGCAGGCTACCGAGCAGGGCCTTATGGGAGCTGAATGTGATTCCCCGGTCCAGCCGCTCCCGGAGAATTTCCCGTATCCGTGCCGCTATCAACTCCAGACGTGCCTTTTTGGCTGCGGGTGATTCCTCCTCCTCGTTTCTCCTTCGCCGCTTGTCCTGCTTGTCGGTGCCCCGAGGCCGGCTCGGGCCTTCCTTGCCACCTCTCGGCCTGCCGACGTCGTCCTTGCCGTGCTTGGGCTTCCTGGCGTCACCGCCCTCGGACCTGTCGGGCTTACTGCCGTCCTTGTCGGACTTGGGCCTGTCGGGTCCGGGCTTGTCCGTCCTGGGCTTCCCGGAAACCGTGCCGTCCTGCGTACCATCCTTGTCCGTTGGCCTCGTGGCGTCCGAGTCCTGGTCCTTGGGCCTGTCCGGGGTTCTGGTGTCCGGCTTGGGTGTGGTGGGGCCATGGTCGTCCTTGGGCCTGCCCGGGGTGTCCGTCCTCGAGCGGGGGCCCGTGTCCGGTTCCGGTTTCGGCCTCGGGCGTGGGGCCGGTTGGGGCTTGGGCTTCGGGGACGGGGTCGGGCGGGTGTCCGGCTTCTCGTCCTCCGGGTTTTTCGGGCGGCCGTTCTTGTCCTTGCCCACGGGCTTCGTCGGCGCGGCGGGGCCGGGCCTCGTGGCGTCCCTGGCCGGGCCCGGTGCCGGTGGCTTCGCCGGGCCCGTGGGCGTCGGTTTCTTCGGTGCGGACGTCGTCGGCCTGCTCGGAGTGGCGGCCGTGCCCGAGGGCTTCTTCGGGACGGGTGCGGCGCCGGGCCTCGGCCTCGCCGTGGGCGGGGAGGCCGCCGTGGTCGGCCGGGGCCTTCCGGTGTCGCCCCGGTCGTCCGCGTCCTGGCCCGCCGGGGTCTTGCCGTCGCCCCCGCGCGGCTTCTCCCTGCCCAGATTCGCCGCCACTCCCTTCAGGCGGCGGCCCACCTTCGCCACGTACTTGCCGATGCCGCTCAGCAGCGCCTCGTAGGCGAGTTCCAGTAGTGCGACGATGCCCGCCGCGACCGCCTTCGCGAAGAGGACGCCCGCGCCGCCCTGGCGGACCGCGCGCAGCCAGGTGATGACCGCGCCGATCGCGCGCAGGATCTCGCTGAGGGCGCCGATCGCCGTGCGGATGGCGTCGATGACCGCCATCGCCCAGCCCGCTCCGGGGATGAGCTTGGCGATGACCTTCGTGATGACGATCTCGCCGATGATGAAAGGGAGTTGCGGGACGATCGCGTCCCACGTCTCCTTGACGATCCGCTCCAGGGTGAAGCCACCCTTGATCAGTTTGTCGATCATCGCCCTTGGAATGCCGATGATCTCCTCGATCTTCGACTGGAACCACTGCTTCACCGCCGCCTGGACCTCGCGGAAGAGGTGGTTCTTCGCCCCGTCAACGGCGGAGTTCTTCGCACCGCTCAGCCAGCCGCCCGGGTCGGAGAGGAAGTCGACGGCGATCATCATGAACTCGCCGAGTGCGCTGAGCAGTTTGGACGCGTACTCCAGGACCGTCTTCACCGCCGCGACCACGGCCTTGACCACATCGAGAAGCATCTTCCGCAGAATGCTGAGGATGCTGCCCAGCAGTTTCCCGATGGCGTTCAGCAGATCCGTGACGATCTGCTTCAGCATCTTCGCCAGCCGGTTCACCAGGGCGATCGCCGCCGAGATGAGATCGCTGATGAACTTCCGGATGCGAGCGGCCAGTTCGATGATCCCGCGGACCAAAGCCTTCGCGAACTCGATCAGATCGTCGATCAGGTTCTTGATCGCGTCGACTATGAACTTGCGCGCCTCGTTGATCCAGCGTTCGACCGTGGCCTTGAAGTTCCTGATGAAACCGACGACCGCGTCACGTGCCGCTCTGATGACGCGGACGATCGCGTTCTTGATCTCGATGATTTTCTCTTTGAGCCAGTCAAAGGCCTTGCTGATCCAGTTGCCGGACTCGTTGACACTGTCGTCGCGCTTCTTCTCGGCGTCCTGTTCCGCCTTGGTGTTCGCGTCCTGGATCTTCTTGTCGCCGTCGTCCTTCTCCTTGGCGACGTCGTCGTCTGTCTTCTTCTCCTTGTCCTGGACGTCCTTGCGAACTTTGTCGTGCCGCTCGGTCTTCTTCGTACCGAGGTTCTTGAGTTCCTCGTCCTGCTCCTTGCGCCAGTCGGCACGCTGAGCGGTCACATCCCCCAGTGCCTTCTCGCGCTCGCCCGCCTGGCTCTCGGTGTTCGCCGCGACCTCGGCGTCCACCTTCTGCTTGTGCTTCGCCTGCGAGTCGCGGAAGTCCCGGTCCTTGGTCTGCCGCCCGTCGGACATGCCCTTCTGTCCGTCGCTGAACGCCGCCTTGAACTGCGGTCCCCGGTCGTGCTCCGCCACCTCGGAGGCCGCCTCGGGAGGTACCGCCCCGGTGGACGCGCCGCCCTCCGGCGCCCCGCCCTTGCCGCCCTCCGCGCCGGGCACCTTCGCCTTCAGCTGCTCCTTGGGAGCGTCCGGGTAGACCTGGTTCTCGCCCATCGGGCGGGCCGCGTCGTCACGGCCCGTCGTGACGGTCTCCTGGCCCTTGGTGTCGACGGCGGCGCCCTGCTCGTCGGCCGCGCCCTCCGCCGCGCCCTGCAGTTCCACGCCCGGCGCGTTGCCCGCCTGGGCCTGCTTGAGCGCCTCGTCCTTGGTCGGCAGCCCGGCGAACTTCGCGGCCAACTCCTGCGCGTCCACCTCGAAACCGAGCTTGTCCGCGATCCAGCCGATACCGAAACCCAGGGCCATCTTGAAGGTGTCCCAGCCGCCCGGCTCCTCCGCCTTCTCGGCCTCGATCTGACCTTCGGGCTCCTTGGCGCCCTTGACCTCGGCCTTCTCCTCCTCGGGCGCCTCGGACTTCTGCGCCGGGTCCTGGGAGTACTGGGCCGGTGCGTCGGCCTTCGGCTTGCCCTGGAGGGTCTGGGGAGCTCCTGCGGGTCGCTGCATCGAGGGCGGGGCGGCCGCGAGCGCCTTGTGCTCGTCACCGACGGTCCGGTCGACCGAGCCGCCCACCCCGCCCATGGCCTCAAGTGCCCTGTGGGGCTTCAGGTTCGAGGCCGTGGACAGGCCTGCCTCCGGGGACACCTGCGAGAGGTTCGGGGCCGGGGCCGAGTCCTTCTTGCCGCCTTTGCCCCGGGCGGCCGGCACAGCGGCGCTGCCACCGCCTCCGCCGCCTCCACCTCCGCGCGATCCCTTGGCGGCGGGCGCCGACCTGGCCGACGTGCTCCGGGAAGCGGGGGCGGCGACGGTCTGAACAGGCTCGGGTGCGGACTCGGGCGCGGACTGAGAGGTGGCCTGAGAGGTGGCCTGAGGGGTGGCCTGGGGGGCGTTCATGGATTGCGGAGTGGCGGGCGCGGGTGTCTGTGCCGCCGGGGATTCCGTCGTCCCGGTCCCACCCCCGCTCCCGGACGTGTTGCCGGAGACATGGCTGTCTCGTGCGGGAGACGCGGCCCCTGACTCCGACACCGACATGCTCGACCCCGCCGAGGACCCCGAAGACCCCGCAGCCGCCGAAGTCGACGACGCCTGCGGCCCCGTAACGGCAGCCGAGCCCGCGCCGGCCCCTGCGGCCGAAGCCGGACTCGCCTGCAGAGAAGCCTTCTCCTGTGCGCCGCCCGACTTCTCGCCCCCGGCAGGAGTGCCCTTCTCCTCCTTGGCGGCCGCCTCCCGTACTTCTCCACCGCTCTCGGCGCCGCCCTCAGACCTGCCCGGTGCCTGCTGCACCGCCGTCTGCGCGGCCACCGGTCCGGCCTTGGGATCGGCACCGCTCTTCGGGTCCCTCGCCGGCACGCCCGACACGGACGGCGGCGCGGCGGCCCGCTCCACCGCGAGACCGCCGAACCGGCTGTCGCCAGGACCGGACTCCAGGCCGGCCCCCGCTTCCGCCGCGTTCGTGTCGGCAAGCTCGGTGACGTCCTCGGACTCGGACTCGGCTTCGGACTCCGCCGCCGCGTCCTCCGCGTCCTCGGCATCCCGTTCCGCCTGCACCTTGTCGGCCCTGGTCACCGGGGGCGCGGGGAACGACGGGACAGCCGCGACGGCGCCCGAGGACGGGTCGGACGCGTCCGCGGTCGGTATGCCGGACACATCGGGATCGTGCTCCGGGATGAAGTCCTCGGGCTGGAGCTTGATGTCCCAGGCGCTCTTCTCCTCGCCGCCGACCTCGACCTCGGACTCGCTGCCGGAGCCGAAGGGCTCCTCGTCGGCCGTCTCCTCGGGCCCTTCGAGGTCCTGGTTGCGTACGCCGTCGAGCCGGCTGAGCCGGGCGGGCAGCTGGGT
Source organism: Streptomyces sp. V3I8 (assembly GCF_030817535.1). Taxonomy (NCBI): domain Bacteria; kingdom Bacillati; phylum Actinomycetota; class Actinomycetes; order Kitasatosporales; family Streptomycetaceae; genus Streptomyces; species Streptomyces sp. V3I8. The sequence goes on along the minus strand of NZ_JAUSZL010000002.1, from coordinate 6,990,360 downwards.
GTCCTTGCCGGCCACCGTGGGCGAACCCGTCGGTTCGGGCTGCCCGGCCTTGTCCGCCGCCTTGGGGTGCTGGCCCGCCACGAGCGCGTCGACGGCGCCCGGACGGTTCTTCGCGGCGGACTCCTCCTCGCTCGCCGCCGGTGTGCCCCGCTCGTCCGCACCCCCCTTGTCCTCCCTGTTCTCCTTCTGCGCACCGCCGCTCTTGCCGCTCTGGTCTCCGGCTGGGGCCCTGTCCTCTTTCGCTTCCTTCTTCTCCGCCCCGCCCTTCTCCACCCCGCCCTGCTCGGCGGAGCCCGCGGTCGTCCTCTCACCGGGCTGCTGCGCGCCCCGGGACCGTGCCGCCTCGGGTGAGGGCTGCTGTCGGCCCGTATCCCTGCCGCCGCCCGGCTCGGCACCGCCGTTCTCCGGTGTGGACCCCGTCGCCCCCTCCGTGCCCGAGGGCTCCTTCTCCGGCCCCGGCGCCTCCCCGGGTCCCTCCTCCTCGGTCTGTTCCTCCTCGGCCGAACGCCGCTCGCTCTCCCGCCGGAACCGCAGTTCCCCGGCCGCGTCGGCCTCGACCGCCGGGGTCTCGTACGAGTCGGGCTCCTCCGGAAGGTCCCCGTCGGCCTCGATCTCCTCGACCAGGTCGAGCACCCGGTCGTGCTCCGAGCCGAGCAGCCGGCCCTCCAGCCGGTCGAGCACACCGTCCAACAACTCCGCCGACAGACGCGCAAGTTGGTGGCGTGTGCGCTTGGAGCGGTCCTCCGGGTCGCCGCGCAGCGAACGCACGAGCGAGTTCGTCAGCCGGTCCACGAGGGTCGCCGGGTCTATCTGCTCCAGCCGGTTGCGGTCGGCGTCCACCGTGGCGTAGCGCAGCCAGCCCGGCGTGGCCTGCCCAGGTGCCACCTCCGACGCGGGCTCCCTCGCGGACTGCGCGGCGGCCGGACGTACGAGGTCCTGGGCGGCCGATTCCGCCTCCCGTTCGATCGCCTGCTGCGGGAGGCTGACCGCGCCGAGATCGCGGCCGGCCCGCAGGGCGCCGAGGCCGTCCGGGTTCTGCACGGTGTGCAACAGCTCGTGCGCGAGCAGGCGTTGGCCGTCGGCCGTACCGGGGCGGTAGGCGCCCTCGCGGAAGAAGACGTCCTGGCCGACGGCGACGGCGTCCGCGCCGAGCAGCTCGGTCAGCTGTCCGGCGTCCCGCCCGGTGTGCAGCCGTACGCGGCCGAGGTCGTGCCCGAGCTGGTCCTCCAACTCCCGCCGTACGCCGACGTCGAGCGGCTGTCCGGCGCCGCTGACGATGTCCTTCGGCTCGGGTGCACGGGCCTGGGCGGCGCGCTCCTTGCGCTTGCGGCGCCGCTGTTCGGCGGCCTGCTCCGAACGGGCGTCCTGAGTCGCAGAGTTGCCGCTCATGGGGCCTGCACCTCCCCCTCGCCGGAGAGACCCGCGTGCACGGCCCGCGCCAGCTCCTGGCCGAGCCGTCGCGCCGACAGCCCGGCGGGCAGCGGCGGCAGTCCGGACAGCGCGTCCAGCGTCACGGCGCCCCGCTCGGCGGCCAGCGGCACGCCGTGTTCCCGTACCAGGCGGGTCAGTTCGTGCTCGAAGGCTGCGGACACCCGGTCGGGGTCCACTCGGAAGCCGTCGAGGACGAGTTCGCCGACGTTCACGCGGATCGCGTCCGGCCGCCTGCCCGCGTCCCCGTTCACGCCCCCGCCCATGCCCTTGTTCACACCCATCCGCGGACCTCCCCGGGTGTGAGCGAGCGTTCCAGCTTGAGGTACTCGGTGCGGGCCGCCGCCAGCATGTGCCGCATCTGCAGGCGGTCGCCCTCCTCGGCGGCCAGGAAGGCGCCGGAGAGGGCGATGTTGCGGATCGAGCCTCCCGCGACGGTCAGTTGGGCCAGCAGCTCCGGTTCGATGCCCTTCACCGGGGTCTGCGGCGGCAGCACCCGGCGCCAGATCTCGGCACGCTCGTGCTCCGCCGGGAACGGGAAGTCGACGACGAAGCGGATCCGTCGCAGGAACGCCGTGTCCAGGGCCTTCTTCATGTTGGTGGTGAGGATCGCGAGGCCCCGGTACGCCTCCATGCGCATGAGCAGGTAGCTGACTTCGAGGTTGGCGTACCGGTCGTGGCTGTCCTTGACCTCGCTGCGCTTGCCGAAGAGGGCGTCGGCCTCGTCGAAGAGGAGGAGTGCGCCTCCGGCTTCGGCGGCGTCGAATACCTTGCGCAGGTTCTTCTCGGTCTCGCCGATGTACTTGCTGACCACCTGGGACAGGTCGACGACGAAGAGGTCGAGGCCGAGTTCCTTGGCCATGACCTCGGCGGCGAGCGTCTTGCCCGTGCCCGAGCCGCCCGCGAAGAGCGCGGTGACCCCGAGGCCCCGGCGCAGGGTCGCGGCAAAGCCCCACTCCTGGTGGACCGTTGCCCGCTGCCGTACGTGCGCGACGATCTCCCGCAGTACGCTCGTCTGCCGCTCGTGCAGCACCAGGTCGCCCCAGCCCGCGTCCGGCTCGATACGGCGGCCCAGTTCGTCCATGCCGACCCTGGCCTCGTTCATCCCTGCACGCCATGCGAGTCGGCCGGCGTCCTGTTCGTCCGCGACGGGGCGATCACGGCGTACGGCGGCGGCAGCGGCTCGTACGACATGGGGCGGCAGCTGGAACTGCGCCACCAGCGACCGCAGTTCGCTCTCGCCTATGTCGGCGACGCCCTCGAACGCGTCCACCCACACGCCGAGTTGCTCCTCGTCGTCCAGATGCGGCACGGTTACCCGCTCGCCGTGCGGCCGGTCCGTCCGCCGCGGATCGTGACTCGACACGACGACGGGTACGGCGGCCCCGGCGAGGAACGCATCGGTCGCCGCGTGCTGGTCGCGGTCGAGTTCGCCCGCCTCCACGAGCAGGGCGGCGGGCAGCAGGATCGCCTCGCGCTGCCACAGCCGGGCCAGCAGGTCGCGGTCGCCGGGGGCGGTCGGGATGTCCTCGGCGTTCATCGCGTACAGGGTGAGCCCGGAGCGGCCGGCCGCGGCGGCGGCGATGTCGGCCCGGCTGCGCAGGTCGCCGCCGACCACCTCGACGAGCAGCGGTGCGTCGGGCCGCGCGCCCGTCGTCCAGCCCGCGGCGACCCGGCTCGCGGCCAGCTCGTACGACGGCGGAAGCTCCTCGGGGACCGGCGTGCGACGCAACTGGCCGTGCAGGCGCGCGTCCAGATAGGGCGAGCCGAGAAGGAAGTGCAGGACACGTTCGTCGAGCCGCAGCCGGGACAGGGTCAGGGACTGCCGTGATTCGTCGGCCGGCTCTACGATCCGCCAGCGGCGCAGGGGCGCGACCGGGGTCAGCGCGCTCCAGTGCGGTTCGGCGAGTGCGGCCAGGGCGAGCGAGAACGTGGGGTACGCGCGCTCCGGGTCTCCGCTCGCCGCGGCACAGCGGGCGGCGGTCGTGGTGTCCAACTCGCAGGCGGCGGTGAGGAGTACGAGGTCCCGCTCGAACGGGGTCAGCCCGAAGCAGCCGACCAGCGCGTCGAGGGGGCCCGCCCCCGGACCCGCCGCATCCGCCGCACTCACCGGACCGGCCGATGGGTCTGCCGATGCCGCCGCCGGCGCGTTCGCACGGGACGCGCGGGACGCGTGCGCGTCGACTCGGGCGAGGACGCGCCTGATCTCCGAGGTCAGCGTCGGGCCGCCGCCCGCTGTGCTCTCCTCGCCCGGCCCGTCTCCGCCCATGCCCTCACCTGCCCCCGTTGTCCGCATCCCGCCTCACCGCTCCGTGCGGTCGGGACCGCCGTCGGCGGTCATGGAGTCCGTCGGGGGCATGGACGTCGGGGTCGCGGGCGTCGCGCCCTTGGCCGCGCGGCGCGCGGACTTGCCCGCCTGGGACACCTGGGTCGCCTTGCTGGGCTGCGCCCCCTTGCGGGTACGGGCCGCCGCCTTGGCCGCAGCCTTCACCGGCGCCTTCCCGGAGGTCGTTCCGGTCGCTGTCCCAGTCGCGGTCCCGGCCGGTTCCTTCGCGGCGGTGGTTTTGACGGGTGCGCCGCCGTCCGGGGCGCCGGGCGCGTCACCTGCCCCGGGTGAAACCGGCCCATCGGGCCCCCCGGGCGCACCTGGCGCTCCTGGCGCTCCCGGCGCGCCGAACGGCAGTACCCGTACCGTCGACCGCTCCACCGGCTTCGCCACCACCGGTATCTCGCGGCCCTCGATCAGGACGAGCGCCGCCTGGTAGACCACCGAGAGGGTGTACGGGGTCTGGTGGAGCATCCCCCAGAGCTTCGAGGTCTCGTCGATGTCCATCACCGTGGGCGTGAACCGCACCCGCTGCGCCGCGTCGGCGAGGTCGCTGTCCGCCAAGTACGGCTTCTCCCCCGCCAGTTCGATGATGTCCAGCGGCAGGACGGGGATCTCGTGCAGCGTGCGCACGACGGAGCCGATCAGCCGCTGGCCCACCAGTTCCGTCTCGTCGCCGTACGCGCTGATGAGGAAGTGCAGGTCAAGCGCCGTCGCGGCCCGCTTCAGCAGCGTGCCGTCGGAAGCGCGCGTCGGCAGGTCGGTGCCGCGCTGCGAGGTGTTGGGGGTGACCTGGTAGAGGAAGACGGTGATCGTGGGATCGGCGGGCGGGTCGGCCGACGGCTTGCGCGGCTCGACCTTGACGGCCATGTCGATCCCGGGCTGCAGGTTGGCCTCGATCAGCAGGGCGAGGGCCTGGGTGACGTGGGCGATGGCGAGTGCGTTGCTCATGACGTCAGTTCCTCAGTCCCACTGGTCCGCCGGTCCGCTGGTCCGCCGGCCGGTCCATCCGTCGGGCGTCCGCTCGTCGTGTCCCCGCATGCTTCACTCGCGCCCCCTCGCCAAGTAGTCCGCCAGACTCACGGTCGCCGCCGGTCGCCCGGGAGCGGCGGACCGACGGCTGCCGCCGGCCGGGGCCGCACCCGCCGCCGTCACTTCGAGGCGCCCGATCTGCACCTGAACCACCTGTTCGCCGCCACGCCCGGACCGTCGACCCGTGGCCTGCCGTACGGCGTCGCGGGCCGCCGCCGTGTCCGCGGTACTGGGTCGCGGCGCGGTGGACCCGGCGGCAGGGGATGCGGCGCCCGTGCCTGAGGGGAGGGGCACGGACACCGCGCTCGGGGAGGCGACCCGCTCCGGCTCGGCTCGTCCGGCGGGACGCCGCGCGGAGCCGGGAACCGGCCGCGATGCTGGTACGGCCGCCGCGGCGGGCCGCAGCAACGGCACCTCGGGCAGGTCCGGCGGCACGAGCCAGGGCGTCGGCTCCTCGGACACCGGCCGCCCGGTCTGTACGACGGTCCGCTCGCGCTCTGTACGGAGCTGGACCTCGCGCACGGTCGGGCTCACCAAGTCCGGGCCCCACGGGCTCTGTTGGGGTGCGGTCGGCCACAGTGCTCCCGCCGCGTCCGGCTCGGGCGCGGCGGCCCGTACCGCCTCGACCCGTTCGAAGGGGCCGGCCAGTCGCGGTCGCAGCCGCACCACGTCCGCGGGCGGCACGGCGGCCGGGGTGTGCCGGGCGAGCAGCCGGTCGAAGAAGTCGGGCGACCTTGACGCCCGCTCCTGCTCGGGGCGTCCGCCCAGGGGGTCAGACATCGGCACACAGCTCCAGGTAGTAGCGGCGCCGCAGCGGGCTGAGCGCCAGGATCTCCGGCTCGCTCCAGCCGTAGGCGGTGGCGAGCAGATGGACGTCCAGGAGCAGGTCGCGCGCCCAGGCGTCCAGTTCGGTCCACAGGTAGGAGGCGATGTCGAGTTCGGCGCGGGTGGCCGCTCCGCACTCGGGGCAGTTGACGTTGAGCGTGAGGTCGGCGCCCGGGTCGGCCTCCTGGGCCGCCTCGGCGAGCCGGCGCCGCACCGTCTCGGGCAGCGCGTCGGCGGGGACGTCCGCCCCCTCGCGTACGGCCGAGACGACGCAGCGTTCCAGCAGGGCCAGGCGGGGTTCCGGGTGCCGGGCCGCCGCCGTCAGGTCGGCGGCACTCGGCACCCGGAGTTCGATCTCCCAGCCGTCCTGCGCGACCCGCACCGAGGACGGAGCGGGACTGCCTGTCGACCGGGCCAACTCCGCCGCGTCCAGGTCGAATTCCATGTCCTCGCCGCAGGCGGCACAGCCGAGGCGGACCTGCATCCGGTCGCCGAACAAGGTCCGGCGCAGCGCGAAGAGGTCGGCCTCGCGCTCGCCCACCGGCAGCGCGGACAGCGTCTCGCCGCCGGTGTCCGGGCGGGCCGCGCGGTGCAGCAGCAGGGCGCGGCCGGACGGAGCCTGGGCAAGCCCGGTCTCCCAGGTGGTGAGGAGTTCCGCCGCCCGAGTGATCGTCATGCCCGCCCCCGTCCCGTACCGGCTCCGCTGCCCCCGCGGCCTTGGCTGTCCCAGCTGTCGTGCGATCCCCCGCCGGTCAGGCGGGGTTCAGGAACGAGGGCTCCTCCGGCTCGGGCACCTCGTAGTCCCGCTCCCAGCCCTCGCATTCGAGCTTCAGAGACTGGATGGCCACCGCGTTGGCGTTGGCGTCCAGTTCGCCGAGCACCTGGTACTCGCTGGGCCAGGTCCGGTAGAGCTTGTGCGAGACGGCCACCTGGCCGGCCTCGTTGAGGACCTGGATCACGATGTCCTTGCGGAAGTCGGCGAGGGACACCTCGGAGCCGAGGCCCGCGCCGACCTGCCAGACCTTGTTGGCCCAGCGGTCGAACTCCGTGTCGTGGGTGACCCCGCGTTCCAGCGTGATGCCCTCGAACTCGGAGCGTCCCGGCGACTTGCGCGGGGAGCTGGGGTCGCCGCCGTGCCGGTGCTTGACGACCTCGGTGGTCCGCTTCAGCGGACTGATCTTGCTGATGCCCGCGACCGTACGACCGTCCCACAGCACGAGGAACTTGAAGTTCTTGTAGGGGTCGAAACGCTGGGCGTTGACAGTGAACTCAGCCATCGGTTTCCTTCACGTTCTCCTCGTCGGGCCTGAAGCTCGAAGGGTCTACAGCTCGAACTGCGCCGACGTCTGCTGGATCCTGACGATCACGAACTCGGCCGGCCTGACGGGTGCGATACCGACCAGGACGTTGACGACGCCGTTCGCGATGTCCTCGTCCGTCGTGGTGTCGCGGTCGCACTTGACGAAGTACGCCTCGCGCGGTGTGCCGCCCTTGAAGGCGCCCTGCCGGAAGAGGGTGTGCAGGTACGAGGAGGCGCCGAGGCGGATCTGCTGCCACAGGTTCTCGTCGTTGGGCTCGAACACGACCCACTGCAGGCCGCGTTGCAGGCTCTCCTCGACATGCAGGGCGAGCCGTCGCACGGACACGTACTTCCACTCGCTGTCGAGTGCGTCGGAGCCTTCCAGGGTGCGCGCGCCCCAGACGAGCGGGCCCACCAGCGGCAGGGTGCGCAGGCAGTTGACGCCGAGCGGGTTGAGCAGTCCGCTCTCGCGGTCGGTGAGGTCGACGGCGAGCGAGTGGACTCCCGCGAGCCGTGCCTCGGTGCCGGCCGGCGCCTTCCACACACCGCGCTCGGAGTCCGTGCGGGCGTAGACCCCCGCGACCGCGCCCGACGGCGGGAAGGAACGCAGCCGTCCGGTGAGCGGGTCGGTGAGCTGCAGGTGCGGGAAGTACAGGCCGGCGTGGTTGCCGCGGACGGCGTCGAAGGCGGCGAGTCCGGCGCGGGCGGTGTCCACGCTGCCCCAGGTGCCGGGCGCGTCGACGAGGAGGAAGATCCGCCGCTCCTCGCAGAGCCGCTGGGCCGCGGAGACGACCGTGACCGCGTCGGCGGTGGACTCGTACGCCGCGAGTTCCGGCAGGACGAGCAGGTTGACGTCCGCGACACCGCGCAGCGCCTGGATGCCGGTCTTGTCGGCCTCGCTGCCGATGAGGTCGCGCGGGCCGGGGGCCTCGCCGTCCTCGCCGTCCTCCAGCGGGAAGACGGGCGGGTTGACGGACGCTTCGAGGCCCAGGTCGTTGGCGCACTCGCCGACGAACCGGACGACGTCGTCGGGGTCGGTGGAGCCCGCGACGACCTGGAGGCGCCTGCCGAAGGCGGTGACCTCGGCGCCCGCGAAGGCGTGCCGCCCCGGCGCGTCGGGCAGCGCCCGCAGCTTGCGTTCGAGCAACAGGGCCAACTCGGCCACCGAGGACGGCGACCGGCCGTCGCAGTCGGGGTCGTACAGCGTGAACTCGCGCTCGACGTCACCGATCTTGACGGTCAGGTCGACGGCGAGATCGGGCAGTTCGTGCCCGAACGGCTTGGAGACGGTGCCGGACGGGTCGGGCCGGCCCTCGCCCACGGCCTCGACGCGGACGAGCCGCGACCCCGCGTTGATCACGGTCGGCGCGTATCGGCCGTGCGAGGCGTCCATGGACAGCCCGGTGAAGCTCTCGCGGGCCCGGCCCCCGGCGTCGTACACGCGCAGGTTGAAGGTCTCGTCCGGGCGGGGCGTGTCGTGGTCGACGGCGGCGCGCAGTCCGTTGCCCCAGCCGCCGGGTTCCTTGGCGTGCACGTGGAGGACCGCGCTCCCGCTGTGGCCCTCGGTGGACTCCAAAGTGACGTGGGCGGTCTTCCCGCTGTTCGCCCTGGCGACGCGGACGATCACGGCGACCGTGCCGCCGTTGCCGAAGAACTGGTGCACCGCGTAGCCGACGGCACCGCGCGAGCTGAGCCCCCCGAAGCGGCGCTCGAACTCGGTGAAGCTCGTGACGCGCACCGGCTCGTTCAGCGGGCCGCGCCGGGTGTGCCCCACGAAGGCGGTCACCGAGGTGGTGACGGTCGAGATGGTCCGTGCGCTGCTGGGAAGCTCTTCGACGTAGACGCCGGGATAGGTCGGCCTGGCAGTGTTCACCGCGTTCATCGGCATTCCCCCTCCTCATCCGATCTCGGGCACCGGGTGACATGCACCAAGAGGCGGCAGAGGGGGTCGGTCACATCCGGCGCGCGCAGAGGTCCCCGGTAGGTGCGCACAGCACGCCGGTCCACGACACCGCATCAGCTTCCCCCGTCAGTGCCCCGGCCGGACGGCCGTCCGGGGTCAAGCAGCGCGCTTGTGACTCCTGATGCTCAGGTGCACGACCCACGGTGGCGGGTGGGCAGTTGCGTATGCAAGGCGTGTTCACGCCACCCCTGAAGGAGATTCGATGAAGAGCACCGCGCACAGCTCGCACGCGATGCACTCGTGTCGTGGCGCCTGCTTCACAGATCCGCCACATGCCGTGTTGCAGCACAATGGAGCGCATGTCCCGTCGCACCCCGCACTCTCGCAACCAGCGCCGTTCCGTTCCCGCGCGCAACCCCTCGTGCCCTTGCGGTCTTGCGGAGACGTACGAGCAGTGCTGTGGCCGATTCCATCGAGGTGAGGGCGCGGCGCCGACCGCCGAGGCGCTGATGCGCTCGCGCTACTGCGCGTTCGTCAGGCATGACGAGGCATACCTGCTGCGCACCTGGCACCCCCGCACCAGGCCGACCCGCCTGGACCTGGACCGGGCGACACGCTGGACGGGCCTGGAGGTCCTCGCCACGACGGAGGGCACGCCCTTCCACACCACCGGCACGGTGACCTTCCGCGCGACCTACGCGGGCGGCTCGCTCCACGAACACAGCCGCTTCGAACGGGCGGACGGCGTATGGGTGTACGTGGACGGAGACGTCGCCGCGTAGCTCCCTCCTCGGGGGCTCGGGGGCTCGGGGGCTCGGGGAACGGCACGATCCTTGGGCTCCCGGCCCTCAGGGGCGCGGGGAACGGCGCGACCGGCCCCGGACACACCCGCAGCCGACGGCGAGTCGGGACATGTCAGGCCTCCGGGCTGAGAATGTCCAGCTCCTGAAGCGCTCCCAGCACGACCTCCCGGGTCAACTCCTCCGCCCGCACCGCGTCCCCCGCCCGCACCGCCTCGGCGACCTGCACGTGCAGCGTGACCGCCGCGGGGTCGGGGTCCTCGAACATCACCTGATGATGCGTGCGCCCGGCCAGCACCTCGGCCACCACGTCCCCGAGCCGCGCGAACATGTCGTTGCCGGAGGCGTTCAGCACGATCCGGTGGAAGGCGATGTCGTGGACGAGGTACCCCTCCAGCCGGTGCCCGCGCGCGTTGGCCACCATGCCGAGCGCGCACTCGGTGAGCTCGGCACACTGCTCGGCGGTGGCGTGCTTGGCGGCCAGGCCCGCCGCGACGGGCTCCACCGCGCACCGCAGCACGGTCAGCGAGCGCAGCTGCCGGGGCCGGTCGGCGCCGGCCAGCCGCCACCGGATGACCTGCGGATCGTAGACGTTCCACTCGTGCGTGGGACGCACCGTCACGCCGACCCGGCGCCGGGACTCCACGAGGTGCATCGATTCGAGGACCCGTACGGCCTCCCGCATGACGGACCGTGACACCTCGAAACGCTGCGCGAGCTCGTCGGTGCGCAGGACGCTGCCCGGGGGGTACTCGCCCGCCGTGATCGAGGGGCCGAGGCTTTCCAGTACATGGCCGTGCAGCCCCCGGCCCGGTGTGCTCATGCATTCAGGGTACGAGGAGAAGAGCGCGAACAAAAAGTCAGACTTATACGTCACAGACCCTTGAATTCATCTGACCTATGGGTTTCAGTGTCGTGACGGATGCGGCACCCGACATCCATCCGGCATCCGATGTCGAAGAAGACAGCGAGGCAGCTATGACTACCCCCCACGTCGTCGTGGTGATGGGCGTGGCAGGCACGGGCAAGACCACCATCGGGCCCCTGCTTGCGGACCGGCTCGGCGTTCCCTACGCCGAGGCCGACGACTTCCACCCCGAGGCCAACATCGCCAAGATGTCGGCCGGTACGCCGCTCTCCGACGAGGACCGCCGGCCCTGGCTGGACGCCATCGGCGCCTGGGCACACGGACGGGCCGGACTCGGCGGCGTGGTCAGCTGCTCCGCGCTGAAGCGCGCCTACCGGGACCGGATCAGGTCGGCCGCCCCCGATGTCGTCTTCGTTCACCTCACCGGTGACCGCGCGCTCATCGAGGACCGGATGACCCACCGGAAGAACCACTTCATGCCCACGGCGCTCCTCGACTCCCAGTTCGCCACCCTCCAGCCGCTCCAGGCGGACGAGACGGGTGTCGCCGTGGACGTCGCCGGCAGCCCCGACGAGATCACCGAACGGGCCGTGACCGCGCTGGACGGCCTCGCCCGCTGAGCCCCCGCCCCGCCCGCCCCCTGCGGGGCGTCCCTCCCCTCTCCCCTCCCATGCAAGGAAAAGCACCGTGACCGGACTCAGCGTCGAGATGCTGGCAGCGGACCCCGTCGAGCCGATCACCTCGGCGGGCCACGCTCAGCTGGGCATCGCCGTTCTGGCGGGCATCGCCGTCATCGTCCTGCTCATCACCAAGTTCAGGCTGCACGCCTTCCTCGCGCTGACCATCGGGTCGCTGGCGCTCGGAGCCTTCGCCGGGGCCCCGCTCGACAAGGCGATCACCAGTTTCTCGGCCGGCCTCGGCTCGACCGTCGCCGGTGTGGGTGTGCTGATCGCGCTCGGCGCGATCCTCGGCAAGCTGCTCGCGGACTCCGGCGGCGCCGACCAGATCGTCGACACGATCCTCGCCAGGGCGGGCGGCCGCTCGATGCCCTGGGCGATGGTGCTGATCGCCTCGGTGATCGGGCTGCCGCTCTTCTTCGAGGTCGGCATCGTGCTGTTGATCCCGGTCGTCCTGATGGTGGCCAAGCGGGGCAACTACTCGCTGATGCGCATCGGCATCCCGGCGCTCGCGGGCCTGTCCGTGATGCACGGGCTGATCCCGCCGCACCCCGGCCCGCTGGTCGCGATCGACGCGGTCCACGCGAACCTCGGTGTCACCCTCGCCCTCGGTATCCTCGTCGCCGTTCCGACCGTGATCATCGCGGGTCCGCTGTTCTCGAAGTACGCGGCCCGCTGGGTGGACGTCCCGGCCCCGGAGAAGATGATCCCCCAGCGCGCCTCCGAGGACCTGGAGAGGCGTCCCGGCTTCGGCGTCACCATCGCCACCGTGCTGCTGCCGGTCGTGCTGATGCTGGCCAAGGCACTGGTCGACATCGTCGTCGACGACCCCGAGGCCACGGTGCAGCGCGTCTTCGACGTGATCGGCTCGCCGCTGATCGCCCTGCTCGCGGCCGTGCTCGTCGCCATGTTCACCCTCGGCCGGGCGGCCGGGTTCACCAAGAGCCGGCTCTCCTCGACCGTCGAGAAGTCACTCGCCCCGATCGCCGGCATCCTGCTCATCGTCGGCGCCGGCGGCGGCTTCAAGCAGACGCTGATCGACTCCGGCGTGGGCCAGATGATCCTGGACATCTCCAAGGACTGGTCGATCCCCGCGCTGCTGCTCGCCTGGCTGATCGCGGTCGCGATCCGGCTCGCGACCGGCTCCGCGACCGTCGCCACCATCTCGGCGGCCGGTCTCGTGGCCCCGCTCGCGGCCGACATGTCGACCACGCACACCGCGCTGCTCGTCCTCGCGATCGGCGCCGGCTCACTGTTCTTCAGCCATGTGAACGACGCCGGGTTCTGGCTGGTCAAGGAGTACTTCGGCCTGAGTGTCGGGCAGACCGTCAAGACCTGGTCGATCATGGAGACCATCATCTCGGTGGTCGCCGGAGGCCTGGTCCTGCTGCTGTCGCTCGTGATCTAGCCGGCCGGGTCCGCAGGAACCGCGCGAGCCCTCCGGAAGTCTCTCTCCACGCAACCGATCATGTTCGAAGCGGAAGAGAGAGCGAACGTGCAGAGCTCACGACCCCACCGCAACCGCCGAACCGTACTGGCCCTGGGCGCGGGAGCCGCCCTGGCGACCGCCGTGACCCCGCCGGCCCACGCGGCGGTGAAGGCGGACACGGCCACGAGGACCACCCCCGTGGTCACGGCCCTCGCGGAGCTGGAGCGCGCCCACGACGCCCGCCTGGGCGTCTACGCCCGCAACACCGCCACCGGCGAGACCGTGCGCTACCGCGCGCAGGAGACGTTTCCGATGTGTTCGGTCTTCAAGACCCTCGTCGGCGCGGCCGTCCTGCGGGACCTCGACCGGCGCGGCGAGTTCCTGGACCTGCGGATCCGGTACACCGCCCAGGATCTCGAGGACGCGGACGGCTCCCCCGTCACGGGGCTGGAGGAGAACCTCGCGCACGGCATGACCGTCGCGGCGCTGTGCCACGCCGCCATCGCGCACAGCGACAACGCCGCGGCGAACCTGCTGCTCCGTGAGCTGGGCGGGCCGGCCGCCGTCACGCGTTTCTGCCGTTCGGTCGGGGACACCACGACCCGCCTCGACCGGTGGGAGCCCCAGCTGAACTCGGCCGAGCCGTGGCGTACGACGGACCTCACCAGCCCGGCCGCCGTCGGACGGACGTACGCGAAGCTCGTCCTCGGTGACGCACTCGTGCGCCGGGACCGGCGGCAGCTGACCGAGTGGCTGCTGGCCAACACCACGAGCACCCACCGCTTCCGCCTGGGGCTGCCCGCGGACTGGGTCCTCGGCGACAAGACCGGTACGGGCAGGTACGGCACCAGCAACGACGTGGGCGTCGCGTGGACGCCGGACGGGGCGCCCGTCGTCCTGGCCGTCCTGTCCACCAAGTCCGACCCCGACGCCCCGAAGGACGACGAACTCGTCGCCGGGTCCGCCAGGCTGCTGGCGGCGGCGCTGGGCTGAGCCCGGTTCCGGGCCGGCCGTGGCTACGGCCGCCAGAGCGGATGTTCGCGCTCCGCCCACTCGCGGCTGACCGAGCCCGTCCGCAGTCCCCGCCGGGACTCCGGGCGGGCGAGGGCCATCCCGATGTGTCCCGCGAGGACCAGGCCGATGGTCAGCGCCAGCCAGTCGTGGACGAAGGTCGCGCTCGTGCGCCAGACCAGCGGGGCGAGGTGGGTGAACCACATGAGCAGTCCGGTGCCGAGCATGACCAGGACGGCGCCGGCGATCCAGGCGGCGTACGTCTTCTGTCCGGCGTTGAACTTCCCGGCCGGCCGGGACTCCGGCCGGGCGTCCCGGCGCAGCGCGGAGCGCAGCCAGACCCGGTCGTGCGGTCCGAAGCGGTTGAGCAGCCGCAGGTCCGACCGGAAGGCGCGGGAGGCGAGCCCGGCGAGGACGGGCACCGGGATCAGCAGGCCGGACCACTCATGCAGCCTGACGACCAGCTCGCGGCGGCCGACGAGTTCGGCGAGCTGGGGCAGGTAGAGGCAGGCCGCGGTGAGCACGCACAGGCCCGTCAGGAGCCCGGTGGTGCGGTGCACCCAGCGTTCGGCGGGCGTGAAGCGGCGGACCCGCACGGCGCTCGCGAGACGCTCTCCCGGGTTCGGGGCCGCCGGGGTGCCGGTCTCAGGTCGCGTCATCGTCCCGCCCGTTCGACCGGCCCACCCACGCGTCGATGTCGTAGCCGCGCTCTTCCCAGTAACCGGGGCGGACGTCCGAGGTGACGGTGATGCCGGAGAGCCATTTCGCCGACTTGTAGAAGTACATGGGGGCCGCGTAGAGGCGGACGGGGCCGCCGTGGGCGTGGTTCAGGTCCTTGTCCTGCATGCGCAGGGCGACGAGGACGTCGGCGCGGCGGGCCTGGGCGAGGGTCAGGCTCTCCGAGTACGCCCCGTCGAAGCAGGTGAAGCGCACCGCCCCGGCCGTGGAGCGCACCCCCGCGGCGTCCAGCAGCCGCGACAGGCGTACCCCCTCGAAGGGGGTGTCGGGCACCCGCCAGCCGGTGACGCACTGGACGTCGCGGACCATCCGCGTCTGCGGCAGGGCGCGCAGGTCGGACAGGGTATACGTGCCGGGGTGGTCGACCAGGCCGTCGACCTTCAGGCGGTAGGAGTCCTCGTCCTTGTGCGGTACGGACGAGGTGACCGAGTAGTAGCGGAAACCGCCGCCGTTGGGGAGGAGGCCGGTCAGGCCGGTGGGGTCCTTGTCCGCGGCGCCGCCGAGGAAGGACTCCAGGCCGCGCTGGAGGGCGGGCGCGGCGGCCACGCCGAGGACGCCGAGTCCGAGCATCCCGAGCACGAGCCGGCGCCCGACCGGGGCGCCGCCCTCCTCGGGGCCGCCCGATCCGGGTCCGCCCTCTTCCGGTCCGCCCGCGGCGGCTGACGACAGTTCCGGGTTCACACAGTGGATTCGAACACTCCCGGCCGCCGGAAGCCAGGGGCCGGGGGTGCCCGTCAGCGTTCCGTAATGACTTCCCGCGCCGTCCGGCCCCGGCCGGTCACTTCACGGCCTTCGCCGCGGCCCGGCCCGCCGTGCGCCCGGAGAACAGGCAGCCGCCGAGGAACGTGCCCTCCAGGGACCGGTACCCGTGCACCCCGCCGCCGCCGAACCCGGCCGCCTCCCCCGCCGCGTACACCCCCGGCAGCGGGTCGCCGCCCTCGGTCAGCACGCGGGAGGAGAGGTCGGTCTCCAGGCCGCCGAGCGTCTTGCGGGTGAGGATGTTGAGGCGGACGGCGACGAGCGGTCCGGCCTTCGGGTCGAGGATGCGGTGCGGGGTGGCCGTGCGGATGAGCCTGTCGCCGAGGTAGGCGCGGGTACCGCGGACCGCCATCACCTGGAGGTCCTTGGTGAAGGGGTTGGCGATCTCCCGGTCGCGCGCGGTGATCCGGCGGCGCAGCGCGTCCTCGTCGATGAGCGGCTCCTCGGTCAGCGCGTTCATGCCGCGGACGAGTGCGCCGAGGTCCTTCTCGATGACGAAGTCGGCGCCGTGGTCCATGAACGCCCGTACCGGCCCCGGCACGTCGGCCCGGGCCCGCCGGAGGACACCCTTGACGGACTTGCCGGTGAGGTCGGGGTTCTGCTCGGAGCCCGAGAGCGCGAACTCCTTGCCGATGATCCGCTGGTTGAGCACGAACCACGTGTGGTCGTAGCCGGTCCTCATGATGTGCTCGAGCGTGCCGAGCGTGTCGAAGCCCGGGAACAGCGGTACGGGCAGCCGGTTGCCGCGGGCGTCCAGCCACAGCGAGGACGGACCGGGCAGGATGCGGATGCCGTGCTTGTCCCAGATGGGGTTCCAGTTCCGGATGCCCTCGGTGTAGTGCCACATGCGGTCGCGGTTGATCAGGTGCGCGCCGGTGGCCTCCGCGATGCCGAGCATCTCGCCGTCCACGTGCGCGGGCACCCCGGAGATCATCCGCTTCGGCGGGGTGCCGAGGCGCTCGGGCCAGTTGGCCCGTACGAGGTCGTGGTTGCCGCCGATGCCGCCGGAGGTGACGATCACCGCCTGGGCCCGGAGCTCGAAGGCGCCGGTGACGGTGCGGCTGCTGGCCCGGCCGCGCTCGACGCCCGACGGCTCCAGGACCTCGCCGCTCACCGTGTCGACCGTGCCCGCGCTGCGCGAAAGACCCGTGACGCGGTGGCGGAACCTCAGCTGGACCAGGCCCCGCGCGACACCGGCGCGGACCCGCCGCTCGAAGGGGGCGACGAGACCGGGGCCGGTGCCCCAGGTGATGTGGAAGCGCGGTACGGAGTTGCCGTGGCCGCCCGCGTCGTAACCGCCGCGCTCGGCCCAGCTGACCACCGGGAACCAGCGCACGCCCTGCCGGTGCAGCCAGCCGCGCTTCTCACCGGCCGCGAAGTCGACGTACGCCTCGGCCCACTTGCGGGGCCAGTGGTCCTCCGGGCGGTCGAAGGCCGCGGTGCCCATCCAGTCCTGGAGGGCCAGCGCGTGGCTGTCCTTGATGCGCATCCGGCGCTGCTCGGGCGAGTCCACGAAGAACAGGCCGCCGAACGACCAGTGCGCCTGGCCGCCGAACGACTGCTCCGGCTCCTGGTCGAGGAGGATCACCTTGCGTCCCGCGTCGACGAGTTCCGCGGTCGCCGCGAGTCCCGCGAGACCCGCTCCGATCACGATCACATCTGCGTCGTACGCCATGAGCAGGTCCTCCTCGGCCTTGTTACTGATCGGTCAGATCCTTGGGCACCGGAGTGACCCAGTCAACTGCCGGGTTCCGGATACTCGGGCTACAGTCGGGCACTACCCGCACCCCGCCCCGTCACCGTCCGAAGTCGTGAGGTACGCAGCGTGTCGGTCCTGGTCCTCGCCCTCGCCGTCGGCGCCGCCTGCTGCCTGGGTTTCGGATTCGTCCTCCAGCAGAACGCGGCGGCGCACGCCCCCCTGGGCGACTTCCTCTCCCCCCGGCTGCTCCTCGACCTGGTGAAGGTGCCGCGCTGGCTGGGCGGTATCGCGTTCATGGTGGCCGGCATGGTGCTGGGCGCGATCGCGCTGTCGCACGGTGAGGTGTCCCTCGTCGAACCGCTCCTCGCGACGAACCTGCTGTTCGCGCTCGCCCTCTCACGGCACCGGACCCGCCAGTCGCTCGGCGGACAGGGCTGGGGAGGGCTGCTGCTCCTGGCGGGCGGGGTGTCGGCCTTCATCGTGGCCGGACAGCCCGAGGGCGGCGACGCCGTCTCCGACCCGCTGCGGCACTGGCTGATCATCGGTGTGATGGTCGGGCTCGCGCTGCTGCTCACGGCGTACGCCAAGCGCTCGCGGCTGCGTGCGGGACCCGTGCTGCTCGCAGTGGCGGCCGGGCTGCTGTACGGCGTGCAGGACGCGCTCACCCGGGTCAGCGGCCAGCGGTTCTCGGACGGCGGCTGGACGGCGCTCGCCACCGGATGGCAGGTGTACGCGGTCGTCGCCCTCGGTGTCACGGGGCTCGTCCTCGTGCAGAGCGCCTTCGAGACCGCGCCGCTGCGGATGTCGCTGCCCGCGCTGACCGCCGCCCAGCCGCTCGCCGGGATCGCGTGCGGGGTGGGGTTCCTCGGCGACCGGTTGCGGACCGACACCGGGGCGCTGGCCTGGGAGGCCGCCGGGCTGGCCGGGATCGTGGCGGGGGTGGTCCTGCTGGGGCTGCATCCCGCGATGCCGAGCGGCGCCGGGGCCGGGCAGCGGGTGCGGGACCTCCAGCCGCGCTGACGCGCTGGCGCCCGGTCGCCCGGTCGCCCGGCTTGCGGGAGGGACGGGTCTGTCCCGCCGGCGCGGGACGGCTGCTTTGATGGCCGGATGAGTTCCGCTGACGAGATCCTCGACGTCGTCGACGAGCACGACGTGGTGGTGGGCCGGGCGCGGCGCGCCGACGTGTACGCGCGCGGGCTGCGGCACCGGTGCGCGTTCATCCAGGTCACAGATGCGGACGGGCGCCTGTTCGTGCACCGGCGCACCTCGGCCAAGCTGGTGTTCCCCTCCCTGTACGACCTGTTCGTCGGCGGGGTCGTGGGCGCGGGCGAGAGCTACGACGACGCGGCGCTGCGGGAGGCCGAGGAGGAGCTCGGGGTGTCCGGACTGGCCCGGCCGTCCTTCCTGTTCAAGTTCCTGTACGACGACGGGGCCGGGAAGAGCTGGTGGTCGGCCGTGTACGAGGTGCGGTGGGAGGGGCCGGTCTGCCCGCAGGCGGAGGAGGTCGCCTGGCACGCGTTCCTGCCGGAGGAGGAGGTGCGGACGTTGCTGGCGCGGTGGGAGTGGGTGCCGGACGGGATGGCCGCGTACGCGCGGCTGCGGGCCTTTCGTGACGCGGGGCCGGGCTGAGGGCGGTGCGCCGGAACCGTTCGCCGGGGGTCGTTCGCCCCTGCGGGTTCGGTGGGGGCCGGTCGCGCGGTTCCCCGCGCCCCTCGACGGGGCCCGCGGCTCCTTGAGTGCCTGCCGGTAGGGTCGCTCGTGTGATCGAGATTGTGCGGAACGTCCGGTTGTGGTTCGCGCCCGCGCGGATCGGGCGGGAAGGGGCCACCCCCGACTACCGGTTCTCGCTGGCGAACGAGCGGACGTTCCTGGCGTGGCTGCGGACCTCGCTCGCCCTGATCGGCGGCGGCTTCGCCGTGGACCAGTTCCTGCCCGACCTGCGGTGGGCGTGGCGGACGGGTCTGGCGCTCGGGCTGCTGGCCGCCGGAGTGCTGTGCGCGTTGCGGTCGGTGAACCACTGGGTCCGCTGCGAGCGCGCGATGCGCAGGGGCGAGGACCTGCCGGTGTCCCGTTTCCCGGCACTGCTGAGCATCGGCGTGGCCCTGGTGGCCGTCGCGATGGTCGTGGTCGTGCTCGCCGGGTGGGAGACGTGACGGGACCGGCCCCGGCGCCCGCCCCGCCGGCCCGGAACCGCGACCCCGGCCTGCAGCCGGAACGCACCCGGCTGGCCTGGCGGCGTACGACCCTGACGGCGACCGTGGTGACCGTGCTCGCGGGCCGGTCTGCCCTGCGCGACGGCCCGGACGTGACGGCGTTCACGGCGTGCGCGCTGTGCTGCGGGGTGTTGCTCGGTTTCCTCGCGGTGGCCCACCGACGGATCCGCGCCCTGTCCGGGGACACACCCCCGGCGGTGTTCACCCCCCGGCACGCGGCCATGGCCGCGCTCTGCACGATCGCACTGGCGGTCTGCGCGACGGCGCTGGTCCTCTAGGGCCTGGACCCCGCGGCGCGGCGCGCGCCGGTTCGGCCGCTTGCGCCGCCGCGCCCGTGGCCGGGCCGCGGGCACACGGAGGTGCCGCACGGCGACCACGTGGACTACGTTCATGACGGCCGCCGGCGACGGGCCGCGGACTCTTTCGCGTCGCCTCCCGGGGCGGAGACGCGGGTCACTTTTCGTTCGCCCACTGGACGGCATACCGACCGGTCGGCATCATGTGGGGAGTCATGATTCCCGCCTACGGAGGCAACACGATGAGTCCAGACCGTCCACCAGGTCTCGATCTCGACCGGCTGCGCGGACTGCTCGACGACGAGCGGCCCGGGCTGGTCCACGGCCCGCTCACCGGCCGGCTGATCGAGGGCGGACGGTCGAACCTCACGTACGCGGTGTCGGACGGCACGTCGAAGTGGGTCGTCCGCCGGCCGCCGCTGGGGCATGTGCTGGCCACCGCGCACGACATGAAGCGCGAGCACCGGGTGATCAGCGCGCTGCACCCGACCGCCGTACCCGTGCCGGGCACCCTGCTGCTGTGCGAGGACGTGGAGGTGCTCGGCGCGCCCTTCTACGTCATGGACTTCGTGGAGGGCACGCCCTACCGGACCGCCGAGCAGCTCGCTCCGCTCGGTCCGGAGCGCACGCGCGGCGCGGTCCTCGGCCTCGTCGACACCCTGGTCGAGCTGCACGCCGTCGACCCCGCCGCGGTGGGCCTCGCCGACTTCGGCCGGCCCGAGGGCTTCCTCGACCGCCAGCTGCGGCGCTGGGGCAAGCAGCTGGACGCCTCCCGAAACCGTGAGCTGGCCGGAATTGACGAGCTGCACGCCGCTCTGGGGCGCGAACTGCCGCACTCCCCCGCGCCCACGGTCGTGCACGGCGACTACCGCCTCGACAACGTGCTGATCGGCGAGGACGACCGCATCACGGCCGTCCTCGACTGGGAGATGTCGACGCTGGGCGACCCGCTCACCGACCTCGGTCTGCTGGTCATGTACAGCATGCCGCTGGGACTGCCCGACTCACCCGTCTCCACCACCGCGACGGCCGCCGGGCACCCCGCGCCCGCCGAGCTGATCGAGCGGTACGCCGCGCGCTCGGGGCGCGACGTGTCCGCCGTCGCCTGGTACACGGCGTTCGCGTGGTTCAAGCTCGCCGTGATCCTGGAGGGCATCCACTACCGCTACACGCTCGGCCAGACCGTCGGCGCGGGCTTCGACCGCATCGGCGACCTGGTCCCCGTGTTCATCGAGCACGGTCTGACCACCCTCCAGGAAGGCTGACGGACCATGGACTTCGCATTCGACGCGCGCACCGAGGAACTGCGTGCCAAGCTCCTCGCCTTCATGGACGAGTACGTCTATCCGGCGGAGGCCGTCGCCCACGAGCAGCGCGAGCGGCTGGCCTCGCCGTGGGACACCCCGGCCGTGGTCGAGGAGCTGAAGGCCGAGGCCCGCCGCCAGGGGCTGTGGAACCTGTTCCTGCCGGACTCCGAGTACGGGGCCGGGCTGACGAACCTCCAGTACGCGCCGCTCGCCGAGATCACCGGCCGCTCCCCGCAGCTGGCGCCCACCGCGCTGAACTGCGCGGCGCCGGACACCGGCAACATGGAGGTGCTCAGCCAGTTCGGCGACGAGCAGCAGCGCAAGCAGTGGCTGGAGCCGCTGCTCGCCGGGGAGATCCGGTCGGCGTTCGCGATGACCGAGCCGGAGGTCGCCTCCTCCGACGCGACGAACATCACCACGATGATCGAGCGCAGCTCCGGCGGCGCGGACGGCACGGGCGGCACGTCCGACTCCGACGAGTACGTCATCACCGGCCGCAAGTGGTACATCTCCGGGGCGATGAACCCCGACTGCAAGATCTTCATCGTGATGGGCAAGACCGACCCGCAGGGCTCCGACATCCGCCGCCAGCAGTCGATGGTGCTGGTGCCGCGCGACACCCCGGGCGTCGAGGTCAGGCGCGCGATGCAGGTGTACGGCTACGAGGACCACTCCCACGGGGGCCACGCCGAGGTCGTCTTCCACGGGGCGCGGGTACCGGTCGCGAACCTCATCGGCGAGGAGGGTGGCGGTTTCGCCATCGCGCAGGCGCGGCTCGGCCCCGGCCGCATCCACCACTGCATGCGGCTGATCGGCATGGCCGAGCGGGCGATCGAGCTGATGTGCCGGCGGGCCGTCTCCCGCGAGGCCTTCGGCAAGCCGCTGGCCCAGCAGGGGGTCGTCCACAACTGGATCGCCGACGCGCGGGTGGCCGTCGAGCAGCTGCGGCTGCTGGTCCTGAAGACGGCCTGGATGATGGACACCGTCGGCAACAGGGGTGCGCACACGGAGATCCAGGCGATCAAGATCGCCACGCCCCGGACGGTGGTCGACATCATCGACAAGGCGGTTCAGCTGCACGGGGCGGGGGGCGTCAGCCAGGACTTCCCGCTGGCCGAGCTCTGGGCCGGGGCCCGCACCCTGAAACTGGCCGACGGGCCGGACGAGGTGCATCAGCGGTCGCTGGCACGCAACGAGCTGAAGAAGTACGCCTGACCCGCCGGGGGCTCGGTCACTGCCTCGGGGCTCCGTCCCGAACCCCCGTCGCGCGGTTCCTCGCGCCCCTGGTGCCCAGGGTGCGAGGAACCGCGCGACCAGCCACAGCAGGCCCGCGTCCGCGGGCGGAACGCCCTAGGGGCGCAGCGCCCGCAGCAGCAGGTCCGCCAGGTGGTCGGCGACCTCCTGCTGGCTCAGCGGGCCGTCCGGGCTGTACCACGTCGACAGGTGGTGCACCGAGCCGAAGTGGTAGTCGACGACGAGGTCCGCCGGTGTCTCCTTGGAGAAGACCCCCGACTCCTGCCCCTCCTCGATCAGCGCCCGGAACCGCTCGTGGTAGCGCCGCCGCTCCGCCCGTACCTGCTTGTTCTTCTCGGGGCTCAGATGGTGCATCGAGCGGAAGAAGATCGACGCGTCGTCCAGGTTGTCGATCGTCGTGACGACGACGTCGGCGGCGGCGCCCCGCAACCGCTCCTCCACCGGCGCCTCGGCGCCCGCGAAGGCGTCGAGGCGCTCCTGCTGCAGCCGCAGCACACGGGCGTACACCTCGTGGAGCAGGTCGTCCTTGGACCCGAAGTAGTGGTAGAGCGCGCCTTTGGTGACGCCGGCCGCCTCGACGATCTCCTGCACCGAGGTGCGGTCGTAACCGCGCTCGGCGAAGAGCCGGGTGGCGGCGGCCAGCAGCCGCTGCGGAACGGGCGTACCGTCCCCGTCCGTCGTCCTGGGCACTGCCGCCACCTGCCTTCCAGTGTTCTGCGTCCTGTGTGCCGACTGCCGTACCGCGCGCCGTCACCGGTCCTCGTGCGGGCGGGAGCGCAGCTCCCGCCGGAGGATCTTCCCACTGGCCGTCTTCGGCAGGTCGGGCAGGATCTCGACCTGGCGCGGGTACTTGTAGGCGGCCAGTCTCTCCTTGCAGTACGCGGCGAGTGCGGCCGGGTCCTCCTCCGCGCCCGGCCGCAGGCTGATGTACGCCTTCACGGTCTCCCCGCGGTATCCGTCGGGCACCCCGACGACGGCCGCCTCGCGCACGGCCGGGTGGGTGTAGAGGACGTCCTCGACCTCGCGCGGCCACACCTTGAAGCCGGACGCGTTGATCATGTCCTTCTTGCGGTCGACCACGTAGAGCCAGCCGTCCGCGTCCATGAATCCGATGTCACCGGTGCGCAGCTCGCCGTCCGGGAAGGTCTCCGCGGTGGCCTCGGGACGCCCCCAGTAGCCGGGGACGACCTGCGGGCCCCGTACGAGGATCTCGCCCTGCTCCCCCAGCGGCACCTCCCGGCCCTGGTCGTCGACGATGCGTACGACGGTGTCGGGTCCCGGCAGGCCGACGGCGAGGGTCCCGGAGACCGGGTCGACCGGCGCCTCCAGGTGGGGCGGCACCGAGGCGCAGGGCGCGGTGCACTCGGTGAGCCCGTAGCCGTTGCGGATGTACGGGCCGAAGCCCGCCCGGAACTTCTCGACCAGCGCGGGCGGCAGCGGTGCGCCGCCGGAGGAGATGTTCACGAAGGACGAGAAGTGGTCCGGTGTCACGGACGGGTGCGCGGCCAGTGCCATGAAGGCGGTGGACGGGCCGACCGTGTAGTGCGGCCGGTGCTCCGCGAACGCGTCGAGGACGACCCCCGCCTCGAAGCGGTACGCGAGGACCAGCTTGCCTCCGCTGTTCAGGCATGCCACGAACTGGCAGACCATGCCCGTGATGTGGAACAGGGGCGCCAGCGCGAAGTACACGGGCGTCCCGGACAGGGCGAGGCCCGTCCGCTGCCGCTCGGCGTTGTACATGATGTTGCCGTGCGTGTTGACGGCTCCCTTGGGGGCGCCGCTGGTCCCCGAGGTGTAGCTGATCAGCGCGATGTCCGCCGGGCCCGCGTCACGGCCGGCGGGGGGCTTGTGGCCGGCCCTCGCGGCGGTCACCAGGTCGTCGGCGTCCGGTGCCTGCGGCAGCCGCTCGAAGGTCAGCACGCGTGCGTCGTCCCGGGTCTGGAAGTCCCGTTCGCAGGCGGTCAGCACGACGCGTACGGGCGAGTCGGCGGCCGTGTCGCGCAGGTAGGACTCCCAGGCCCGGTCGGAGCAGATCAGCGCGGCGACCCCGCCGTCCCGCAGGACGTGGGTGACCTCGCCCGACTTGTACATGGGGTTGACGGGCAGGACGGTCGCGCCGGCCTTCCAGGCGCCCAGGACGGCGAGCACGAAGTGCGGGCTGTTCTGCAGCAGGACCGCGACGCGGTCGCCGCGCTCCAGGCCGCGTCCGGCGAGGTGTCCGGCGACGGAGTCGCTCAGTTCGTCGGCCTCGCGGTAGCTGAGCGTTCCGTCGAAGTAGGCGAGGAAGGTGCGGTCGGGGGTCTCGGCGACGGCCCGGCGCAGGGCGTGCACGGGCGAGTCGTCGGGGCTGACCGGCCCGCGCTGGGCCTCGTTCAGGAGCGCGACCCACGGCTTGGCCTCGTACGGGGAGGTGGTCATCGGCCGTCCGCCTCCCACTTCTGCTGGATGTGGTTCATGCTCGTCAGCCAGCGGTCGGGGGCCGCGGCCCGTGCCCGGTAGTACTCGGCGACCTCCGGGTGCGGGAGGATCAGGAAGCGGTCCTCCTCGATCCCCGCGAAGAGGGCGTCCGCGACGGCCTCGGGCTCGATGGCGGTGTTCTTGAGGACGAGGTCCCCGGCGCTGCCGGTGCTCGTGAGCATGTCGGTGCGCACGCCCTGCGGACAGATCGCGTGGACCTTCACGCCGCGGTGGCGGTACGTGAGGGAGAGCCACTCGGCGAAGGCGTACGCGCCGTGCTTGGTGACGCTGTAGGGGGCCGCGCCGACCATGGTGAGCAGGCCGGCCGCCGAGACGGTGGAGACGAAACGGCCGCTGCCGCGCTCCAGCCAGGCGGGGATCAGTTCATTGGCCGCACGGACGTGCGCCATCACGTTCACGTCCCAGGCGAGCTCCCAGACCTGCTCGGGAGCCGCCTGCGTGCCGCCGGAGCCCACGCCGGCGTTGGCGCAGTAGACATCGACGGTGCCGCCGAGGGCGTCCCGGGCCTCGGCCACGATCACGGAGGCGTCGCCCGGGACCGCGATCCCGCCGATCTCGTCGGCGACGGCGGCCGCCTTCGCCGCGTCCAGGTCGTTGACGACGACCCGGGCCCCCGCCGCGGCGAACCGGCGCGCCAGCGCGGCCCCGATCCCCCCGCCGGCCCCGGTGACGACCACTCCGGCATCCTGCATGGCTTCCACCATCGGTCTCCTTCGACACGACGAGCAACACGGCCCCGCTCCACGACAGACTAACCAGTCGGTATGTGCAGAGGGAAGGCCCGGCGCGGACGTCGCGATCAGGGACGCCCCGTAAGGGGCGCGGGAAACCGCGCGACCGGTCACGACGAACCGCCAGGTTACGAACGCCCGGCGGAAGCCCTACCGTGCACATGCCAGTGCCATCCTTCCGCGCTTACGGAGGTCCCCATGCGCCGCCTGTCCAGACGCAGTCTCCTGGCCGCG
The DNA here is from genome assembly GCF_030817535.1 of Streptomyces sp. V3I8. Lineage (NCBI taxonomy): Bacteria > Bacillati > Actinomycetota > Actinomycetes > Kitasatosporales > Streptomycetaceae > Streptomyces > Streptomyces sp. V3I8. The sequence continues at coordinate 6,965,052 of NZ_JAUSZL010000002.1, read as the reverse complement.
ACGACCGCCGCGACGGCCCTGACGGCCGGATCACCCGCCGCGGCCGCCGCCCCCGCCCCGCAGTCGGCGGCCCGGCGGCTGCGGACCGGTTTCGACCGCCTCGCCGCGACCGGTTACGCCCTCCTGGACGGCGCGCGCGTCGGCATCGTCACCAACCCCACGGGCATCACCCGGGACGCCCGCCACATCGTCGACGTGATGCACGCCGACGACCGGGTGGACCTGGTCGCCGTCTTCGGCCCGGAGCACGGCTTCCGCGGCACCGCGCAGGCGGGCGGCTCCGAGGGCCGCCACGACGACCCGGCGACCGGCCTGCCGGTCTACGACACGTACCTCAAGAGCGGACAGCCGCTGGCCGACGTCTTCACGGCGTCCGGTGTGGACACGGTCGTCTTCGACATCCAGGACGCGGGCGCCCGCTTCTACACCTACATCTGGACGCTGTACGACTGCATGGAGGCGGCCCGGCTCGCGGGCAAGCGCTTCGTGGTGCTGGACCGGCCGAACCCGGTGACGGGGCGCGGCGCGTACGGGCCGGTGCTGCACAGGGAGTTCGCGACCTTCGTGGGCCGGGAGCCGATCGCGCAGGCGCACGGGATGACGGTCGCGGAGCTGGCGCGGCTGTTCAACGAGGAGTTCCTCGCGGCGCCGGTGCCGCTGGAGACCGTACGGATGTCGGGCTGGCGGCGGTCGGACTTCTACGACGCCTCGGGGCTGCCCTGGGTGCCGCCGAGCCCGAACATGCCGACGCCCGACACCGCCCTCGTGTACTCCGGCACCTGTCTCTTCGAGGGGACGAACCTGTCGGAGGGGCGCGGTACGACCCGCCCCTTCGAGCTGCTCGGCGCCGAGGGCGTCGACCGGCGGTGGGCCGCCGAGGCCGGGCGGCTCGGCCTGCCCGGAGTGCACTTCAGGGAGGCGTACTTCGCGCCCACCTTCTCGAAGTTCCAGGGGAGGACGGTCGGCGGCGTGCAGATCCATGTGCACGACCGCGCCGCGTACGACCCCGTACGCACCGGGATCGCGCTGCTGGTGACCGCCAGGCAGGTGTGGAGCGGCTTCGCCTGGCGCCCGGACAACTGGATCGACAGGCTGACGGGTTCCACGCAGGTGCGCACGATGATCGACGCGGGTGCGACGGCCGACGAGGTCGTGGCGGCCTGGCAGGGGGAACTGGCCGCGTTCCGGCGCGTACGCGAGCACTATCTCCTGTACCGCTGAGGAACCGCGTCGCCATGGTCCCGGTTTGTCCGCGACAGCCCACCCGCACCGGATCACCTATCCTGGACCACCCGTTCAGGATCTTTCACCGAGACGTCGGTTCGGGCTGGTCAGAGCGGACGCAACCCCTGGCCGACCCGCCGTTTCGGCGGGACGATGCGTGCACCGCGCACGGGTCGCGGAGGCCGAAGGGAGCTCGTCATGGCGGATCCTGAAGTGGGCGTGGCTCCCTACTGGGAGCTGACGTTCGACGCGGACGGGGACGTGAACGGCGCTCAGCGCGACCGGCTGCTCCGGGAGGTCGTGGAGCGGGGCGTCAGGGATCTGATCGTCTTCGCGCACGGCTGGAACAACGACCGTTCGGCGGCGACCCGGCTCTGCGGCCGCTTCTTCGAGCCGATCCCCGCGCTCGCGCCGAACGCCCGGCTCGGGTACGTGGGCGTGATGTGGCCGGCGATGCGGTTCGCCGACGAGCCGGTCCCGGACTTCGGGCGGACCGTGACCGCGGTGTCCGTGGGTCCGGCGCTGGACAAGGGCACGCACGGCGCCCTGCTGACGGCCTTCCCCGGCCGGGCCACGCTGATCGACCAGATCGCCCGGATGCTGGACCAGCAGCCCGAGGGCGACGAGGCGCTGGAGGAGTACGGGCGGCTGGTGCGGCTGCTCGTGGAGCTGCGGCCGGAGGCGCCCGGCGCCGCGTTCGCCGCGGACACCCTCGCGGAGGCGGGCCCGCACAGCGGCCCGGAGATGTTCCTCGGGAACGCGGCGCGGATGTGCGACGAGTTCGCGCGGGCGCTGGCGAAGGACGCGGGCGGCGCGGAGACCGGGGCCGGGAGCGGCCGGGAGCGAGCCGCGTCCGCGCCGCCGCAGGCCTGGGAAGGGGCCCGTGAACTGCTGCGCCAGGCCGCGTACTTCGCCATGAAGCGGCGCGCGGGCACGGTCGGCGAGCGCGGGCTCGGGCGGATGATCGGGCGGCTCGCCCAGGCGGCGCCCGGAGTGCGCGTGCATCTCGTGGGGCACAGCTTCGGCGGGCGTCTCGTGTCGTTCGCGCTGCGCGGGATGCCCAAGGGGGTGCGGAACGTGAAGTCCTTGACGCTGCTCCAGGCGGCGTTCTCGCACTACGCGTTCGCGGCGCGGCTTCCGCACGACGCGCGGGACAGCGGTGTCCTGGACGGCCGGCAGAACCGTATCGACGGCCCCCTCGTCTGCTGCTTCTCCCGCTTCGACTCGGCGCTCGGCACGGTCTACCCGCTGGCGTCCCGGACGGCGGGCGACGACCGGACGGCCGCCGGCCTCGGCCTTCCCCCGCTGCTCGGGCCCCGGTGGGGGGCGCTGGGGCACGACGGGGTGCAGGCGGTGGCCGGCACGAAGTCGTTCACGCTCTCCGACGCGCTGCGCACGCGGCTGCCCGTGTCGGGATGCGTGAACATCGACGCGTCCGCGGTGGTGCGGCGCGGCGGTCCCCCGGCGGGCGCCCACAGCGACATCTGCCATCCGGAGCTGGCCCAGGTGGTACTGGCGGCGGGCCGCGTCATCCGCTGACCCGCCGCCCGTGCCCACCTGTACGCCCTCTCACGTCACCGGTGCGAGGTGAACTCCACGACCTGCTGGTAGGTCGGCCGGTTCTGCCAGCTGATCTTCCCGTGCTTGATGCCGCCCAGCGTCCGCTGGTTGACCGAGTCGGCGCACCACTGGTCGCCGGCCGGGCAGAGGTCGTCGCCGGGGTAGACCTGGGCCGGCGTGCGGCCCGCCGCCTGCTTGAGCGTGCCGATCAGGACGTCCCGGCAGGCGTTGAGGCTGCCGCCGCCGCAGTACCGCTCGGCGAGCGGGCCCTGGACCGGCTCGCCGAGCACCGCCCGGAGGTCCTTGTGGACGTAGCTCCACCAGCCGTACTGGAAGGAGCTGCCGGCGTGCGATCCGGTGGGCCCGTGCCCCGCCGAAGGAGCCTCGTCCACCGGGAGGTTGTTCGTCATGGCGGTGTAGAGACCGCTGCCGAGCCCCGGTTCGAACTCGGCCTTCACCAGCAGCGGCCACCAGGCGTCCAGGAGGCGGATCGCCTCCGCGTTCGCGTAGGCCTTCGAACCGGCCGAGGTCTCCTTGCGCCGGGCGCCCGCCGTCACCCAGTCGGACAGCTTCGTCACGGCGGCCGCGGCCGTCGCGTCGGTGACGGGCGAACTCCTGACGACCTGCAGCAGTTTCGGCAGCACGTCCTCGGCGCGCAGGTCGGCGAGCGCGGCGTCGGCCATGGCCCCGGTCAGTGACGCTCTCGTCACCCCGCCCGCCGTCACCAGCTTCTTCACCCGGTCCTCCAGGAGGTTGCCGCGGTGCACGGAGCCGTTGCCCCAGGAAGCCGTCGTGTAGTCCTCGGCCTGTTTGTTGTTCCAGGAGATGTAGTAGTCCTGGTCGATGGAGTGGGGGTGGGCGGACGGCGGGGTGTAGTCGGCGGTGTTCGTCGCCGGCGTCCAGTTCCTCCACTCGTACGCCGCCTGCGCCCGGACCGGGAACTCGGCGTCGACCCCGTCGGCCCGTACCGGGTTGTCGCCGCTGTTGTAGTAGGCGGTGTGCTGCGCGTCGGCGTAGAACCAGTTGAAGGTGAAGTTGATGTGCTGCACCGCCGTCTGGAAGGTCTGCGGGCTCTTCACGTGGTCCGGGTCGTTGAGCATCTGGAAGCCGATGATCGAGTCGGCCTCGTGCAGGTAGGAGGAGCGCAGGGTGGTGTAGGCGACCTTCTTGCCGTCGACGGTGGCCCGGTGGGTGACCGGTCCGTACCTGGTGCGCCAGACCTGCATGCGGTAGGAGCCCGCGGCGGTCGCGTCGGCGGTGGTGGGCTTCCAGGCGTTGGTCTGCTCGATCTTCTCCATGGCCGTGCAGGTGCCGTGGTAGAGGTAGTGGGTGTCGTCCTGGCACAGCTCGACCGCGTACGTGTCGATGATGTCCTGGCCGGACGTCGTGGCGCTCCACGCGTAGTCCTGGCCGCGGCCCAGTTCCACGTACATGCTCAGGCCTGCGAACGAGGCGCCGCGGGCGCTGAGACCGGGGCCCTGGATCTCCTGGAGCATGAGCAGCTGTGGCGCGAAGTAGCCGGTCTGCGGTCCGAAGACGGCGACGGGGTGACCGCTCGCCGTGTGCTCGCCGCTCACCACGAGGGCGTTGGACATGCCCCGCCGGGCCGAACCGAGGGCGCTCGCGGTCGCGGAGGCGGTGGTCCCCGTGGCCGTGGGGGCCGTCGCGCTGCCGGTGCGGTCGTACACCAGCGGTTCCTCGGTCACCGTGCCGGCGGTGGGCAGGGCCGCGCCCTGCGGGACGGCCGGTTTCGTGGCGTACGGGAAGCTCTCGCCGTCGTGAACGGTGAGGACGGCCTCGGGGTCGTTGCGCTCGCGGAAGGACTCCCAGACCTCGGTGCCCTTCTGCACGCCGTACTTGGACTGGGCGGCCAGGAGCGAGACCGCGTTGTCGACCTCCCCGCCGCCTCCGGAGCCGAAGAGCGCGCCGATGACGGAGGCGAGGGCGACCAGGTCGGTCTCCTTGAAGTGCTCGATGGTCCCGGCGTTGGTGATCGAGTCCTTGTGGCCGGTCAGGACGTACTCGCCGGGGAAGTAGCGGCCGCTGTCGGAGGCGTCGATGTAGGAGTTGATGCCGGCGAGGTAGGCCCGGACGTCGTCGAGGGCCTGCCGGCCGCGGGCGCCGTTCGAGGTGGTGACGCTGTCGATCTGGGCCTGCAGGTCGGCCTCGGTGTAGGGGGCGTGGCGCCAGAACTCCTGCTCCAGGCCCTGGTTGGAGGGGGCGCCGCCCGCGAAGGGGGTCAGCCTGCCGCGTCCGACGTGCCGGAAGACGTCCATCAGCCAGAGCCGGTCCTGGGCGGCCGCGTATCCGGCGCCGAACTCGGTCCCGTAACGGGTGGTGCCCGTGATGTGCGGCACACCGGTCTTCCTGTCACGGACGATCGTCACGTCGGTGCGGCCGGCGGGCTGCAGGGTGGACTCGACCTGGTCGGCGGGGACCCCGAACGAGGCGTCCCGGAAGAAGTCGTTGATCTTGGCGTCGGTGAGGGCGGAGTAGCCGGACGCCAGGCCGGCGTACGGGGCCAGCTGGTCGTCCGCGTGGGCGGGCTGGCTGCCGAAGGCCTGGTTCAGGAGGATCTGGGCGAGGGTCGCGTTGCCGTTCTGGCCCGCCGGGAGGATGTCCGAACACCGACCGCCGCAGTGGTCGTTCGCGGCCACCGCGGTGGTGTCGGCGGCGACGGCCTGGGAAAGCGGTGACAGAAGACCGGCAAGGAGAACGCATACGGAAGCGCCCATGAGGAACTTGGGGAATCTGCGGGGAGTTCTCAGTCTGTCGAGGATGGTGCGTGGGGTGTGCCGGGGCATGGCTGACTCCTCACGACGGGGGTGCATCGGACGTTACCGCCGGTATCCCCGGGTTAAAAGGTGAACATGCGTCACTTCGGCGCCGGGAGGGCCGGACGAGCCCCACCGGGGCCGCCGACCGCCACCGATCGTTCCCGGACGCCACCGGGCGACGGCCGGGAACGACCTGGCGGACGGCCGACAACCGACTCGGCGGTGGCCGATATCCGTCCGGTTGGCGGTTTTGCGGCGGCAGCCGAAAAACAGATGGAGCCGAATCGCGTGTCGATACGTCTATTCGGCGACGTCCCTACAACGACGCCGAAGTGACCGAAGTACAGGTGCAGATGTGACGGAGGTGCAGGGCGATGGCGGGATTCCGGAGTCTGGCGAGACAGGTGCGTGATCCGAGGAGCGATCTGGCACTGCGGCGCTATTCACTGCGCAAGTGCCTCGAGCGGTTCGCTCCCTACGGTCACCGGGCGACCTGGGACCACCTGTGCTCCCGGGCCGGGTTCGGCCCCGAGGACCGGTCCCCCGATCCGGTGCGGCTCGTGGCCGCACTGGACGAACTGGAGGAGGCCCGCTCCGTCTGGCTCGCCTACGAGGCCGGTTTCGCCCGGCGCCGCAAGAAGGAGAAGCACGACGGTCTGCGCAGCCCCGGCAGCGTGGACGACTGGCACCGGCTCACCTGGGGCGGGTTCGGGGTCGCCTGGTGCGACGACCCGCGGGTGCACCCCCATGAGCCGCTGGCCGAGGTGCTGCGCCGGCTGATCGCCGCCCTGGAGCGCGAGCCGGGCGCCGTCTGCCCGGTCTGTACGGGAGAGCGCCTCGTCTGGAAGTACGACCTGGCCCACGAGCCGTCCTCGGGCCCGGTCTGCACGGCCTGCGGAATCGTGGTCCCGCGGCCGGTCCTCAGCCCCGAGGCCCTGGCGGACTGCCGCAGGGGGCACCTGCTGCTGGCGGTCGCGGGTTAGCGCGAGCCGGGGGTGCGCCGACGGAGCCGCACCCCCGGACACCTGCTCACGGAACCTTGACGTCGGTGTGGATCGCGAGCTTGAACTCGACACACATCAGAGGGGTGGTGAGTTTCGCGTCGCCCGCGCCGCGCACGGACACCTTCAGGCCGACCGGTGTGCCCGGATGGACGAACATCTGCCACATGTAGGACCGGTACTGGCCGCCCCGGGTGGGCGCGCAGTCCGTGGTGGCCGTCGAGTCGTACCCCGCCGCGGTGAGGTTCAGCGGGTCGCGGACGAAGCGCGCCCGGTACTCGAGGGCCGCGCCGTCGGCCTTCCAGAAGACCAGCGCGGACAGGACGCCCCAGCCGTCGTGACTCGGCCAGATCAGGCCCGAGCGGAGGTCGGGGAACGCCGACGCGCCGCTGCCGCCCTGCGCCGGATCGTGCATGTTCCAGCGGTCGTACTGCTCCTCGCCCGTGACGTACGGGAAGCGCACCAGGTGGTACCCGTCGCTGTCGTACCTGATCCGCTGGGCCCCTGTGTGGGCGGCTTCCCATTTGAGCGAACAGATGGCCAGGCTCATCGCCCGTTCCCCTTTCCGTCTTCCTGTCCGGTCGGTCTGCGGTCGTCGGTGTCGCCTGGCACCATCGGGGCATGGTCCAGGTCTGTGTGAACGGGGGGCGCGGGTCCGGCGACGGCGCGCTCGTGCCGTTGTCGCCGGGAGCCATGGCCGACTCCGCGGCGGAGGCCGTCGCGGCCGGGGCGTCGGACATCCATGTGCATCCCAAGTCCCCCTGTGGAGAAGACACGCTGTCCCCGAGGGCGGTCGCGGCGGCGCTGGGCGGGATCCGGTCACGCGTGAGCGTCCCCGTCGGAGTGACCACCGGGTCCTGGGCCGAGCCCGACCCCGCGGCCCGCGTCGCGCGCGTCCGTGACTGGAGCGTCCTGCCGGACCACGCCTCGGTCAACTGGCACGAGCCGGGCGCCGAAGAAGTCGCCGCCGCGCTCCTGGAGCGGGGCGTGGGTGTGGAGGCGGGCATCTGGTCCGGCACGGACGGGGCCGCGAGGTTCACGGCCTCACCGCTCGGGCCACGGGTGCTGCGGGTCCTGGCGGAGGTGACGGACCCGGATCCGGCCACGGCCGAGGACACGGCCCGGCGGCTGCTGGCCACGCTCGGTCCCGCGCACGGCCGCCCCGTCCTGCTGCACGGGGAGGACGGCGGCGCCTGGCCGGTGCTGCGCCTCGCCGCGCGCCTCGGGCTGGCGACCCGCATCGGCCTGGAGGACACGCTGTTCCTGCCGGACGGCCGACGGGCCGTCTCCAACGCCCAGTTGGTGACGGAGGCACTGACCCGGTACGGGGCGGCGCCGGGGCCCTGCGGCGGACGGCCGTGACGTCGGCGGACGTGGCGGCGCGGGTGCCGGCGGCGGGTGGCGGCGGTCGTGGGGGCGGTCGTGGGGGCGCATCGGCGCCGTGGGCTTCCTCAGCGGCAGTTTCCGGGGGCCTGCCGCCGGTCCTGCGGCTGCTCGGGTGCCCGGGGGCCGCGCCGGGGCGCGCGCCGGCCGCCGGGCTCCACCATCAGGCGGGAACCGCTCTGCCGCTCGCCGAAGGCGTCGTCGGGGTTGGACAGCACGCAGTTCTCCAGGGAGAGGCAGCCGCAGCCGATGCAGTCCGTGAGGTGGTCGCGCAGCCGGCCCAACTGCTTGATGCGCTCGTCGAGTTCGGACCGCCAGGTCTCCGAGAGGCGGGCCCAGTCCTCGCGCGTCGGGGTGCGTTCCTCGGGGAGCTCGGCGAGCGCGTCGCGGATCGTGGCCAGCGGGATGCCGACGCGCTGCGCGGCCCGCACGAAGGCGACCCGGCGCAGGGCGTCACGGTGGTAGCGGCGCTGGTTGCCCGCGGTGCGGCGGCTGCTGATCAGGCCCTTGGACTCGTAGAAGTGCAGGGCCGAGACGGCCGCACCGCTGCGGGCCGACAGCTGGCCGACCGTGAGTTCATGGATCTTCTCGGGAATCTGGGGCACCCCTCGAACCCTACCCAGCCCGTCACCCTTCCGGTCCGTTGACAGGTAACCTCCCGACGACCATGCTAAGCAGTTGCTTAGGCATGGCGCTCCGAGACGCAGCGACGGGAAAGGCCAGGGACATGGCAGAGCCGAGGATCTTCACGTCCGCCGACGAACTGAAGGCGGCGGTGGGTGAGCAGTTGGGGTACAGCGACTGGGTGGAGATCGACCAGAAGCGGATCGACCTGTTCGCCGACGCGACGGGCGACCACCAGTGGATCCACGTGGATGCCCCCAGGGCCGCGGCCGGTCCCTTCGGGACGACCATCGCCCACGGGTATCTGACCCTGTCGCTGCTGCCGCTGTTCGGTCCTCAGCTGCTCGCGGTCGAGGGCGTCAGGATGGGCGTCAACTACGGGACGAACAAGGTGCGCTTCCCGGCGCCGGTGCCGGTGGGGTCACGGCTGCGGGCCACGGCGGAGATCACCGGGGTCGTCGAGGTGGCGGGCGGTCTGCAGGTCTCCGTCGGCTTCACCGTGGAGCGGGAGGGCGGGGAGAAGCCGGTGTGCGTGGCCGAGTCCGTGTCCCGGTACTACTTCTGACGGACGGGACGGACGGGACGGAGGGACGGGCGGGGGCGGGCGCGCCCGGGGTCGGGTGCGGCCCCGGGCGGGCGCGACCCGGGTCGGGTACGGCCGGAAGCCGGGTGCGGCCGCGTCGTGGCCGAGCGCGTGCCCATGCGGCGGAGCCGCCTGCCGGGAACGGCCCGCACCCCTTCGGAGCCCTGGGGCGTTTCTTTCGGATCAGGCCGGATCAGGTCGGATCAGGCTGCGGCGTCCGGTGCGGTGCGTCGCGAGGCGGACCATGATCCGCGTACCGGGCGTACCCGGGTCGTGCGACGACGCCGCGAGGCGCCGTGCCGGCCGGGCGCCGCGAACCCGGGCCGATCCAAAAGAAACGCCCTAGTCCTTGACGCCGACCATCCTGAGCACCAGGTCCGCGTACAGGTCGCCGACCATCTCCGGGGTGCGGGGGCCGTTCACGTTGAACCAGCGGGCCACGTCGATGCACAGGGACAGGATGGCGAGCGTGGTGCCCGGCACGTCGGGGACGTCGAAGTCGCCCGCGGCGACACCGTCCTGGATGATCGTGCGCACCTCGGCGTCGACCTGGCGGCGCAGCGCGATGATCTCCGCGCGGGCGTCCGCGCCGAGCGAGTCCAGCTCGTACTGCACGACCCGGGCGGTGGTGCGCCCCCCGGCGTGCCAGCGGACGAAGGAGCTGACGGCGTCGGCGAGCCGCTCGGCCGGGCTGCCCTCGCGGCCGGCCGCGGTCCGCAGGATGTCCAGGGCCTTCTCGTGGCCGATCCTGCTGATCCGGTGGAGCAGTTCTTCCTTGGTCTTGTAGTGGATGTAGAGCGCCGCCGGACTCATCCCCGCCCGGCTCGCGATGTCACGGGTCGTCGTCGCGTGGTACCCGCGCTCGGCGAAGGCCTCCACCGCGGCGATCAGCAGCCGCCGGGCCGCGTCCGGGGTGACCTCGGCCCACGGCCGCAGTTCGCCGTCGGCCGTCTCCTCCGCCGTACTCATCGCTCGTTCGCCCCTTCCAGTGACAGGACGAACACCATACCTCCGATACTGAGCGAGCGCTTAGAGTGCCCGCTCAGAGCAGCACGGCACATGGCCGCAAGGCCACTCGGCCTCAGAGCTTCTCGAAGGGGTCGTGCTCGGCGAGGAGCTTCTCCAGGCGGGCCTGGTCGACGCGGCTGACAATCTGGCCGGCCTCCTGCCGGTCCCGGACCACCTTGGCGAGCGTGAACGCGGAGGTGACGAGGTACAGCACGGCGATGCCCAGGAAGGCGCGCACCCAGGTGTCGGCCTCCAGCTTGAAGATGCCGATGGCGGTCGCCACGATCGCGACGCCGAACGAGGCGATCGCCTGGACGTGGAAGGCGGCGGTGGACTGCTGCTTGACCTGTGTCTCACTCATGCGACCAGGGTCGGCGGAGGCGGCCGGAACCACATCCGCAGACCTACTCAGGTCGCGTACTCAGAACGCCGAGACCCCGGTCAGCGCACGGCCGATGACCAGCTTCTGGATCTGGCTGGTGCCCTCGTAGAGCGTCATCACGCGGGCGTCGCGCAGCAGCTTGCCGGCCGGGTACTCGTCGATGTAGCCGTAGCCGCCGAAGACCTGGAGCGCGTTGTTCGCGGCGCGCACCGCGGCCTCCGAGGCGAAGAGCTTGGCCTTGGAGGACTCGGTGGCGAACGGCTCGCCGCGGTCGACGAGATCCGCCACGCGCCAGGTGAGCAGCCGCGCCGCGTCCACGTCCACGGCGATGTCGCTGATCAGTTCCTGTACGAGCTGGTGGCGGGCGATGACCTTGCCGAACTGCTCGCGCTCGGTCGCGTACGTCACGGCGGCGTCCAGCGCCGCCTGGGCGATCCCCACGCAGCCCGCCGCCACCGACATCCGGCCCTTGGCCAGCGCGGACATGGCGACGGAGAAGCCCTTGCCCTCGGGGCCGAGCATCGCCGAGGCGGGGACGCGGACGTCCTGCAGGACCAGTTCGGCGGTGGCCTGGCCACGCAGTCCGAGCTTGCCGTGGATGGTGCGGCGGCTGAGGCCGGGGGTGTCCGTCGGCACCAGGAAAGCGGAGACGCCCCGGTGGCCGGGGGCGTCCGTCGAGCGGGCGAAGAGCAGGACGACGTCCGCCCAGGTGCCGTTGGTGATGAACGTCTTGGTGCCGTTGACGACGTACTCGTCGCCGTCGCGGACCGCCTTCGTCGACAGGTTGCCCGCGTCGGAGCCGGTGCCCGGTTCGGTGAGGCCGAAGCAGCCGACGTGATCGCCGGAGGTGAGCCCGGGCAGCCACCGGCGCTTGTGCTCCTCGCTCCCCCACGACGCGACGGTCTTGGCGACCAGGCCGAGCGAGACCGAGACGATGCCGCGCACCGAGGAGTCGCCGCGGCCCAGTTCCTCCGTCACGAGGCAGTACGCGAGGTGGTCGCCGCCGGAGCCGCCGTACTCCTCGTCGACGGTGAGGCCGAGGAAGCCGACCTCGCCGAGCTTCTTGACGATCGAGCGGTCCACCTCCTCCGCACGGTCCCAGGCGATCACGTTCGGGGTGATCTCGCGGGCGACGAAATCCCTGGCCAGCTGCCGGACGGCGATCTGCTCCCCGCTGAGTTCCAGGTTCACTGTGATCAACCCCTGCTTTTAATTAGCACTGCTAGTTTCTGATGCGCAGCCCTACTATGTGCGCCATGGCCCGACCGCGCAAGCCCCTCCTCAGCACCGACCGCATCGTCGGGACGGCACGGACACTCGTGGACTCCGAGGGGCTCGCCGCGGTGTCGACGCGGCGGCTGGCGGCGGAACTGGGGGTGAGCGGACCGTCCCTCTACAACCACTTCCGCACGAAGGACCAGATCCTGGAGGCGGTCGCGGACTCCGTGAGCGCGCAGGTCGACCTGTCGATGTTCGAGGACGGGCGGGACTGGCGGACCGCGCTGCACGACTGGGCCGTGTCGTACCGGGCCGCGCTGCGCGACCATCCCAACATCGTCCCCGTCCTGGCGCGGGGGCCCGGGCGGCGGCCGGCCGGACTGCGGCTCGCGGACGCGGTCTTCGGGGGGATGGTGGCCGCCGGATGGCCCGCGGCGCAGGCGACGTCCATCGGGGCGGTGATGCGGTACTTCGTGACGGGGTCCGCGCTGTCGTCGTTCGCCGGCGGGTTCGTGGACGACGAGGCGGCGTACGATCCCGCGGACTATCCGCACCTCGGGCAGGCGCATCTGCTGGCCGAGCAGCAGGAGAAGATCGACGAGCGGGCCTTCGAGACGGGGCTGCGTGCGTTGCTGGACGGGTTGGCCCTGCAGTTCGAGGCGCTGCGGGGGGAACGGGGCGGGTCACTGCGGGGCTGACCGCCGGAGGGGGCTGCTCGCACCCTTCCCCGCGCCCCTCCCGGAAGGGGGTGCATGGTTCGGCAAGGGCCGAAGTGTGGGGGACGCATGCTGGTGGCATGACCTTTTCGCGTTCGGGGGCCGGGCTGGCGGCGCTGGCCGGGCTCTTCGCCGATGTGACCCGGGCCGGGTTCTTGCTGGCGTTGCTCGACGGGCGGGCCTGGACCGCCGGGGAACTGGCACGGCACGCCGGGGTCGCCGCGTCCACGGCCAGTGAGCATCTGAGCAGACTGGTCGCGGGCGGGCTGCTCACCGAGGAGCGGCAGGGGCGGCACCGGTACGTACGCCTGGCCGACGCCCGGGTCGCCCAGCTCGTCGAGGACCTCGCCGCCCAGGTCGCGCCCGCGGCCGCCGTACGGCCGCGCACCCTGCGCGAGGCCGGCGCCCGGAGCGCGACGGCCCGGGGCCGCACCTGTTACGACCACCTGGCCGGCCGCCTCGGCATCGCGGTCACCGACGCCCTCACCGGGCTCGGGCTGCTCCGCCAGGACACCGGGTTCGCGCTCACCGACGAGGGCGTGCGCTGGTTCGAGGACATCGGCGTCCCTCTCGTACGCACCGGCCGCCGCCCTCTCGCCCGTGCCTGCCTGGACTGGACGGAACGGCGCCCTCATCTCGCCGGGGTCGCGGGCGCCGCGTTCTGCCATCACGCCCTGACCGCCGGCTGGTGTGTACGCATCGGCTCGGAACGGGCGGTCAAGGTGACGGAGACCGGCGAGCGGGTCCTCTCGCACCTACTGGGCATCCAGGCGGAAACCCTGCGATGAACGAAAGACCGGGACGCAGCCCCGTCCTTCAGGGGCGAGGGAACCGCGCGCCCGGCCCCCGCCGGCCCGCGGACACATCACCACGCCACCGGGCGGAGCGGCCGGTCCGAAAAGCGCGAGCCCTTTTCCGCCACCCCACCTAGCCTCTGGAACGTGATGAACTCCCGCCCGACCACCCCTCGCGCAGAACTGCTCGCCGCCGCGGCGGCGAGCCTCACCGTGCTGCTGTGGGCCTCCGCCTTCGTCTCCATCCGCAGCGCCGGCGAGGCCTACGCGCCCGGCGCGCTGGCCCTGGGACGGCTCCTCTCCGGCGCGCTGGTCCTCGGACTGATCTGCCTGGTCCGCCGGGAGGGCCTGCCCGCACGGGCCGCGTGGCCGGGGATCGTGGTGTCCGGGCTGCTCTGGTTCGGGCTGTACATGGTGGTCCTCAACTGGGGCGAGCAGAAGGTCGACGCGGGCACCGCCGCCCTGGTGGTGAACATCGGGCCGCTGATCATGGCCCTGCTCGCGGGACGGCTGCTCAAGGAGGGCCTGCCGTCGCGGCTGCTCGCCGGGATGGCCGTCTCCTTCGTCGGCGCGGCGGTCGTCGGCCTGTCCATGTCGGGCGAGGGCGGCGCCTCCGTACTCGGTGTGCTGCTCTGCCTGGTCGCCGCGTTCGCGTACGCGGGCGGTGTGGTCGCCCAGAAGCCCGCCCTGCGGCACGGTTCCGCGCTCCAGGTGACGACGTACGGGTGCGCGATCGGGGCGGTGGCCTGCCTGCCGTTCGCCGGGCAGCTGGTCTCCGACGCCCAGGGTGCCCCGCTGTCGGCGACCCTCAACATGCTGTACCTGGGCGTCTTCCCGACCGCGCTCGCCTTCACCACCTGGGCGTTCGCGCTGGCCCGTACGACGGCCGGGCGGATGGGCGCCACGACGTACGCGGTGCCCGCGCTGGTGGTCCTGATGTCCTGGGCGGTGCTCGACGAGGTGCCGGGCTGGATCACCCTCGCCGGCGGTCTGGTGTGCCTCGCGGGGGTGGCGGTGTCGCGGTCCGGCCCGCGGGCGGGAGCGGCCCCGGCCGCCGCGGAGGTCACCCCCGCCACGGCGGTCGGCGCGGCCGCGGAGCCACGGCCCGAACGCTCCTAGCGGTTCCGGCGGTTCCGGCGGTTCCGGCGCTCCTGGCCGGCGGCGTGCACCGGCCGGGGAGCTGGAGCTCAGAACATCACCAGCGCCCGGCCGCCCTTGCCCGCCAGCATGTTCTCGAACGCCGACGGGATGCCGTCGAGACCGATCCGTTCCGTGACGAGGGCGCCCAGGTCCAGCCGTCCGGCCCGGACGTGGTCGGCGAGGATCGGCAGGTCGCGGGCGGGGTCGGAGTTCCCGTAGACGCAGCCGGCGAGCGTGCGGCCCCAGTGGAAGATCTCCAGCGCGTTGAAGGTGACCTGCTGGTCCTTGCCGCCGATGCCGACGACCGTCGTACGGCCGCCGCGGCGGGTGGACTCCCACGCGGTACGGATCGTCACGGCACGCCCCGCGCACTCCACGGCCACGTCCACGCCCTGCCTGCCGGTCAGGCCGCGGATCTCGCGGGCTGTGCCGTCCGAGGCGATCACGTACTCGGTGGCGCCGGCCTCACGGGCCAGGGCCTCCTTCTCCGGCGACACGTCGACCGCCACGATCGTGGCGGCACCGGCGATCCGGGCGGCCTGGATCGCCGCGAGTCCCACCCCGCCGACCCCGAAGACGGCCACGGTCTCGCCGGGCCGGACCTGGGCCGAGTAGCGCACGGCCCCGTAACCGGTCAGTACGGCGCAGCCGAGCAGCGCCGCGTCCGCCAGGGGGATCCCGGCGGGCGCCGGCAGTACGCATGCGGCGTCCACCACGGTCTCCTCGGCGAACGCGGCGACGTTCAGGCCGGGGTGGAGGTCCGTGCCGTCGGCGGAGCGATGGGCGTAGACGTTCGCGGCCCCGGCCAGCGCGTTGGCGCACAGCCACACCTCGCCCAGCGAGCAGGCATGGCAGCTCCCGCACGAGGGGGCCCAGTTAAGTACCACCTCGTCGCCGGGGGCGATGTGCCCGACCCCGGGTCCGACGGAGAGGACGGTGCCCGCCCCCTCGTGGCCGAGCACGGCGGGCACCGGCAGCCGCATGGTGCCGTCGGTCAGGGAGAGGTCGGAGTGGCAGACCCCGGCGGCGGCGAGGCGGATACGGACCTGCCCGGGGCCGGGTTCCGGCAGGTCGATCTCGGTGATCTCCAGAGGAGAGCCGACGGCGGGCAGCACAGCGGCGCGGGTCATGACGGACAACGCTCCCGGGACTCTAGGGCTGTAGGACTCTTGAACTGCAGAACCGGTCGGTTCCGACCGGTTCTGGCCGGTTATAGCCAGCTCCGGTCAGAACTGGAGGGACTTGGTCTGGAGGTACTCGGACAGGCCGTGCGAGCCCAGCTCGCGGCCGACGCCCGACTGCTTGTAACCGCCGAAGGGCGCCCGGGGGTTGAAGCGTCCGCCGTTGATGTCGACCTGCCCGGTGTCGAGGCGTCGCGCGAAGGCCACGGCCTCCGCCTCGTCCCCGGCCCAGACGGCGCCCGCGAGCCCGTACACCGTGCCGTTCGCGATGCGCAGCGCGTCCGCCTCGTCCTCGTACCGGATGATCGACAGGACCGGGCCGAAGATCTCCTCCTGCGCGATGGCCATCCCGGGCTCGACATCCGCGAAGACGGTCGGGCTGACGAAGTAGCCCGGCTTCCGCGGGGCTTCGGGACCGCCCGCGACGAGCCGCGCGCCCTCACCGACGCCCTTCTCGATGTACCCCACCACGCGTTCGCGCTGTTTGGCGTTGACGACCGGGCCGATGCGCTCGCCGTACTTCGCGGCGGCGTCGGCGGCCAGCGCGACGGCCTCGTCGTACTGGGAGTCGTGCACCAGCATGCGGGTCCAGGCGCTGCACGTCTGGCCGGAGTTGGACATCACGTTGGCCACGCCGACGTTCACCGCCTTGGCCAGGTCGGCGCTCGGCAGGATGACGTTGGCGGACTTGCCGCCGAGTTCCAGGGCGACCCTCTTGACGGCCGCGCCGGCCGTCGCGCCGATCTGCCGGCCGACGGCCGTGGAGCCCGTGAAGGAGACCAGGTCCACCCCCTCGTGCTCGGCGAGCGCCTGGCCGGCGACCGGTCCGAGGCCGGTGACGAGGTTGAAGACACCGGCCGGCACGCCCGCCTCGTGGACCGCCTCCGCGAAGAGCTGCGCGGTCAGCGGGGTGTCCTCGGCGGGCTTCAGCACGACGGTGCAGCCCGCCGCCAGCGCCGGGGCGACCTTGGCGACGATCTGGTGCAGCGGGTAGTTCCAGGGCGTGATCGCCCCGACGACGCCGACCGGTTCCAGGTGGACGGTCGAGTTCCCGACCTTCTCCTCGAAGGCGTACGAGGCGGCGAGGTCCGCGTACGAGCCGGCGACCGCGATCGGCGCGCCGACGTGCACGGCCTGGGAGAACTTCAGCGGTGAGCCGAGTTCGGCGGTGACCGTTTCGGCGATCTCGTCCTTGCGTGCGACGAGGACGTCCCGCAGGGCGCCGATCCGTGCGGCGCGCTCGGCGGGCGGGGTGGCCGCCCAGGCCGGGAAGGCGGCGCGGGCGGCCCGTACGGCGGCGTCGACGTCCTCGATCGTGCCCGCCGGTACCAGGGCGATGACCTGCTCGTCGACCGGGTTCACGACGGCGATGGTCTCCGCCCCCGCCGCGGGGCGCCACGCGCCGTCGATGTACATGCCGTCGTGTGCCTTCATGCGTTCCTCCCGGGAGGGGCGTCGTCGTCCGGTCCCAACCTAGCCGTCGTCCGCGCCCAAAACTAGCGCTGTTAGTTTTGAGGTGCCAGGGGCACGGTCGCCCCCGGCCGCAGGGCGCCGGCCTTTTCCCCGGTCACGGGCCGGCCCATGACCTGCCGGCCGATCGTCGCGAGGTCGCGCGGATCCCGGAACCGGAAGGTCCGTCCGGCAGGCACGGGCGTCCCCCGATCCGGTGGGCGTGGCTGCCGCCGCCCGCGGGCCCGGTGAGGTCGCCGGCCCCGGTCGGCGACCGCGCCCCGTCTCACCCCTCCAGGTCGGGCAGGCGTGCCGGGGCCGGGCAGATGCGTGCGCCGTGCCGGTCGAAGACGAACAGGTGGGCGAGGTCCACCAGGAGCGGGACCTGCATGCCGTGACGCAGCGTGTGGTCCGGTGTCGTACGGACGATGAGGTCTCCCGGCAGCAGGGCCTCGGCCGACGGCTGTACGGTCCGGTCCGGTTCCGCGTCGGCAGGGTGTTCGAGGACCACGACGGGCCCGGCCCGCAGGGTGCCCGCCCGGTCCCGCAGCCGGTCGAGGACGCCGCCCTCCCGACGACGGCGGCGCCCGGCCGCCCGGGCGGCCGGGCGGGGTGCCTCCAGTTCCGGTACGCGTGCGGGCTGCGAACCGGTGTCGAGGTGGACGAGGACCTCGTGCCCCTGGAACTCCACATGCTCGACGAGGCCGCTGATCGCCACCTCACCGGGCCGGGCCCGCGACGGCCGGGCGAGACGGACGGCCTCGGAGCGCAGCCCGACGACGATCTCGCGGCCCTGCTGCACCCGGAGCAGCCGGTGGTCCGGGGACAGGGGCTCGGGCAGGACGAGGGCCTGGCGGCCGAGGCCGATCGACATGGCGCCGTCGAGCGGGGCGAGGACGACCCCTCGGAGCAGGTTGATCCTGGGCGTACCGATGAAGGCGGCGACGAAGACGTTCTCCGGCAGCGCGTAGACCGCGCGCGGGGTGCTGTGCTGCTGGAGGACGCCGCCGCGCAGGACGGCGACCCGGTCGCCCAGCGACATCGCCTCCGCCTGGTCGTGGGTGACGTACACGGTGGTGACGTCCAGTTCCCTGGTGAGCCGGGCCATCTCGGCCCGCAGGTGGTTGCGGAGCTTGGCGTCGAGGTTGGCCAGCGGCTCGTCCATCAGGAAGACGGAGGGGTGCCGGACGATCGCCCGGCCCATCGCCACGCGCTGGCGTTCCCCGCCGGAGAGCTGGTGGGGGAAGCGGTCCAGGAGGTCCTCGATGCCGAGCATCCGGGCCGTGGCCTCCACGCGTGGGCGGGGGTCCCGGCCGGGATCCTCGATCCGCAGGGGGAAGCCCATGTTCCCGCGGCCGCTCATGCTCGGGTAGAGCGCGTAGTTCTGGAACACCATCGCCATGTCCCGCTCGGAGGGCGGGAGATGGTTGGCGTACGCCCCGTCGAGCCGCACCTCCCCCTCGGTGGGCTCCTCGAGACCGGCGAGCATCCTCAGCACGGTCGACTTGCCGCAGCCGGACGGGCCCAGCAGCACGAGGAACTCGCCGGGCTCGATGTCGAGCGACAGCCGCTCCACCACGCGGATGCCCGGCGTGTAGGCCTTGCTCACCTGGTGCAGAGAGACGGCACGTGGCATGGGCCTGGACCCCCGGGGGTTCACGGGGCTCTGATGCTCCGCGGACGGATGCCCCGTACGTGTACGTACGGGACCTGTGAGTCACGGAAGCTAACGGACCGCGCATGTCCGGGGAACCCCTTGGACGTCCCGACTCAGCGGCCGCCGGGCCCCGTTCGGCGTTTGCCGAGTTCAGGCGCGGTCACGGTTCCGTCCCGTTTCCCGGCCGCCGCGGATCCGGCGGCGGTCCGGCCCCGCCGCAGTCCCAGGCCCGAGGCCACCAGCAGCAGCCCGCCCAGCATCACGAACGGCGCCGCCACACCCGCGACCCCCGCGATCAGCCCCGCCGCGGCGGGCGCCGCGACCTGGCCGAGCCGGTTGCCGGTCAGCCGCAGGGCGAGGGCGGTGGAACGGGCGCCGTCCGGGGCCGCCTGGACGACCGTGGTCATCGACAGGGGCTGGCCGACCCCCAGGCAGAAGCCCAGCACGGCGAGGACCACGGCGAGGCCCCGGACCGGCAGGGGCAGCGCGATCGCGGCGCACAGCAGGGCCGCCAGCAGACAGGTCGTGCCGAGCAGTGCGGCCCGGCCGAGGAGCCGCAGCATCGGTGTCATCACCAGCCGGCAGGCGATGGTCGCCGCCGCGCGCAGGCTGAGCAGCAGGCCGATCACGGAGGGCGCGATGCCCCGGTGCTCGCCGACCACCGGGAGGTAGGCGGTGAGGATGTCCGTCGCGGAGAGCACGGCGAGGCTGATGAAGATGCCCGCGGGCACGCCCCGGGTGCGCAGGATGCGGCCCACGGGCACGCGCGGGCCCTGCCCGGTGCGGGACGCGGTCGGCGTACGGTGCTCGATGCGCCACAGGGAGACGAACGCGAACGCCGCGACGCCGCCCGCGGCCAGCAGGGCGAGGGCGCTGGTGCCCGCCAGGTCGGGGCCGCCGATCAGGACGCCCGCGGCGACCGGTCCGACGAGCTGGCCGAGCGAGGCGCCGATGGTGAAGTGGCCGAAGTTGCGGTCCTGTTCGTGGGGCGCGGACTGGCGGGCCACGAGCGACTGGGCGCCGATCACGAAGGAGAGGTGCCCGAGGCCCATCACCCCGCTCCAGGCCGCCATCGCGGTGAGGGAGTCCGCCGTACCGCTGAGGGCGCAGCCCCCGGCGATGAGGACCACGCCCACGGGGAGCAGCGGGGCGCACCGGCCGTGGTCGGTCCTGCGGCCGAGCGGGACGGCGGCGAAGAGCGGCAGCAGCGCGTACACGCCGGCGATCACGCCGATCGCCCGCTCGTCGGCGCCGAGCGCGAGGGCCCGGTAGGAGACGGCGGGCCGCGCCATCGACACCGCCCCCTGCGCGAAGCTGAAGGCGATGACGAGGCGGAGCAGCCAGCCGCGGTTCCCACCGGGCCTCACCATGACGTTCTCCATCGGACGGGACCGGTCTCGCGGCCGGCGCGGGGCGTACCGCGGGACGCGCTCCGGGGCGGGCCCCGGCGCGGATCCCGGGTCAGATGATGCCGAACAGGATTCCGGCGCCGAGCACCACCAGCGAGGTGAGCGCCGCGTACTTGACCACGAATTTGGTGTGGTCGCCGAATTCGACCTTGGCCATGCCGACCAGCACGTACACGGCCGGGACCAGCGGGCTGGACATGTGCAGCGGCTGGCCGACCAGGGAGGCGCGGGCGATCTCCAGCGGCGAGACGCCGTGCGCGGCACCGGCCTCGGCGAGGACGGGCAGGACGCCGAAGTAGAAGCCGTCGTTCGACATGAAGTAGGTGAGCGGCAGGCTCAGGGCGCCGGTGACGAGGGCCATGTGCGGGCCCATGCCGTCGGGGATGCCCTCGACGAGCCACTTCGCCATGGAGTCGACCATGCCGGTGCCCTGCAGGACGCCGGTGAAGACGGCGGCGGCGAAGACCATGCCGGAGACGTTCAGGACGTTGTCGGCGTGGGCGGCAAGCCGTTCCTTCTGCTCCGGGATGTTCGGGAAGTTGACGGTCAGGGCGAGCGCGGCGGCGAGCAGGAAGAGGACCGGGATCGGCAGCAGCTCCATGATCATGGCGGCGACGAGGACCATCGTGAGCAGCGCGTTGAACCAGTACAGCCGGGGCCGCAGCGTCGGGCGGTTCGGGTCGAGACCCTGGAGGCGTACGTCGTCCTCCTCGGCGTCGGCCTGTCCGCCTGCGTCCGGGGCTCCGGTCCCGGTTCCGGCTCCGGTCCCGGTGCCCGCACCCCCCGTGGTCTTGGTGAAGCGCACCTTGCCGCCGCCCGAGTCGCCGGAGGCACCCGCGTCCGCGTCCACACCCGCACCCGCACCTGCACCCGCACCCGCGCCGACCAGCACCGTCTCGGCTGCGGTCTCCCGCTGCTCCTCCTCCAGGACCTCCGCCAGGCTCAGCACGCCGAGCCGGCGGCGCTCGCGCAGGCCGAGGACGTACGAAAAGGCGATCACGCAGACCAGGCCGACGGCGAGCGCCGGGATCATCGGGACGAAGATGTCGCCGGCGTCGAGCTTGAGCGCGGTGGCGGCGCGGGCCGTCGGGCCGCCCCAGGGCAGGGTGTTCATCACGCCGTTGGCGGTGGCGGCGACGCCGGTCATCACCACGAGGCTCATCTTCAGGCGCTTGTACAGCGGGTACATCGCCGAGACCGTGATCATGAAGGTGGTCGAGCCGTCGCCGTCCAGGGAGACGATCGCGGCGAGCAGGGCCGTGCCGACGACGATGCGCATCGGGTCGGCCTTGCAGAACTTGAGGATGCCCCGGACGATCGGGTCGAAGAGGCCGACGTCGATCATGACGCCGAAGTACACGATGGCGAACATCAGCATCGCGGCGGTGGGCGCGAGGGTGCCCACCCCTTCGATGACGTAGTCGCCGAGGTGGGCGCCTTTTCCGACGAACACACAGAAGAGTGCCGGGATCAGCACGAGCGCCGCGATCGGCGACATCTTCTTCATCATGATCAGGACCAGGAAGGTCGCGATCATGGTGAAGCCGAGGATGGTCAGCATGGATGGATACCTAACGTTCGCCCTTGAACTCCCACCAGGGCCGGCGGTCCGAGTGACGTTAGGTCGGGTCCACAAGTCTTAACAAGATGTTGACGTGCGAGCAATAAGCGCAAAACTCCTGGTCACAGCGTTCATTGTGGTCACGGCGCGGTGCCTGTCGGCGCGACCTCGACGGGTACGCCGTTGAGGACCGCGGTGCCGGACAGCGGGTCGAGCAGACTGCCGTCCAGCAGCTGGTTGACGTTGACACCGGGGTCCGCGGCGGCATGCCGCAGCCGGGTGCCGGGCCGGTCGTGCCCCCAGCCGTGCGGCAGGCTCACGACCCCGGGGCGTACGGCGTCGGTGACCTCGGCGGGGGCGACGACCTCTCCCCCGGCGCCCTTGACGCGGACGGGTGCCCCGTCGGTGACGCCGAGGCGTTCGGCGTCGTCGGGGTGGAGGTGCAGGGTGCAGCGGTTGGTGCCGCCGGTGAGGGCGGGGATGTTGTGCATCCAGCTGTTGTTGGACCGCAGGTGGCGGCGGCCGACCAGGACGAGGCCGTCGGGGCGCGAGCGCAGCGCGTCCCTGAGGCGCGGGAGGTCGTCGGCGAGGGGCCGCGGGAGCAGTTCGACGCGTCCGCTACGGGTCTTGAGGGGGCCCGGCAGGCGCGGCCGCAGCGGCCCGAGGTCGATGCCGTGGGGGTGGTCGAGCAGCCGGTGCAGGGTGAGGCCGTCGGGGCGTACGCCGAATCCGTCGCCGTACGGGCCCAGGCGCAGCATCATGTCGAGGCGGCGCTCGGGGCCGGTGTCGCCGGTGAGGGCGGCGGCGAGCTCGCGGGGGTCGCGGCCGTGCACCGGGGAGTGCGCTTCCTCGACGGCCTTGCCGAGGGTCCGGTCGATGACCATGGTGTCGACGGCGGCGGGATCGGCGCCGTGCAGGCCGGTCGCGGCGAGGACGAGCCGGGCGAGGATCTCCGTCTCGGCCATCCTGCCGGGTTCCAGCGGGACGGCGGCCCTGGTGTAGCGGACCTGGTTGCGGACGGCGAGGGTGTTGAAGGCGAAGTCGTGGTGCGGGCTCTGCGAGGGCGGGGGCGGCGGCAGCACGACGTCGGCGTGGCGGGAGGTCTCGTTGAGGTACGGGTCGACGCTGACCATGAAGTCGAGCGAGCCGAGGGCCTTGTCGAGGCGGTCGCCGTCGGGGGCGGAGAGGACCGGGTTGGCGGCGATGACGACGAGCGCGCGGACGGGCTCGCCCTCGGCGGTCGCGGTGTCGATCTCCTCGGCGAGCGCGGCGAGCGGCAGTTCGCCCTTGGCCTCGGGGTGGCGGCTCACCCGGCTGTGCCAGCGGCCGAGCGCGAAGCCGCGGCCGGGTCCGGCGGGGCGGGGCGTGCGGTCGGTGGCGGCCTGCGGGAAGAGGGCGCCGCCGGGCCGGTCGAGGTTGCCGGTGAGGATGTTGAGGACGTCGACGAGCCAGCTGGCCAGGGTGCCGTGCGGGACGGTGCAGCTGCCGATGCGGCCGTAGACGGCGGCGGTGGGCGCGGCGGCCAGTTCGCGGGCCAGCGCCCGGATGGTGCCGGCGTCGACGTCGCAGGCCCCGGCGGCGGCCTCGGGCGTGAAGTCCCTTACGGCGTCGCGGAGTTCGTCGACCCCCTGGACCAGTTCGCCGAGCGCGCCGAGATCGGTGAGCCGCTCCTCGAAGAGGACGTGCGTCATCGCCGCGAGGAGCAGGGCGTCGGTGCCGGGGCGGACGGCGACGTGCCGGTCGGCGAGCTTCGCCGTGCGGGTGCGGCGCGGGTCGACGACCGTCAGCGTGCCGCCGCGCGCCCTGAGGTCCTTGAGTTTGCCGGGGAAGTCGGGTGCGGTGCACAGACTCCCGTTGGACTCCAGGGGGTTGGCGCCGATCAGCAGCAGGTGGTCGGTGTGGTCGAGATCGGGTACGGGGATGGCGTTCGCGTCGCCGTAGAGGAGGCCGCTGGAGACGTGCTTGGGCATCTGGTCGACGGTGGACGCGGTGAAGACGCTGTGCGTGCCGAGGCCGGCGAGCAGGACGGCCGGGTAGAGGGCGCCGGCCATGGTGTGCACGTTCGGGTTGCCGAGGACGGCTCCGACGGAGTGCGGGCCGTGCCGTTCGACGACCGGGCGCAGTCCGGCGGCGACCGCGTCGAAGGCCTCCTCCCAGGTGGCCTCGCGCAGTTCGCCGTCCCTGCGCACCAGCGGGGTCCGCAGCCGGTCCGGGTCGCCGTCGGCCGCGCCGAACGACGCCCCCTTCGGGCAGATGAACCCCCGGCTGAACACGTCGTCGCGGTCTCCGCGCGCGCTCGTCACCCTGGTCCCCTCGATGGTGAGGGTCAGCCCGCAGGTGGCCTCGCAGAGCGGGCAGATGCGCAGGGCCGTGCGGGAGTCGGTGGTGGTGGACACGGGTCCTCCGGAGGGGTGGCGGCGACGGTGACGCACTGACCGGGCCGAGCATACCGACCGGTATGGACGGTGGGGAGGGGTCGCGGGGGTCACGTCGCGAATTCGCCTGCCGTACGACGCGGAACGGACGGGCGGGGAGGGGCGGGCGGGAACGGGCGGGCGGGAATCGCCGGACAGGCCCCAGGGCGTTTCTTTTGGATCAGCCCGGGTCCGCGGCGCCCGGCACGGCGCCTCGCGGCGTTGTCGCACGACCCAAGTACGCCCAGTACACGGATCATGCTCCGCCTTGCGATGCACCGCACCGGACACCGCGGCCTGATCCGACCTGATCCAAAAGAAACGCCCTAGTCGAGTGAGCGCGACAGGTACGCCCGCAGCAGTTCCCGTGCCTCCTCCATGACGCGCTCGTCGCCCGCCGGGTCGAGGCGGAAGGCGAGCTGGACGAGGGTGTCGGCGGTCTCGACGGCGATGAGGAAGGTGCGGCGCAGATCCTCGTCGGGGGTGCGGCCGATACGGGCGGAGAGCAGTTCGGTCAGGCGGTCGGCGACACGGGTGTTGGGTTCGGCGTCACGGGTGCCGACGGGTATCTGGTTGCCGAAGTCGACCAGGGTGAAGCCGGGCGCGGTGCGCTTCATCACGAGGTACTCGTCCAGGACCGCGTCCATGGCCGCCCGCCAGCCCGCCCCGTCGCCGGTCTCCTCGAGGCGGCGGGAGACCCGCTCGGTGTAGACGTCCAGGTTGCGCTGGGCGAGCGCGTCGGCCATGGCCCGCTTGTTGCCGAAGAACCGGTAGACCGAACCGATGGGCACCCCGGCGCGCAGGGCGACCGCGCGGGTGCTCAGGGCCTCGTAGCCGACCTCGTCCAGGAGAGCGGCGCAGGCGTCGAGGATGCGGGTGAGTCGTTCGGCGCTACGGCGCTGGACGGGCGCGCGGCGCATCGAGGTCGCGTGGGGCACGGGCTTCATGATGCCTTCCCGCCGTGGTGCGGTGAACGGGCTCCCGCGAACTGTGCCTTTCCGTACGGAGTCCGTGCCCCCACGACCACCCACCGGCACCGGTCTCACGGGGCGCCGGCACCCCGGGGCACGCCCCGGCCGCCGCTGCCGCCGCCCCCGCTCTCACCGTTGCCGTTGCCGCCGCTGCCGTTGCGTGGGTCCGGGTCGGACACGGTGATGTCGGCCGTGCTGGCGACGGGTTCGCCGCCGACGGCCCACACCGTGTCGTCGTCCGCGTACAGGCGCACGGTCACCTGGTGGGTCCCGTGCGGAACGACGTCCCCCGCGAGGTGGTGTGTCCGGCCGCGCAGGAGGGACAGGGGGCTGCCGTCCAGCCGGAGCAGCGCGTAGCCGCGGCCCGGTTCGGCCCTGCGCTCCGTTCCCGCGGGCGAGAAGCGGAAGTCGTGGACCGTCAGCCGGACGTTCCAGCCGCCGTCGGTGTCGGGCTGTATCTCGATCGCGACCTCGGGTGCGCTCTTCCCGTCGACCTCACGGTAGTGCCGCCCCTCCTCGTCCGTGTCCGCCAGCACCGTGCCCACCGGTGTGGACCGCACCGCGTCGCCCCCCTGCGCGTCACCGCTCCCGCAGCCCGTCGCCCCGGCCGACAGGGCGGCGAGCAGCGCGCAGACCACGAGAGGGGGGAGGAGGGCTCGCTTCCACGACATGCCCGGGAGACTAGAGCACGGCTCCGACAGCCGGATCCCCCCTTGCGCGGCGATTCGCCGAATCCTACGGTGATGCATAGGAATCGGGAACGAGGGAGTGATCATGAGCGGGGACGCGCACGACGGCGCCGGGGCACTGCGGAAGACCGCCGAGGCGCTGACGTATCTCTCCGGGTTCGGCAACGAGCACAGTTCGGAGGCGGTGCCCGGCGCGCTCCCGCAGGGCCGCAACTCGCCGCAGCGGGTCCCGCTCGGGCTGTACGCGGAACAGCTGAGCGGTTCCGCGTTCACCGAGCCGAGGGCGCACAACCGCCGCTCCTGGCTGTACCGCATCCGCCCGTCGGCCGCGCACCCCGCCTTCACCCGCACCGACAACGGCACCCTGCGCACGGCCCCCTTCACCGAGACGGTGCCGGATCCGAACCGGCTGCGCTGGAACCCCCTGCCGGAACCCCCGCCCGGCACCGACTTCCTGGCGGGCCTGTGGACCCTCGGCGGCAACGGCGACGCCACGCAGCGCACCGGCATGGCCGTGCACCTGTACCACGCCAACTCCTCGATGGAGCGGGTGTTCAGCGACGCCGACGGCGAGCTCCTGATCGTGCCGGAGCGCGGCGGACTGCTGCTGCGCACCGAGTTCGGGCTGCTGCGGGTGGAGCCGGGCCATGTGGCACTGGTCCCCCGCGGGGTGCGCTTCCGGGTGCAGCTGCTGGACACGGTGCCCGGCGGCGGTCCGGCCGGGACCTCGCGGGGCTATGTGTGCGAGAACTACGGCGCCCCCTTCCAGCTCCCCGACCTCGGGCCGATCGGCGCCAACGGCCTCGCCAACGCCCGGGACTTCAAAGCACCGGTCGCCGCGTACGAGGACGACGGGGACACGGCGGGGCCGGTGGAGGTGGTCAACAAGTTCTGCGGCAACCTCTGGACGGCGCGGTACGACCACTCACCGCTCGACGTCGTCGCCTGGCACGGCAACCATGTGCCGTACGTCTACGACCTGCGCCTGTTCAATGTGATCGGCACCATCAGCTACGACCACCCCGACCCGTCGATCTTCACCGTGCTGACGTCGCCGTCCGACACCCCGGGCCTGGCCGGCGTCGACTTCGTGGTCTTCGCACCGCGCTGGCTGGTGGGCGAGGACACCTTCCGGCCGCCCTACTTCCACCGGAACGTGATGAGCGAGTACATGGGACTCCTCGAGGGCGCGTACGACGCGAAGGCCGCCGGTGAGGGGGGTTTCGTGCCGGGCGGCGGTTCGCTGCACAACATGATGTCGGCGCACGGCCCCGACCGGGAGACCTTCGAGCGGGCGAGCGCCGCCGAGCTGCGGCCGCAGAAGGTCGACGACGGCCTGGCCTTCATGTTCGAGACGCGCTGGCCGGTCACCGCCACCGCGCAGGCCGCCCGCGCCGGGCACCTGCAGGCCGCGTACGACGACGTGTGGCAGGGCCTCGAACGCCACTTCCGGCCGGACGCCGGCGGTTCCGGGCCGGCCGGCCGGCCGTGACGGCCCCCGGCCACGCACGCCCCGCACGCCCCGCACGTTCGACCGCCCGCACGACCACGCGTACGGCAGCCCGTTGCACCCGACGCCCGCGACCGGTACGGATACCCTCGTGACCTCCTTCGCCCCGGACTCGATCGTCCTGAACCGCAAGCTGCCGCTCTGGTATCAGGTGTCGCAGTCCCTGCGCGCCTCGATACTCGGGCGGTCGCCGCAGGATCCGCTGCGGCTGCCGACCGAGGAACAGCTGGCGGAGCACTACGGGGTGAGCGTGCTGACCATGCGGCAGGCGCTCAAGGAACTGGAGGGCGAAGGGCTCATCTCCCGCCACCGCAGGCGCGGCACGTTCATCGAGCCGAGCGCCACACGGGGCGCGCCGGTCCGCCTGCTCGGCTCGGTGGACGCCATCGTGGCGCAGCAGTCGGGCATGACGACGCAGCTGCTGGACCACGGGAGCGAACCCGTGTCGGGCGAACTGGCCGAGTACTTCCCGGACTTGGCCCAGGTGGCGACGTACCACCGGCTGCGCAGCGACGAGAAGACCGGTGAGCCGACCAACCACGCGCGCAACTACGTGCGGCCGGAACTGGCGGCCCTGATCGATCCCGAGGACCTGCTGCGCTGGCCCATGACCAAGGTCCTGCGCGATGTCGCGGGGGCGAGAATCGGCCAGATCACCGATACGGTCGAGGCGCGGCTCGCCGACCCGGAGACCGCCCGGCTCCTCCAGGTGCCGCTGCTGAGCCCGATCCTGCACTACACGGGCGTCGTGCACGGCGAGGACGGGCGGGCGCTGGACGTGGCCCGCATCCACTACCGGGGCGACCGTTTCTCGTTCACCGTCACCCTGGACGCCCACTGACCGCGCACGACCCGGACGCCGCCGGGGGACACGTCGTACGATGCCGGGCGTGACGCACGACGACGCTCCGCTGCTCGCGGACCTCATGCCGTGGTCGGTCGCACCTCCCCGGCCGGGCCGGGCGTGGCCGACGGCGCCCGACGCGGCGTCCCTGAGAGCGCGCTGGGACGCCCTCATGAAGGCCGAAGGGCCCGACCGCGAGGCGCTGTTCGGCGTCACACGCGCGCGGACCCTGTACTCGGCGGTGGCGCAACTGCCCGGCCGGCCCGCCGGGACGGGACGGCTGGCGCGCGCGTCGGGCCCCTGCGCGGAGCCGGTACGGGTGACGGCCGGACCGTTCGACGAGCAATGGCTGATTCCCGACCACCGGCTCATCGACGCGGCGCGGCCGGAACTGTGGCGGGTGGCGGACGCCCACCAGGTGTTCGCGGTCGAGCAGGCGCCCGTCCCCGCCGGCCCGGCGCTCCTGGCCACGTCCGTCCTGCCGGTGGCCCGGCCCCGGTCGAAGGCGGTTCCCGCCACGCGCCCCGGCCGGGTCCGCCCGCTGTTCCGGCGCCCCGGCGGTCTGGAACCGAACCTGGCGCCGGGCCTGCTGGACTTCCTGGCCGAGCACCTCGGCCACTGCCCCGCCCCGCTCGACGTGCTGGCCTGGACGGTGGCGGTCGCCGCCCCGGGCCCCGACGGACCCACGGTCCCGCTGACCACCGACCCCGGACTGTGGGCGCGCGGAACCGACGCCGGCCACCGCATGCTGCGGCTGATGCGCCGCGACGGCGACCGCCCGAAGCTCCCCGGTGGCCGCCGCCCCTACGTCCGGGCCCCGCTCCCGCCGTTCCCCCACGAGCCGCGCTACGACCGGGACGAGGAGACCCTCCACCTCGACGAGGGCCGCATCTCCCCCGTACCGCCCGAGGCCTGGGACTTCGAGGTGGGCGGGGTCCGCGTCCTGGACCAGTGGTTCGCCGCCCGCATCACCCGGCCCGAGCCGGGCACGCTGGAGGCCGTCCGTCCCACGACGTGGCCCCAGACCTGGACCTCGGACCTGCTGGAACTGGTGACGGTCCTGTCCCTCCTGGCGGAACTGCGCACGCGGCGAACGGATGTGACGCCGGCCTCCCCCGTCACCTCGACGGCCCTGCGCCGGGCGGGCGTCCTGCCGCCCTCGGCCGCCTCCCGGGCCCCGGCCACGGTCCTCACCCACCCGGAGGAGGGCCCCGAGGGCCAGTTCACCCTGCTCTGACCGGCACGGGCGGCACCGGCGCATGACAAACCCGTCGCCCCGGGTCATGATCCCCCGCATGGAGCCGCTTCCCCTGCCCCTGGAGGGCATCACCGTCGTCGCCGTCGAGCAGGCCGTCGCCGCGCCCTTCGCCACCCGGCAGCTCGCCGATCTCGGGGCGCGGGTCGTCAAGGTCGAGCGCCTCGACGGCGGCGACTTCGCGCGCGGCTACGACACCGCGGCCGGCGGTCTCGCCTCGCACTTCGTGTGGTGCAACCGCGGCAAGGAGTCCGTCGCGCTCGACCTGAAGGACTCGCGCGGGCTCGACGTGGTGCGCCGCCTGGTGGCGGACGCCGACGTCTTCGTGCAGAACCTCGCGCAGGGCGCCGCCGCCCGGCTCGGCCTGGACGCGGCCACGCTGTGCGCGGCGCACCCGCGCCTCGTCGCCGTGGACATCTCGGGCTACGGGCCCTCGGGACCGTACGCCGGCAAGCGCGCGTACGACATGCTCGTGCAGTGCGAGGCGGGGCTGGTCTCCGTGACGGGCACGGCCGGGCAGCCGGTGAAGGCCGGCATCCCGGCGGCCGACATCGCGGCGGCCATGTACGCGTTCTCCGGGGTCCTCGCGGCGCTGGTGCGGCGCGGGGCGACGGGGCGCGGCGGGCCGGTGGAGGTGTCCATGCTGGACGCGCTGACGGAGTGGATGGGGCATCCGCTGCACCATGCGATGCACGGGGGGACTCCCCCGGCGCGCACCGGCCTCGCGCACGCCGTCATCGCCCCGTACGACGGCTATGCCACGGGTGACGGCGGGCGGGTGCTGCTGTCGGTGCAGAACGACCGGGAGTGGCGCCGGCTCGCCGAACAGGTGCTGGGACGGCCGGAGCTGGCGCACGACCCGGCGTACGCGACGAACGCGGCCCGGGTCGAACACCGGGACCGTACGGACGAGTTGGTCGGCACGGCACTGGCGGCGCTCACGGCGCGGGAGGCGGTGGCGCGACTGGAGGCGGCCGGGATCGCCTGCGCGCTGCTGCGGGACGTGGCGGACGTGGCGGAGCATCCGCAGCTCGCGGCCCGGGACCGGTGGCGGGAAGTGGGGTCGCCGGTGGGACCGCTGAGAGCCCTGCTGCCGCCGATCACGCTGCCGGGCGGTGAGGCGGCGAAAATGGGACCCGTACCCGCGCTCGGGGAACACACCGGGGCGGTACTGCGTGCCGTGGGGATGACGGACGAGGAGATCGCAGCACTGCGCCGGGACGGTGTGTCCGCCTGAGCGCGGGTCGGGCTCCTGCTCGGGTTCGGCCGCGTGTCAGCGACCGGGGCCGCCGGTCAGCGGCCGCCGAACAGCGAACGGCGCAGCCGGCGCAGCGGTGCGAAGAGCGAGACCCGCCTCACTCGCGCGCCCCTGCCGGTGCGGTCGTGCGCGGTGTCACGAGAGGTGAGCTCGCGCATCAAGGACGTCGCCTCGGCCGCTTCGCGCTGAGGGATGGCAGGGCCACCCATCACCGAAAGATGGCGGTCGAGGCGCGAACTCGTCGCGCTGCTCCCACACGTGATCGCAGGGACTCGCGCCCTGCCACGCACTGTTATCTGTTCCATGTCACTCCCCACCCGTACGAGGGCACCCGGCCCGGGCAGGTTAACCCTATCGCCCCGTCACGGCACTCGTGTATCCCGGTGGCGGGATTCCACTCTCCTGTACGGGCGTTGACGATTACTCTCCGAATCCGAGTGATTCCAGGGCGAGTTGGACAACCGGTGCGGTGGTGGGCCGCGGGGAGCCGCCCGGCGGCTCGACGGTCACAGCCAGTGACGACGCGTCCGGATCCAGACCGGTGGCAATCAAGGGCGTGTCGCCGTCGAGGAGCCCCAGGGATCGCGGTTTCCCCTCCGGTCGCATGAGCCACAGCTGGTGGACCCTTTCCCCCGAAGGCGCGGCAAGACCGGCCGCGGTCACCACGGCGGTGCCCTGCGAGGCGGACGCGACGACGCCGAGTCCCTGGCCGTCCGCGTCCCGGCCGGCGGCGGCGCGGGCGTCCGGCGCCGCGAGAACGTGGGCGATCTCACGCGCCTGCGCCCGCTCCTCGGTCAGCCGGTCCTGCGTACGGGACGCCTGCATGCCGAAGAGCGCGGCGACGACGAGGGCGGCGGCGGCCGTGGTGGAGGCAAGGGGGACGAGGAAGGGCGAGAAGGGCGAGCGGCGGGCCCGCGACGGCGGGCGCTGCGCCCGCACCCGCTCCCGCGGTTGCGCGGGGGCCGGTTCCTGCGGGGTGTTCCGTACGGCCGTGAGGACCCGGTCGCGCAGCGCGGCGGGGGCCGGGGCGGCCGTGGACCAGGCGAGGCGGACCGCGTCCTCGCGCAGGGCGCGCACCTCGGCGGCGCAGCTGTCGCAGTGCCCGAGGTGCTTCTCGAACCGTTTGCGCTCGTGCGGTTCCAGGGCGTCGAGCGCGTAGGGGGCGGCCAGCGAATGCAGTTCGCCGCGCCGGAAGATGCTGGTCATGCGACACCTCCCAGGCAGTTGCGCAGCCGCGTGAGCCCGTCCCGCATGCGCGTCTTCACGGTGCCGAGCGGCAGGGAGAGCCGTTCGGCCACTTCACGGTAGGTGTAGCCGTCGTAGTAGGCGAGGGTGACGGACTGGCGCTGCAGGGCGGTGAGCCGGTCCAGGCAGCGGCGTACCCATTCCCTCTCGAGGCCGGCCTCGACCTCCTCGGCGACGTGGTCGAAGGCGGGGCCGTTCGACCGCCGGGCCATGCGCAGTTCGCGCTCCCCCGGCGGCGCGGGCGCTGCGCACCCGGTCGACCGCCCTGCGGTGCGCGAGGGTCAGCACCCAGGCGTGCGCGCTGCCGCGGCCGGGGTCGTAGCGCGCGGCGGAGCGCCAGAGTTCGAGGAGCACCTCCTGCGCCACCTCCTCCGACTGCGCCGGGTCCCGTACGACCCGGCGCACCAGCCCGAAGACCGGCCCGGACACGAGGGCGTACAGATCCTCGAAGGCCTTCTGGTCTCCTGTGGCCACGCGCACCAGAAGTTCGTCCGCCTCCACCCGTTCCCCCTCCTCGGCCTTGAACGGCCCGTCCCGTCCTCACGTATTCGGCGCAGGAACGCCGTCGGATGGGGTTACGGATCAACTCCCTGAAAACGCGGGTGGATCCCGGACCAATCCTTTCTCCCCCCGGCTCCGAATGGCGTGCATCAGGCAACACCGACCGACGCGGTACGAGCGCGGCGACGGACCACTCGAGGGGTCTCCCGCCCGGTTCACCGCCGGACACAGCTTTGGGACAGAGGACGGACGGCATGACACCTTTCACCAGTGGGTTCGTGGGACGCAGGAGCCTCGCGACCCTTGTCTGCGGTGCGCTGGCCACCGGCGGGCTCGCGGCCGTCGGCGTGACCGCGCTCGAACCGGGGAGCGCGAGCGCCTCGAGCCACCGGGAGGCTCCGCTCATCTCGGGGCAGCCGCAGTACGACAACACGGACGTGTACGCGTTCGCGAGCCCCGACAAACCGGACACGACCACGATCGTCGCCAACTGGATCCCCTTCGAGGAGCCGGCCGGCGGGCCGAACTTCTTCCCGTTCGCCGAGGACGCCCAGTACGACCTGCACATCGACAACAACGGTGACGCGCAGGGCGAACTGCTCTTCCGGTACACCTTCAGGACGCACACGAAGAACGACAAGACCTTCCTGTACAACACGGGCGCTGTCGAGAGCCTGGACGACCCGGACCTCAACATCACGCAGACCTACGACATAGACCTGCTGCAGCTGAAGGACCAGCACCTGGTCAAGCGGACGAAGGTCGCGGACGACGTGCCGGTGGCGCCGTCGAACGTCGGCAAGGCGTCCATGCCGGACTACGCCAAGCTCCGCGACCAGGCCGTGCACGAACTGCCGGGCGGGGCCACGACGTTCGCGGGCCAGGCCGACGACCCGTTCTTCCTCGATCTGCGGGTCTTCGACCTGCTGTACGGCGGGAACCTGTCCGAGGTCGGCAACGACACCCTGAAGGGCTACAACGTCAACACCGTCGCCCTGCAGGTGCCGAACGACATGATCCAGGAGTCGGCCGAACAGCCGATCGTGGGCATCTGGTCGACGACGCAGCGCAGGAACGCGAGCGGTCACTACCGTCAGGTCTCGCGCCTGGGCATGCCGCTGGTGAACGAGGTCGTCAACCCGATCAAGGACAAGGACAAGTTCAACGCGTCCGCGCCCTGGAACGACGGCGACTTCCTGAAGAACGTCACCGAGCCCGAGCTGCCGAAGCTCATCGAGGCGATCTACAAGATCGAGGCGCCCGACGAGCCCCGCAACGACCTGGTCGACGTGTTCCTGAAGGGTGTGGAGGGCCTCAACCAGCCGCCGCACGTGCGTCCTTCGGAGATGCTGCGCCTCAACACCTCGATCAAGCCGTCCGCCGAGGAGAAGCGCCTCGGTGTGCTGGACGGTGACAACGCGGGCTTCCCGAACGGCCGCCGCCTGGGCGACGACGTGCTGGACATCGCGCTGCAGGTCGTCGAGGGCGAACTGGTCGGCGCCAAGAACGACCTGGGTGACGCGGTCGACAAGAACGACCAGAAGTTCGAGAAGACGTTCCCGTACGTCGCCCTGCCGACCTCCGGTTCGCGTGGACCGCTGGCCAAGGGCACGGCCGGCACCAACGACGTCCGCAACCAGCTGGGGGACGCGCTGCAGCCCGCGGGCGGCACGACCGGCACCGGCGGTATGGACGACACCACGCTGATCGCCGTTTCCGCGGCCTCCGGCGCGGCCGGGTTCCTGCTCGTCGGTACGGGCCTGCTGTGGTGGCGCGGCCGGCGCCGCGCCTACTGACCCGCGCCCCTTGAACCGGCGTGGTCCGTGCGGGTGTCCCCCACGGCGCACGGGCCACGCCGCCCCCGATGTGCACCACCTTTCCCACCATGGCGATCGAGGAGAGCGCAATGCCCGCGCACAGCAACGACGACGCGCCGCGGACCCCGGGCGCGCCCGACACGGCCGGACCGGCCGGCACCGCCGGGCCGGCGACGGCGACCGAGTCCGCGGCGGCGGCCGACGTGGCCGGGGCGCCGGAGCCCGGCGGACGCGGCGGGCCCCTGCAACCCGTTCCCGCGGGGCGGCGGGAGGCCGGGCGGCGCCGCGCGCTGCAGCTCGCGGCCTGTGCCGTCGCCCTCGCCGTCGCGATGACCGCGGGGGCCGTGGTGCTGGGCAGCAGGGACGACGGCGGTACGTCCACGGTGGCGTCCGCGCCGGGACTCGCTCCCGAACTGCTGGCGGGCGGCAGCCTGGCCGCGGGCATCTCCGCGCTGCAGTCCCATCTGAAGGCGCAGCCCAAGGACTCCGGCGGCTGGGCGACGCTGGGCATCGCCTACGTCGAGCAGGCGCGCACCGACGGCGACCCGTCCCGCTACCCGCAGGCACAGCGCGCGCTGGAGCGTTCGCTGGAGCTGAGTCCCGGCAACGATCCGGCGCTGGCCGGCCGGGCGGCGCTGGCCGCGGCCCGCCACCGGTTCCCCGAGGCGCTGGAGTACGCGCGCAGGGCACTGGAGGAGAACACGTTCAACGAGCGCGCCCTGTCGGTCCGCGTCGACGCCCTGGTCGAACTCGGCCGCTACAAGGAGGCGTCGAAGGCCGCCGACGAGGCCGACTCCCGCCGCCCGGGCGTCCCGGTCTTCACCCGGTACGCCTACGTGCACGAGCTGCGCGGCGACGTCCGGACGGCCCGCCGCGTACTGGAGCAGGCGCTGGCCGGTGCCACCGCACCCGGGGACGTCGCCTACGTGGCGTCGTCGCTGGGCCAGCTCTCCTGGCGCGAGGGCGAGTACGGGAAGGCGCTCACGTACTACGAGCGGGCGCTGCGGGCCGACGGCACCTACCTGCCGGCGCTGGAGGGCCGGGCCAGGGCGCAGGCGGCCGGCGGCGACCGGTCGGCCGCGATCCTCGGGATGGAGGAGGTGGTGGCCCGCTTCCCGCTGCCCGGGCCGCTGGTCGTGCTGGGCGAGCTGTACGAGGCGCGCGGCGGCGAGGCGGACCCGGCGAAGGCCCGCGCCCAGTACGCGCTGGTCGACGCCTGGACGGCGCTGGCCCGCGCGAACGGTGTCAACGCCGACCTGGACACCGCGCTCGCCGCGGCCGACCACGGCGACCGCGGGGCCGCGCTGCGCGCCGCGCGGGCCGAGTACGAGCGCCGCCGGACCGTGCACACCGCGGACGCGCTGGCCTGGGCCCTGCACGTCAACGGGCGCGACGACGAGGCGCTGCGCCACGCCCGGCGCGCCACGGCCACCGGCTACCGGGACGCCACGTTCCTCTACCACCGCGGCATGATCGAACAGGCCACGGGCCACCGGAAGGAGGCCCGCGAAAGCCTGTCGTCGGCGCTGGAACTCAACCCGGGCTTCTCGCCGGTGGGCGCGGAACTGGCCCGGAAGACCCTCAGGTCGCTGAAGGCCCCGAAGCCGGTGGCGGCCCGGAAGCCGCTGGGCGGTGCCCGGTGAGCCTCCCTTCCGTGCGCCGGCGCGCCTTCGGGTCCTGCGTGGCCGTGCTGCTGGCCGCCTGCGCGCTCGTGCTGGTCCCCTCGGGGACGGCCTCGGCGCATCCGCTCGGCAACTTCACCGTCAACCGGTACGACGGACTCGTGGTGGCTCCCGGAGAACTGCGGATCCGCCACGTGGAGGACCTGGCGGAGATCCCGGCGACCCAGGCCCGGCCCGACATCGACCGGGTGGGCCTGGGGAGTTGGGCCCGGGAGCGGTGCGAGGCGGCGGCCGGGAGGAGCCGGGTGACCGTGGGCGGGAAGACCGTCGCGCCGACCGCCGGCGGGAGCCGGGCCCGGGTACGGCCCGGCCAGGCCGGTCTCAAGGCCCTGCGGGTGGAGTGCCGTTGGACGGCTCCGCTGCCGGACGGGAACCTGTCGCTGCGCTTTCGGGCCTCCGTGGACGACGGGCCGGGCTGGCGCGAGGTCACGGCCCGCGGCGACCGGACGACGCTCACCGACTCGGACGTGCCCGGCACGTCCGTCTCGGACGAACTGACCGAGTATCCGGCGCAGTTGCTGTCGTCACCGGCGGACACCGCGAGCGCCTCGCTGCGCGTCCGTCCGGGTGGCCCCGCACTCGTCGAGGAGGGCTCCGACGCGCCCGCCTCGTCCGTGCTGCCGCGCGGCGCCGACCGTTTCACCCGGGCGCTGGACGACCTGGTGTCCCGCCACGACCTGACCGCCGGCTTCGCCGCGCTCGCCCTGGGCATCGCGGTGCTGCTCGGCGCGCTGCACGCCCTCGCTCCCGGACACGGCAAGACGATCATGGCCGCCACGGCCGCCGCGCGGGGCAACGCCACGATGCGCGACGTGCTGCCGCTGGCCGGCTCCGTGACCGTCACGCACACGCTCGGTGTGGTCGCCCTCGGCGTCCTCGTCACCGCCGGTTCGGCCGCCGCGCCCTCGGTGATCGCCTGGCTGGGCGTGACGAGCGGTGTCATCGTCACGGTGGCCGGCGCGACCCTCGTACGACGGGCATGGCGACAGCGCGACCACGGACACGGGCATGGGCATGGCCATGGGCACAGTCATGGGCACGACCACGATCACGGGCATGCACATGGGCACGGACACAAGCACGAACACGAACACCAACACGAGCACGACGGTGATCACGGGCATTCCCACGCGCACCCTCATCCCCGCCCTCACGCTCCGGCCTTCCGGCTCAAGGACACCCTCCTGCTCGGTTTCGCCGGAGGGCTCGTGCCGAGTCCCTCGGCCGTCGTCGTGCTCGTCGGCGCGGCGGCGCTCGGCAAGGCCTGGTTCGGGCTGCTGCTCGTCCTGGCGTACGGGGCCGGGCTCGCCCTCACCCTCACGGCGGCCGGGTTCGCCGTGGTCAAGGTCGGCAGCAGGGTCGCGAAGGCGATCGAGAACGGCGCCCGCTGGTCGGGGGGCAGGACCGCGGCGCTGGTACGCCGCTCCACGCCACTCGGATCGGCGTTCGTCGTGGTGGCCCTCGGGGCGGGACTGGTGTTCAAGGGGGCTGCAACCGCACTGGGTTGAGCTACTTTGTTCAGGATCGTGCGGATGCGAATGGGGGACGCCCGTGTCCGAAGAACCGGGTAGTGAACGTGTGGTCGCGGGCCGCTACCGGCTGCTCTCCCCGCTCGGCGAGGGCGGGATGGGGACCGTGTGGCGGGCCCGCGACGAGGTGCTGCACCGCGAGGTCGCCGTCAAGGAGGTGCGGGCCCCGGGGGGACTGCCGGGTCCGGACGCCGAGCGGATGTACGCCCGCCTGGAGCGGGAGGCGTGGGCGGCCGCCCGGATCTCGAACCGCAACGTGGTGACGGTCTACGACGTGGCGACGGAGGAGGGCCGTCCGTGGATCGTGATGGAGCTGGTCCGCGGGATCGCGCTGTCCGATCTGCTGGACACCGAGGGCCCGTTGCCCCCGCAGCGCGCCGCCCACATCGGCGCGGAGGTGCTCGCCGCGCTGCGGGCCGCGCACGAGGCGGGCGTCCTGCACCGGGACGTGAAGCCCGGCAACGTCCTGCTGTCGAACGACGGCCGCGTGGTGCTCACCGACTTCGGCATCGCGACGGTGGAAGGCAGTTCGGCGCTCACGATGACCGGTGAGGTGATCGGCTCGCCGGAGTTCCTCGCCCCGGAACGGGCGCTCGGCCGTACGCCGGGGCCCGAGTCCGACCTGTGGTCGCTGGGCGTGCTCCTCTACGCGGCCGTCGAGGGCAACTCGCCGTTCCGGCAGAACACCCCGCTCAGCACCCTGCGCGCGGTCGTCGACGAGGAGTTGCCCGCTCCGCTGCGGGCGGGCCCGCTCGCGCCGGTCATCGAGGGCCTGCTGCGCAAGGACCCGGCGGAGCGGATGCCGGCCGAGGAGGCCGAACACGACCTCCGGCTGGTCGCCACCGGGGGCACTCCCCGTACGGGCACCGCGCCCTACACGCCGACGGTCGCGGGGCAGCTCCCCGGGCCGGACGCCACCCGGCAGGCACCGGCATCCGGGTACCCGCCCTCCGACGCCACCACGACGGCCCCGGGGCCCGACCGTCCGCGGCGCGCCGTGATCGTGATGATCGCGGGGCTCGCCGCCCTGGCCCTCGCGATCGCGGGCCTGACGTACGCGCTGGTCGACCGCGACGACGGGGCCGGCGGCTCCGGCGGCGGGACGACCGGCGGCTCGACGAGCGGCGGTGACACCGGTGACGGAGGCGGCGACACGGGCGGCACCGACGGCGGCGCGACGACGGAGGACTCCGGCACGAACGGCACGAACGGCACGAACGGCACGAACGGGAACAGCGGCACGGACGGCGGCGGTTCGACGACCGGCGGCGGGGGGACGACGCCCGCGCCCACCCAGTCGGTGAAGGTGACGGTGACGGGCTCGCACACCGACTACACGGGGGCCTGCCCGCCACCCGGCGCGAAGGCTCCCGCCTTCACGGCGACCTTCACCGTGGGTGTCGTGCCGGCGGACGTGGAGTACCGCTGGGTGACGGAGACGGGTGAGGTGTCCGACCCGGGCTGGAAGACGCTCTCGTTCCCCGCGGGCGGCGGGAGGACCGGCCGGAACACGGTCGTCGTGACGACGTACGAAGCGTCGGGGACGTACGAGAACAGGATCGGTGTGGAGGTGCGCGCTCCGAAGGAGACCCGGTCGAACTCGGTGCCCTTCTCGGTCACCTGCGAGACGGAGGCCCCGACGGGCGGGACCTCCGGCTCCGGCTCTCCTCAGGCACTGGCCCCGAACGGAGCGGTCGGGCCGCGGCGTTGATCAGGCGGCGGCGGTCGGGTGACGGTCACGGGGCGGGGGCGCCGGTCAGGCCACCGAGTCGAGGACGGGGAGGTAGCCGCCCGACTGGCCGGCCGCGGTCGGGTGGTAGGACTCGCCGATGTTCAGCCAGTTGACACTGTGCAGCCAGGCGCTGCCGGAACAGATCTCGTGGCCCGTGAAGGTGGGGCGTACGTCGCCGAACGTGAAGCCGTGGTCGGCGGCCCGCTTGGCGATGGCGCTGTTCAGGTGGTCGGCGGCGCCGTTGATGGCGGCGCGTTCCGTCTCCGAGAGACCGGCCAGGCAACTGCCGCTGAGCTGGTAGAACCGGGGATAGCCGAGGACGACCACCTGGGCCGACGGAGCCCTGTCGCTGATCGCCGAGTAGACCGAGTCGAGCCGGGCCGGCAGTGTCGAGTCGACGTACGCCTTCGCGGTGTTGACGCGGGCCACGCAGGCGCTGTCGGACTGCAGGACGCAGGTCGTCATGACGTCGGAGAAGCCGGCGTCGTTGCCGCCGACGGAGATCGAGACGAGGCCGGTGCCGGAGCCCAGCGGGCTCAGCTGATTGGCCAGGACATCACTCGTACGAGCACCCGAGCACGCCGTGAAACTGAACGACGAGGGTGAGTTCGCGGCCGCCCAGAGGGAGGGGTAGGCCTTCGTGCTGCGCTTGCAGTCGCCGCTGGAGCTGATGTAGCTGCCGGCGCCGACACCGGAGGAGTAGGAGTCGCCGAGGGCCACATAGCCCGTGGCGGCGGCCTGCCCGGACGCCTGGGCCGCCGCCGCCCCGGTGAGGGCGAGGGCGGTGGCGACGACGAGCGAGGTCACGTATGCCGTAAGTCGGGAACGTCTCATGGAACCTCCCTATAGCAGGATCTCTGCCGTGACTTTGGTACCAGCTACGCGTGTTGCCTGGTAGTGCGCATGCCAAGACTTTTCCGCACCGAGCGGGATGTCCCCCGGAGGTTCACCGCACGTTCGATTGCGTGCTCATGACAGACATGTGACATACCCTCAAATCTCTTGAGCTACGCCCGTAGACCGATCACGCTGATGTCTCGTCCGGTAGCGGAACGCGACGCTCCCGGTCGTGCGTACGACATGTGCGCACCCCCCACGGACGTGCGCCCGACCCGGGGCGCGCGCCGCCCATGAGGAGGACTCCCTCGTAATGGCACAGCTGCGTAGCAAGAGGATCCGGATCGCCGCGACCACCTCCGTGGTCGCCGCCGCCCTGCTCGGCGCCGTCACCGCGCTCCCCGCCCAGGCCGCACCGGCCGAGGGCCGGGTCCTGGCGGCGGGCTCCCCCACCGCCGTCAAGGACAGCTACATCGTCACGCTCGAGAAGGGCGCGGGCTTCAAGGCCTCGTCCGCCAAGGGCAAGAGTCTGATCAAGGGGTACGGAGGCACCGTCGAGAAGACGTTCGGCGCCGCGCTGAACGGCTGGTCGGCGAACCTGTCGGCCGCGGAGGCCCGCAGACTCGCCGCCGACCCCTCGGTGGCCACGGTCGAGCAGAACCAGACGGTGCGGGCGACCGACACCACCCAGTCCAGCGCCCCCTGGGGCCTGGACCGCTCCGACCAGACCTCCCTGCCGCTCTCCGGCACGTACACCTACCCGGACTCGGCGGGCAGCGGCGTGACGGCGTACGTCATCGACACCGGCGTGCGCATCACGCACTCCCAGATCAGCGGGCGGGCCGCCTACGGGTACGACGCCGTGGACGGCGACACCGTCGCCTCGGACGGCAACGGTCACGGCACGCACGTCGCCACGACCATCGCGGGCTCGACCTACGGCATCGCCAAGAAGGCGAAGATCGTGGCGGTCCGCGTGCTCGACAACGCCGGTTCCGGCACCACCGCGGGCGTCATCGCCGGCATCAACTGGGTGACCGCGAACCACAGCGGCCCCTCGGTCGCCAATCTCTCGCTCGGCGGCGGCGCGTCCACCACGCTGGACAACGCGGTGGCCAACTCCATAGCCAGCGGCGTGACCTATGCGGTCGCGGCGGGCAACAGCAGCGCCAACGCCTCCTCGTACTCGCCGGCCCGCGTCGCGGCGGCGATCACCGTCGGCGCGACCACCAGCACGGACGCCAGGGCCAGTTACTCGAACTACGGCTCGGTCCTGGACATCTTCGCGCCCGGCTCGTCGATCACGGCGGGCTGGTACACCAGCGACACCGCGACGAACACGATCTCCGGTACGTCGATGGCCACACCGCACGTCGCGGGAGCGGCCGCGGTCTACCTGGCCGGCCACACCTCGGCCACCCCGGCCCAGGTCGCCACGGCCCTGACGAACGGCGCCACCACGGGCAAGGTCACCTCGCCCGGCACCGGCTCCCCCAACCGCCTCCTGAAGATAGTCCCGTAACCACCGGCCCCGGCGGCTGCCCGCATCCCACCAGGGGTGCGGGCAGCCGCCGGTTGGGCGCCGCGGACCCGCGGCTCCGCGGCGCCCGCCAGGAAATCGCCGACACCCCGCCGGCCGCGGGGCCCGTCCGAAGGACGCACCACGGAAACCGGGTGCACGGGGCGTCCCCGTGACGGATCATGGCGGCATGTCTGC
Organism: Streptomyces sp. V3I8; assembly: GCF_030817535.1. NCBI lineage: Bacteria > Bacillati > Actinomycetota > Actinomycetes > Kitasatosporales > Streptomycetaceae > Streptomyces > Streptomyces sp. V3I8. The sequence goes on along the minus strand of NZ_JAUSZL010000002.1, from coordinate 6,923,384 downwards.
CAACCCGCACGACGCTCTGCCGATCCGGCTCAACGTCGACGACAGCGACTCGCCGTCGGACGTCGTCGACGCGCTGTTCCTCGGCCGCTTCGCGACGGGCGAGCAGCCGCACTCGCACGCGGCGAACATCGACCGGGTGCGGTCGGGGGCCTCCCTCCTGCCGCCCGGCGCCCACGTGCTGCGGTCCGCCCGGGACGACGACCGCAGCGCGACGCTCGCGGAGGGCGACGGTTACACGCTGCTCGTGTCCCGCTGGAACCGCGGCGCCGACGTGACGGTCACCGCGACCACCGCGGAGCTCGCCGAGAAGGTCCTCGGCCAGGCGACGGACGGCGCGGCCGACGAGCCCGAACCGCAGCCGGAGAACGTGACCATGGGGTTCTGGTACGTGTCACCGCGGCGCGGTCCGCACCGCACGACCCGGCAGATCTCGGCGGGTACGTGGGAGGAGGTGCGGGCCAACTACACGGCGCCGGTGGCGGACGCGATGGACGGCCTGATGAAGACGACCCCGGAGGACATCGCGGGCCGGCTGCTGCTCCTGCACGGACCGCCGGGCACGGGCAAGACGTCGGCGCTGCGCACGCTGGCGCGCTCGTGGCGGGACTGGTGCCAGGTGGACTGCGTCCTGGACCCGGAGCGCCTGTTCTCCGACGTCGGCTATCTGATGGACATCGCCATCGGCGAGGAGGACGGCACGGGGAAGGGCCGCTGGCGGCTGCTCCTGCTCGAGGACTGCGACGAGCTGATCCGCGGCGAGGCCAAGCACACGGCGGGGCAGGCGCTGTCGCGGCTGCTCAACCTCACGGACGGACTGCTGGGCCAGGGCCGCAACGTCCTGGTGGGCGTCACGACCAACGAGGACCTGGAGCGCCTGCACCCCGCGGTGGTCCGCCCCGGCCGCTGCCTCGCCCGTATCGAGGTCGGCCCCCTCACCCGCCACGAGTCCGTGGCCTGGCTCGGCACGGACGAGGGTCTGGGCCGCGAGGGCGCCACCCTGGCCGAGCTGTACGCCCTGCGCCGGGGCACCACCCCGACATCGGTCCCGGGCCAGAGAGAGGGAGCGGACGCGGGCCTGTACCTGTAGGACCCGGCTCACCCGCCACCGCAACGACGGCCAACAGCCAAGACAGCGGCATCGGTTGTCCGCCGCGACAGCCGGCAGCCGGGGCGACCGCCCCTGCTGTCCGCCACGACGGCGAACAGCCGAGGCCGTCGCCCCTGTTGTCCCTCACGACAGCGAACAGTCGGAGCGGCCCACCCCGTTGTCCACCCCGGCGACGAACAGCCGAGGTGACGAGCCTGTTCTCCGTCGCCGCGGTGGGCACCACCGCGGTGCGGCCCGGCGGTACCGAACCCCGCCCCCTCCCCCTGTCCGCGCCGTCCGGCTGAGGTCGTCGGGGCCGGCCCCGACGACCTCAGCCGGACCCCCCGTAAGCCGCGCGCAGCGCGTCCCGTACCGCGTCGAGCGCGGCCCCCTGCGTCAGCCCGAGCCGCCGCACCCGCTCGGCATAGGCCTGCGCCTCCGACGCGGCCGCACGATCGGCCGCCGAGCCCGCGGCGGCGACAACCGTTCCGTTGCGCCCCCGCGTCTCGATGACCCCGTCCGCCTCGAGCGCCCGGTACGCCTTGGCGACCGTGTTGGCGGCGAGGCCGAGCTCCCCGGCCAGCCCCCGTACGGTCGGCAGCCGGTACCCCACCGGCAGCGCCCCGGCCCTGGCCTGCTCGGAAATCTGGGCACGCACCTGCTCGTAGGGCGCGACCCCGGTCCCGTCATCGATGTCGATCTTCAACGTCACCCGGTGATTGTCCCGCACCCGGCGGAAAATGAGGGGCGTCCCGCCCCGCCCCGCGCGTAGCGTGCGGTCCCATGACCGTGATCGTCCGCGACTTCCGCGCCGAGGACGCCGGGGACTTCGCCCGGGTCCGGCAACTGGCGCTCCCCTTCATGCTCTCCACGCCGCGGTCCGTCCTCCACGACGTCGCGCACGCGCACCCCGACGCGTACTACCGGCCGCTGGTCGCCGAGGAGGACGGCGAGCTGATCGGCACGGCCCAGACCGGCCTCGTGTACGACAGCCCGCAGCCCGGCCAGGGCTACCTGAACGTGTACGTGCACCCCGGGCGCCGGGGCCGCGGCGCCGGCGCCCTGCTCGTACGGACCGCCGAGGAGCGCCTCGCCGACGTGTCCGCGACGAAGCTCTTCGCCTGGGTCCTCGACGAGCCCGCGCACCGCGCGTTCGCCGAGCGGCGCGGCTACCGCGCGAGCCGCTCCGCGCACTTCCTGCGCCTCGATCTGGCGAACGGCCCGCTGCCCCCGCGCCCGGAACCGCCCGCGGACGTCGCACTGCGGACGGCGGCGGACTTCGCCGACGACCCGCGCGCCCTCTTCGAGCTGGACGCGCAGACCATGCTGGACGAACCGGGCGACATCGCCCACGAGTTCACCGACTACGAGGCGTGGCTGAAGGAGACCTGGCACCACCCGCTCCTCAGCCACGAGCTGACCTCCGTCGTGGTCGTCGACGGCCGGCCCGCCGCGTTCAGCGCCGCCCGCACCGACGGCGGCACCTGCTACGGCACGGTGATGACCGGCACCGCCCGCGCCCACCGCGGCCGGGGCCTCGCCAAGCTGGCGAAGAGCGACTCCCTGCACCGCGCCCGCGCCGCCGGCTTCACGGAGGCGTTCACGGGCAACGACGCCGGCAACGGGCCGATGCTGGCGATCAACAAGTGGTTCGGTTACGAGATCTGCGCCACGGAGGTGCAACATGTCCGCGAAATCGGCTGACGCCCCGGGCCGGTCCGACGGCGCCCGGAAGGTCCTGGACGTCGTCCTGCTCAAGGCGGGCCGCACGAAGATCCGCTATCCGGCGGACCTGCTCCACGACGACGGGACGCACGTCACCGTCCGCGCGGCCTGGGCCGGCGCCGGCGCCCGCGACTTCGGCTTCGTCCGCTTCGAGCCGGGCGACGTCTTCACCGAGCACTACTGGCGCGACCGCTGGTACTCGGTGAAGGAGGTCAGGGACGGCGCGGGCACGCCGAAGGGCTGGTACTGCGACATCGCCCGCCCGGCCACCGTCACCGCGGACGAGGTGGTCTGCGAGGACCTCGACCTGGACCTGTGGCGCTCGGCCGACGGCAGGACCGTACTGCGCCTGGACGAGGACGAGTTCGCGGCGAGCGGCCTGGAGACCACGGACCCGCGGGCCGCGGCCGCCGCCCGGGCCGCCCTGGACGAGCTCGAACGCCTCGCCCGTACGGGAGGCTTCGAGGCACTGCTGGCCCGGCACCCCGCCCCTCACGGCACGGCGACCACCGCGTAGCGCTCGTCCGTCACCTTCCGGCCCCACAGCGCGCAGTCGTCCGACAGGGGGTCCACGCGCACGTCCGCCGCCAGGGGCGCGAGCAGTCCGGTCAGCCGCTCGGCGGACACGCCGACCGGTGTGCCGTCCGGGGCCGGCGTCCCCCAGACCCCCTCTATGAGGACGAGCCGCCCGCCCGGACGCAGCAGCCCGCGCCAGTGCCGCAGGACACGGCCGGGATCGGGCAGCGTCCACAGCACATGGCGTACGAGGACGACGTCGAAGCGCTGCTCCCCGACGGGCGGGGCGGCCGCGTCCCCGACCAGGAACGCGGCGTCCCGTCCGGCAAGCTTGGCGCGGGCCAGCGCGACCATGCGCGGCGAGAGGTCCACCCCGGTGACCCGGTGCCGCGCTTCGGACGCGAGGAGCGACAGGCTGCCGGTGCCGCAGCCCAGATCGAGCACGTCGGCCGGGCCGCGGGGCAGCCAGCCGCGCAGCCTGTCCGCCCACGCGCCGCGCACGGCGGGATCCCGCAGTCCGTGGTCCGGCTCGTCGTCGAACGTGGCGGACTCCGCGTCCCAGTCGATCCGGGAGCGCTCTTCACCGGCGCCGTCACTCGTCATGCACCCAGGGTGGCACCCGCCACCGACAACGGGCCGGCGCCCGCCCCGGGGCCGGTCGCCCACCGGAGGATCACGAGATGTCCGGCATGTGGACTCCCAGGCGAAACGTGACAGTCGCCACTGACAAGCGGCCACCGATGAGCCACCCTCCCGGGAACGGTCCACCTCCGCGAGAACGCGGTACCCGGTGGTCGCAAGGGAGGCCCCCATGCGCCGTACAACCGTGCAGAAGCCGCTCAGGAAGTCCGACTCCCGTCGAGTGCGGGAGGAGACCGACCGGCGTCCCGCCGAGCGCCCGGAGGTCCGCAAGGACATCCGCCGCACCTGGTGGCCGGACGAATGAGCGCCGGGGTACGGGCACCGTCCGGCCCCGCCGGGACCGCGCCTGTCTGAGCGCAGGCTCAGCACTCCCTTAACGGCACCGTAAAGGCCTCTGACCTGCCGCAAGAGCCGCACTCGCAGGTCAGAGGCGGGACCCGAGGGCCTCATCTAGGCGCGGGGAGCCAAACAGGGAGCCACCGCGCACGAGTCAGCCTGCTCCGGGGGTACCTCCATCCTTCGCGTCGTCTTCACCGAAGATGTCGTCCATCGCTTCCGCGCCCTCGGAGATGACAGGGCGCAGTTGCTTGCGGTAGACCCGCTCGGTCGTTCCGCTGCCCCTGTGCCCGACAAGACGCGCGATGACCTCGATCGGGATTCCGTGGTCCGACAGTAGGGACACGAAGCTTGTCCGCAGCTCCCGCGGAGTCCACTCCTGCGGATTCTGAAAACCCGCCTCTTTGAGCAGCACCCGGAAGTTCCGGCGGACGTTCAGGGCGCTGCGTACTTCGCCGCTCTCAGTCGGGAAGACGAGAGCTTCATCGCTCCACGCTTTCCCGCCTGCCAGGCGTCTGGCCTGCTCTTGGCGCTTGTGCGCCTTCATGACGAGAGCGGCTTGCCGCGGCATAGCCAGTGATCGGCGGCTCTTACGGGTCTTCGTGTCGCCGTGTCGACGCACTGAACGCCACACATCGACGTGAGGCTTGTCCTTGCCGGAGTCTGACAGGTGAATGTGGGCCCACGTGAGGGGGCGCGCCTCCTCCGGGCGGACGCCCACGAGAAGCGACAAGACCACGTAGGCGTGGATCCAACTGCCCTCCCGCGCACGAAGAACCGCCTCCCCCTGTTTCAGCGAAAGCGACTTGCTCGGCCGGCCAGCTTGCCCGTCCGGTACCTCGACCAGGTCAGCCACGTTACGGATAGCCCTGCCTCTCCTCTGAGCGTGACTGATTGACCGCCGCAGGATCGAATGAACCATCTTCAGAGACTGAGTCGCGAGAACCTCGGCCTCTGCCTCCAACCACTCGTCAAGATCATCGGCCTCAAGATCCCGCATCTTGGCCTTGCCGAGATGCGGGATGATGTGGTGATCCGCGAGGCTCTTGTATGTATCGACACTCGTCGCCTCCCTGCCCCTGAGCCCCTGGGACAGCCAGTCGGTCACGGCTTGGGCGACGCTGTAGTTGGCGGGCGCCTTGGCTCCCTTCTCCAACTCCTTCCGCAACTCACGGAGTTTCTGGCGAACCTCGGCCTTTGTCCTGCCTGACACCTTCGAGCGGTTGCGCTTGCCGGCCGGGGTGTAGCCGAGAGACACCGCGCCGATGTACCGGTTCTTGGACTTGTCCCAGTAAATCGAGTCGTCGCCGTGTCCTGCTCTGGGACGCCGATCGGGGGTCTCGGTCATGCGTCGTTACCTTCCAAACAGAAGAGCAGGGCCGCATCCGTGGATGCGGCCCTGCTCGGTGGTGACGTCAGGCGGCTGTGTCAGCTTCGTGTTTCAGAAGTTCGACGTACTCATCGATCCACTCCACGGGCACGAGACGCCGGCGACCACGGCGGACGGTACGGAGCCGCCCAAGGCGTATCTCGTCGTACGTCGCGGTGCGCCCGATGCCAAGGAGCTCTGCTGCGACTTCCACGCTGCACAGACGGGGCAGTGCCGGAACGGCGGCCTCCGTCACAGATGCGCTCACGGAGACCTCCACGAGTTGGGGATACATTCCTCTGAGTCGCGACTCATCGGCACTCAGAGGGGTCTTGAGCGTCGCTGAGTCGCGACTCTGGCAAATGTGGTTCGCGCAGGGCGAGCGTGATCCCGTTGTAGGTGATCACCTGTCGGCCGTACGCGTCGCGGGGGCGAGTTCGGTTGAGTTGGGGAACGACGGACAGCAGATTGCGGCCGAACATCTGCTTCGTGCCGGGTCGCACGCCGTTGTCCTCGGACCACTCCCGCCACACGTTCCACAGAGCGTCCACCGGGACGCTGCACGTGGGACCGGTGGCGCAGCGCTCGCGGACGAACGCGCTCGTTGGTGAGGCGGTGTCCTGCATGGTGGTGACTGCTTCGCGGCTGGACTGCGGTTCTGTGATCCGTCCGGTCTGCTGGAGTCGGGCGATGCCGTCGAGAGCCCAGTTCAGGATGCCGGGCATCTCCGTTGCGAGCCGGTCGGTGAGGGTGGTGTCTTCCTTGCCCAGCCATGAGACGCGCATGTTGAGCAGGATGAACCGTTTGGCGATGACGCCGGAGGAGTCGCCGAAGTGCGGCAGCTCGTTGGACAGCAGCATCAGCCGGGTGGGGAGCTTGCCCGTCCACTGCTCGCGGTACTTGCGGTCCACGTCGATGGTGTCCTCGCCAGAGATCGTCAGCAACCGCTCCACGACCTGGCTGTTGTCGCTGCCGGACAGCCTGGCATCGGAGATGACCGCGAGCGGCTTGCCGATCAGGGTGGACAGTCCGAAGTTCGTGCCGAGTCCGGCGAGCGTGGGCCCGGCGAGGTTCTCCTTGCCGACCAGCTCTTTCAGCACGCGCGCGATGGTGCCTTTGCCGGAGCGGGACGGGCCGACGATCAGCATGACTTTCTGCTGGTCAGTGCGGCCGGACAACACGTAGCCGAACCACTCCTGTAGGGCATTGATCGCGTCCAGGTCATCAGGCCAGATCTGCCCTAGAAACCTCTCCCACGTGGGCGCGGTCGCAGTCGGGTCGTAGGCGAAGGGGACGGAGACGAGGTTGAAGAAGTGCGGACCGTGCGGGAGTAGAACACGGTCCCTGATCCTGAGCAGGCCGTTCGCGCATGCCACGATGGGGCCACAGTCCTGCTCGCTCGGGTCGCCATTGGTGTCGAGCCAGACCGGAGCGTCGGTGCCGGTGGGCAGCAGGGTGATGGCTCCCATCGCGTCGAGAAGGTTGCTGATCTTCTGTTTGGTCGGTGCCCACTCCCGCGGCTCCGGCTGTTCGTCCTTGCCGGGCACGTAGAAGACTGCGTGTTCCAGGCGCCGGTACATCGAAGCGCGTAGCTGCGCCTCGTCCAGCTCCCGCCAACTCGCGCCGGTCCAACGCATCCAGGAGGCACGCCAGCGCCGGCAGACAAGTTGCCCGTCCTCGGTCTGCCAGTCAGGCAGCAGACGACGTGCGACTGCGAGCGGATTCGATGGCGCGGGCAGTTCCTCATCCTCGAACGCGTGAGGGCCCGTCGTGCTGCCCGTGGCCGCGTTCGGGTCAGGGCGAAGAGCAGTGCGGACGCCTTCGGCGACGACCTTCGGCGCGCTACGGCCGGACACGGGGTCGGTTGGTTCGGCGGGGCCGGACCCGGTGGGGGTGGGGATGCTTTTCAAGAGGGAGGCAGGGTGGTCGCTCATGCGGCTGTCCTCGGGCGGCAGGTGCGAATCGACCAGTCCAGTGCGCTGCGGATGGTGGTCCGGCACTCGGCTGCGGTGAGTCCGGCAGCCTCGCCCTCCCCTTGAAATGCGTCTTCGACCACGTGGCGGGGGATGTCGCCCCATGCGACAAAGCGGCCCATGGCGCGTGCGCTCTCCAGAAGCCGGACATTGCGGGTGCCCTCAGGTGCTTGCCGCACGTTCCTGCGCCCCCAGGTGAGGGCCGCTTCGGCGGCCCGTCCTGTGCGCGCCAGTGCGGGTGTGGGTGCGGGCCGGGGTGCGGTGGACGGGTGCGCTGGGATGAGCAGGGCGAGCAGTCCCGGGGGGAGAGGATTGATGAGGGCGGGGCCCTCGATCTCGTACGTCCGGCTGTCGATGGTGCTGCCGGCTGCGACGACGTAGCCGCCCCATGCTCGGGTGTCGACCAGTGGGGCGAGGGTCCCGGCGGTGTTGTGGAGGCGTACCGCGGCGGGGGCGGTGAAGTACAGGTGTTGTCCGCCGCTCGCGGTCCGGATCGTGCGGGTGCGGGGTACGGGCTGCCCGGTGCGCTCGCAGAGCGCCTCAAAGGTCGCCGCGCCGTCAGGCGCGTCCGCACTGCCGTTGCCGTTGTTCTGGTTCTTGGGTTTGTCCAGGTCGATGACGACCAGGCCGGAGGGGCCGGTGGCGATACCGACGTTGAACGGGGCCCGGGACCAGGCCGCGCGGATGCGGTCCGGGTCGGTGGTGGCGCGCTGCTCCCACTTGGCGTGGCCGCTCGCACAGGGGCCGGTGTGGGTGCATGCCTGCTCGCTGTGCAGTGCGGGCCGCTTCGTGCCGGGGTGCAGGGGGAAGACAGCCCAGCCGCGTTCGGCGGCGCGGAGTGCTGCGGACAGCAGCACGGTATGGGGGTCATGGGTCATGCTGGAGACCTCCAACAGGTCTGTTATGGGCTGGTTGAGCCGGGGCGACCGCGAATCTTTGGCGAGAGGGGCGGTCGCCCCGGGCGTCGTTAGGCGATGTCCAGGGTGAGTTGGGCCGGGGCCGGGGCTGCGGTTTCGGGTGCGGAGCCGACGGCGAGCAGGGTGCTGTAGGCGAGGGCGGCTTGGTGGATGACGACTCCGTTGCCGAGGATCTTGAGCTGGTCGGAGCGGGAGAGTCCCAGGTCCGTATCCGTGACCCAGCCGGGATCGGCGCCCATCATCCATTCCACGAATGCCGGGGACAGCCGACGGTTTCCCTTCGCGCCCGGCTCGGTCGGTTCCGGTGCGGAGCGTCCCAGCACCTGCTCCCACCGGTGGATCGCGGGTCCGTAGTCAGTGCCGTTGGTGGCCACCCACTGCCCGTCCAGGCGGACGGCCTGGCCGGGGAGGTAGTAGTTGCCGGCCGTGTCGCGCTGGTTGGGCCCGCCGTGCGGCCCGTCCGACGCCTTCGGCGTGGGCAGCAGGTTCACGACCACCTCGTTCAGGGGGCGGGAGTTGGTGCCGAGCAGGTTGGAGGCGCCGGACTTCCAGTCCCGTGCCGCCGGGGTGGGCAGCAGGGTGACGGCGGTGCGCAGGTTCATCCCGCCCCGCCGTTTGGGGGAGGTGCCGGGGCCGCCGGTGCCGTCGGCGGCGGCCGGGGTGGGCAGCAGCCTCAAGCCCCGGTCGGGGGCAGCAAGAACACCACTTCGTCCTCCAGCGTGGGCCCGTGCCCGCCCGCTTTGCGCTTGTCCGGGTGCTGCGGTCCCCCGGTTCCTGCCGAGCTGTGAGGTGGGGGTCTTCAGCAGCGGGATACGCGACGGCGAACCAGCGGTCCCGGCGGTGGCAGGCTCCGACTTCGGGATCTCCAGCGCGTAGGCACATCCATCGCGCGTCGTACCCGATCGCGGCCAGGTCGGCGGCGACGACATCGAGTCCCCGGCTGCGCAGGGCTGCGACGTTCTCCAGGAAGACGAGTCGGGGTCGAAGATGGCGAATGGCGTGGGCGATGGTTTTCCAGAGTCCGGAGCGGTCACCGGCGATCCCTCCCCGAGGTCCGGCGTTGCTGATGTCCTGGCAGGGGAAACCGGCGGTCAGTGCCGCCGGGCGGGGCATGGTGGTGGCCAGCGCCTCGAAGTCGACGGCGGTGATGTCCCCGAGGTTGGGGGCGTGGGGCAGTCGCTGGGCGAGCAGCCGGGAGGCGGCGGGGTCCTTCTCGCCGACCAGGACGGTGGGCAGGCCGGTGACGGCTTCCACGGCCTGGTCCAGCGCGGCGGAGCCGGTGCAGAAACTGACGTTGCCACCCTCCGGCGGCACGAGGGGGTCATGGGTCATGCTGGAGACCTCCAACAGGTCTGTTGTGGGCTGGTTGGGCCGGGGCGACCGCGAATCTTTGGCGAGAGGGGCGGTCGCCCCGGGCATAGCTAGCTGTAGAACTTGTTCCGCTTGATCACGGCCTTGCGGATGTTGACCGTGGTCCCGCCGCGGTGGCTGTCCGTGCCGAGGATCTGGACTGCGATCCATCCGCCGAAGATGACTGCCGCGAGGGTGATCAGTTGGGTGATGAGCGCGGTGAGTGCGGCGATGAACGTCGTCAGGAGCACGAGTCCGCCGCACACGGCACCGAACCCGATCCCTCCGAGCGCGATGTTCACCGCCGTGCGCGAGACCGCCGGCTTGACGGCAGGGGGTTCGAGCTTGGCCGGCTCGATGGCGTAGCCGGTGACGACTCGCCCGTCGGGCAGCACCACGGACGTCACCGACGAAACGGGGGCCGGCTGCGCGGGCACGAGCGGCATCGGGTGGGTGGGGGTCAGCGGGGTGGGGTGGTGGACTTCCACGACCGTAGGTCGCTGCGGGGTGCTCATCGGGCTCCCTCGGGTGAGGCGCGCGCTCGTGTCCGCAGGGGCTGCGGGGCGCGTGCGGGTGAGGCGTCAGGCGGGTGTCAGGGACGGGTGTCAGGGCGCGTGACACCTGCGCCTGCCTAGGGGTTTGGGTGTCACGGGGCCGTGACGGTGTCAGGTGTCACGCGGGCGTCAGGGACGGCACGATGCGCCACCGGCCGGTGGTGTTCGTCGGCGCGAGTCGACCCTCCGCGGCTGCCTCCGCGAGCTTCTTGGACACCCACGGGCGGGAGAGGTTGTGGCGGTCGCACCAGTCGGACAGATCCTTGGGACCGATGATCATCTGTCCGTCGCGTTCGAACTCCGCGAGTGCCTCCGCGAGCAGCCGGCGGGCCTCTTCCCCCTTCGGCTTGCGGCCGGTGCCCTCGCCGAAGATCGGGGCATCGTCTCCGTCCTGCGCCGCGGGGAGTTCCTCCTCCGGGTCGATCTGCTCGTCCTCGGGGTCGTGCCGCGGGGCGTCGTCCATGTCGTCGTCCTCCGGATCGACGTGCGGTGCGTCGTGCCCGTCCCCGGGGACCGGCCGGCCGCTGTAGGCGTTGCCCGCGATGGATGCGGCGGCCCCGGCGGTGATCGGGTCGGCGGTGGCGCCGTTGCGCTGTGCCCATGCGGCGACGACTTCCATGAGGGACACCGACCGGTGGGTGAAGGCACGGGTGCGCCCCGGCGAGGCGTAGCGGTCCTCGGGCACGCCCGTGCTCACGAGGTAGCAGTAACCGGGCTTGCGGTTGCCCCACGCCCCCGGGTGCGCGCCCGCGTCCAAGACCCGGTCCGGCAGGGAGAAACCCTCGTCGCGCGGGTCGCAGCCGAGCGCGATCACGGACGGCAGCGCCGCGCGGGTGCTCGTGCTCACCTGGTCGTAGGAGGGGCGCTGCAACGAGACGATCAGGGAGACACCCGCGGAGCGGGCCTCTTGCGAGATCCCGGTGAACGCGTCGTCCCCCAGCGCCCGCAGGGTGCTCGCGGCCTCTTCCATCCAGGCCACGAGGAACGGCATCCCCGCGCAGCCGCACGCGGTGCCGTCCGGCCGGCAGGAGTGCTGGGGGTCGCTCTGCTGCTGCGCTGCCTGCGGGAGCCACTGCCGGTAGGAGTGCTGCCCAAGCCACCGGGTCCGGGCAGGGATGACCTCCTGCAAGGCTTCCACCATGACCTCGGTGGGGGTGCCGCCCTCGGCCGCCCAGTCGATGCCGGGGAGCAGGGGGCGGAAGTCCTGGAACATCTTCGGGTCGGACAGCCACAGCAGCACGTCCGAACGGGAAAGGATCTCCGTCTGGAGATTCAGGGCGGTGTCGCCCTTGCCGGAGCCGGAGCCGCCCGCGATGAGCACGTGGGTGCCGTTGCGGCCCGCCTGCGGGTCACCGGGCAGCCACAGATGCATCGGAGCGCCGTCGTCGTAGCGGCCGATCACGAGCGGCTCCGCGATCGAGCCACCGAGGTTCGAGGGTCCGTCCCATTCGACGACCTCGGCAAGCATGTCCTCGGGGACGATGACCAGGTCCCCGCGGCGGTTGGAGTCCGGGTCGGGCTGGTAGCGCACCGCGGAGACGGGCAGGTCCAGCGCGGACGCGAGCAGCCCGAGAGCCTTCGTCACGTCGTCGTTGGTCTGCTCCCCCGCAGCGAGCGCGATCGGCGCCGTGACCCGGTTCGGCTCCACCTTCGCCGCACCGATCTGCGCACGGGCCAGCCCGATCTTCTCCAACAGGCCCTTGTCACCGCCCTGCCCACTCGCCTCCCCATCCGGGGTGCGCAGGATCAGGCGCACGTTCCACGACAGGGCCACGACCGGCCCGCCCATCAGGTACAGGTCGTCCAAAGGTCCGGCGAGCGGGCCAGCGAGGCACGCCCCGGTCACCCACGCGGAGCCCGCGGCAACAGTGATCGCGGAGTGCAGCCGGCGCTGAGCGGAGGTGTTGCGGCCGACCCACCAGGTGACACCCGTGAGGGCGACGGAGGCGAGGGTGAGACCCACTCCGGCCGGAGCGCTCTCCCCCCACCGCCAGTTCCCCAGCGCGCCCGCGACTCCGGCCGCGCCGACTCCCAGCCACGGCGGAAGATGCGGCTTGGCCCGGTTGAGGAGGTACGCGCCGATCCCACCGCCGGAGCCGGAGCCCTGCCCGGGGAGCAGACCATCACCCCGGTACTCGGCGACGATCCCGTCACCGAGGTAGTCGGTGTGCCGCGCGCGGCCACCGCTGCTGTTCCTTGCCATGGTCAACCCTCCTTACTGCTGTGACCAGTCGATGACGGGCGCCTGCGGTTTGCGGGCCCGGTGGCGCACGCGGTTGATCTCTTCCTCGTACTCCTGCTGGAACGTCGCGTAGGCCGCAGCCGCACTCTTGGCCGCGTGGCGCAGGTCGTCGGAAGCGCGGCGCATCTTGCGCGACACCTTGGCCGCACGCAGGCGGGAGCCGAACGCGCGTCCCTCCGGGTCCGGCACCGCCGCGAGCACCCCGTTCAAAATCTCCGCACCCATGGCCACCTCGATGGACAGCGTTACGGCAGCCGCGCGCAGGGTGTTGCAGTAGTTGCGGACCAGCGCGGGCGAGCTGAAGTCCGGGGCGGGGAGCAGGGTCTCGTGCCCGCGCCGGCCGCCGGAGTGGCGGCCCCGGTTGTTGTTCACCGTGATGTTGACGGGCGGGACGAACGAGCCGCCCACCGCACCGACGAACCCTCCGACCGCAGCCCCCGCGTTGGTGAACTTGTTGCCCTTGCCGTGATTGTTGCTGTTGGTGGGCCGCTGGAACGGCTGCTGCGCCTGATGCCGGGCGAAGTTGCGGGCCTGCGCGGAAGCGCTCGGGCCGCCGTTGCGCTGGCCTGCGTTGTTTGAAGCCACAGGTTCCTCCTGGTCAGGTCAGTGGGTGCGGCGGACGATGAACCACGCGGTCTGTGTGCCGAGCAGGAGCAGCAACCACCAGACCTCCAGCGGACCGGCAAGCGGACCGGCCGCGACCGCGAGCGCCACCCATCCCCCGGCGAGAGCGGAGACGGCCGCGAGCGTGATCCGCCACGCGAGCGCGGATGCGTCGGCGGGGTGGCGGCGCTGGACGATGGCGAACCAGACGAGGGGCGCGAGCGCAGCCGGGGCGAGCACGAGAGCCGCCCACCACGCAAGCGTGTGCAGCACGGTGGTGAGCCCGAACGCCAGTAACGCCAGCCCGGTGGGGGCGAGCGCACGGCGGTGGTCCCACACGAGCAGCGCGAGCGCAGAGGCCGCGCGACCGGTCAGGGAGTGCCGGTGTTCCGGCACGACGACGATGTACGGCTGCCGTCCGCGGCCACGCTGGCGCGGGATACGGACGGTTTTCGGGCTGGCCATGAACGGGCCCCTTCCGGGCTTGGGTGTTGGGGTGGTGGTACGCGCCCCGGGCGGGAGTCGATCCCGCGCCCTCACGGCTGACTGCCGGGGCTGTCGCGCTGATCAGAGGTCGAACAGGCCAGCGGGTTCCGACGCTTGGCTCCGGGCGAGATCGCGGGCCGCGGCCCGCTGCCGTGCGAGCGCACCCGTGTGGCACTGCGGACACCACGCGAGCAGCTCCCCGGCGGGCAGGGCCGCTGCCTCCGACGCGGTGAGGAGCAGAGCGGCGGGGGCCGCGATGAGACGGTGGCTGTCTGCGGTCCGGTGGCAGCGCAGCTCACTCCTGGCATGCCGTGAGCCGCACATGCCTCCGGTGCAGTGGCAGCGGTATCCCGCGGCCTCCATGACGACCTGCCAGACGGCAGGCGCTCCGAGCGGCGGCCGGCGGCTCACCGCTCGGCCCCCGTCCCAGCGGACTGCCCGGTGTCCTGCGACCGGCGGAGCGCTTCCTGGATCTGCTTGGCCCGGTTCTGGCCGACCCGGCACTCCGACTTGATCCGGTGAATGGACGGGATCTTCCCGGCGAGCAGATCGTCTTTGAACCGCAGGGCCGCCGCGTCGATGCCCTCCGGCTCGGACTCGGGCTCGTACTCGGCATGCACCTGGGACCGGGTGTGGGGTTCTTCCGCGGCAAGTACGGCTGCGGGCATCCGGCGTTGCCGTGCCCGGTCCAGCTCCCCGGGGCAGTCGAACACCGGAAGCAGCCGAGCGCCCGCAGGTACGGCCTCAGGTATGGCAGGTACGGCCGACTCGATCGCCGGGTGTGTCTCAGGTGCGGGAAGTACGGCGGCAGGCTCGGGGACGGGCTGCCAGGGCGAGGGAAGGTCGATGGTTGCCAGGGATGCGGCGTGTCGGCGGGCCGCCAGCAGGTCAAGCAGCTTCGTCCGCTGGTCCTGCGAGGCGCCCGCTTGTGCCTTGCCCACGGCCACCGACAGGCGCAGGGCCACCCGGGCACGGCCCCGGGCACCCGGTTTCATCTGGGACAACTTCGCGGCCAGGGCGACCGCCTTGACCGTGGCGCGGTCGCGAGAGATCTGCTCCGCAGAGCGGTCGCGCACCGCCAGACCGAGCCGGGACAGCAGCCGCTCGCGTACCTCACGGGCGAGTACGGCCGACAGCGACCCGGACTCGGCGTCCGGCCGGCTGTGCCGAAGCTCGATGCCCATGGCCAGGTGCCACAACATCGCGGCCAGGACGGGGCCGACCACGGCGCGCACGGTGCCGCCGACGAACCCCGACTCGGAGTACGCCGGGATCACCTGTACCCCGGTGATCAGCCACACGAGTACGCCCGGCGTACCCGGAGCACCCGACGGGCCCCGCAGGTTCTGCCGGGCCATCAGCGCGCACGCGAACAGTCCCAGCTCCGCCGCGGCGAACATCGCCGCGCGCTCCCCGCCCGACGTCATGCCGAGCTGGTGTTCAGCGAACCGCCACGAGGTATCCGCGCTGTACCCGGTGCAGGCAAGCGCGGCCAGCGCGGCGACCGTCACGGCCGCCGGAGTACGGCGCAGCGACCGCAGCACGACAGCAAGCACGGCCAGCAGAACGCCTCCGGCCGCAGCAGCCGCAAGCGGGTGGGTCTGCACCCACGCGATCAGGGCAGTCATCGGCCGGCCTCCGTGGGGAGGGTGACCGCATCGGACCAGGTCTTGCCCGCGTCGAGCGCGGCTTGGGCCTGGTCGACGGTGACGTATCCGGCTACCGGGTGCTCCGCCAGACGCTCGCGCAGGTACCGGGCGTTCCAGGACGGGCCCATGTTGGGTCCGTCCTCGTCCAGGACCGCGCACAGGGCGATCCGGGCGTGCACGGCGCGGCTGTTCAGCAGACTGTCGTGCGCCTCACAGCCGCCGATCGTGGCCGGGTGCGGGAGGTCAAGGGCCTCCAGGACCACAGCGAGCAGGTCACGTACGGGCTCGGGCAGGCCAGTCACCGCGCACCGCCCTCAGGCGTAACGATCAGGAAGCGGTCCGTGTCCAGGTCCATGACGACCGTGGCGCTCTCGCCCTGCTCCCGCAGTGCCGCGGCCCGCTCCTCCGCCAGCCAACTGCCGCGCGGGTGACCGGCGGGGAAGCTGTCGAGGATCTCGCGCTCATTCATGCCGCCACCGCCGTACGCACCACGGAGCCGCGCGCCGTCCGGCACGTCCGCGGCCGACGGGCCACGGCCCGCGCGTCCCTCAGCGGGCTCGTACGCAGCAGCGTCTCCGCGTACGCCGCAGCCGGCGGGTCCGACTCCCGCAGCTCCGCGAGTACCTCGCGCGCCACGTCCAGGCGCACCACCCGATCACTCTCGGACTCCATGGCCGGGTCGGTGAACAGCTCCGGGTCGATACCGAACGCCAGCTCCGCGAACTCCGTCGCGGTAACGGCTTCATGACCAGCAACGATGCACTTCATGGGTCGTCTCTCCTCAGCAGACGGAACGGCCCGAAAAAGCGGCCCCGGTGTTCGAGCACCGGGGCCGCGCGCCGTTGTGGAACCAGGGAATTCCGGCTCCCCGCACTCCCGT
The DNA here is from genome assembly GCF_030817535.1 of Streptomyces sp. V3I8. Taxonomy (NCBI): domain Bacteria; kingdom Bacillati; phylum Actinomycetota; class Actinomycetes; order Kitasatosporales; family Streptomycetaceae; genus Streptomyces; species Streptomyces sp. V3I8. Next base: position 6,907,055 of record NZ_JAUSZL010000002.1, on the reverse strand, counting down.
CCGTACGTCCTCACGCAGTGCGCGGGACGGACGGGCGAGAGAGGCAGCCGGCCGCGGCTCAAGGCGCCGCGAAACCAGAAGACGGACCGGAGAGTTGCTCTGCAGGCGCCGCCGGTCGGTCCGTCACGGCGACACCCAAAGCATTCGTTGGCGCACAGCACTCCCGAAGATCGAAGGAACAAGAACCAGCACTGCAAGGGGGACCCAGTCCCCACACTCCGGCCGTTGCTCGCGGTCGCCGGGCCACCTCGCCAGTACGGGCCGAAACCCTGTTCCACCTGGCCTTTAGCGGGATTGCAGCGTCCCCGCCCTTAGAGGTACATGTAGTACGTGTTCCTCATCATGCAGAGAGAGGTTCGCCGGGTCAAGCCCTTCGGCTTTTGAAGTTCGGCGAGCCCCTCGCTGCGATGCACCTACAGCCTGACGCCGGTATCGCCGACGCTCGACTTCGCCCCTGTACGACCTGAGTCGTTCTTGGATAGCGTGAAGTCGTACCAAGTCGTCCCGACTAGGCGGAGGTTGGCATGGCGAACGAGCGACTACGCGGCGCCATAGTGGACTTGGGTCTGACCCTTGATGAGGTTGCCGAGCGGCTCGGGGTCGCGCCCAAGACGGTTGAGCGATGGATCAACGACCCCGAGCGCAAGCCGTACCGTCGCTTCCAGTACGCCACCGCCTCACTACTGAAGTGCGAGGTGTCGTACCTATGGCCCGACGAGCGCACTTCAGCCGAGGTCACGGCTTCTGGTAATGCGGAATTAGTCAGGCTCTATCCACACCGGTCCGTCGTGATGCAAACGCTGTGGACGAACCTCTACTCCAAATCAACGCGGCAATTCGATGTGCTGGTGTACTCCGGCTTCTGGCTCACAGAAGACGCGACGTTCCATCGCATCGTGAAAGAAAAGTCCGCCGACGGAGTCCCGATTCGTTTCATGCTGGGAGAGCCGACGTCGTCCGCTGTAGCAGTGCGCGGAGAAGACGAGGGAATCGGCGCAACGATGGGAGGGAAGATCCGGAACGCCCTAATCAACTACGGTCCGCTCTTCCGTCTCCCGGGGGTGGAATTTCGCCTACATGGCACTACCCTCTACAACTCGATCTATCGAGCCGATGACGAGATGCTGGCGAATGGCCACCTCTACGGCGTCGGCGCCTACATGGCCCCTGTACTGCACCTGCGACGCGTCCCCGGCGGAGAACTCTTCGACTCCTACGCTGAGAGTGTTGAGAGGGTCTGGGAGTCCGCCCGACCTATCTCCACGCCGGCCGATTGGGAAGGCACGCACTCATGAGCCGCATCGACTACTTCCGCGACCCGAACGCTCCGCAAGCCAACTCAGTGGTGCCCTCAGTCACCGCAGTTGTCCAGGACGACTCAGGGCAGCTTCTTCTCATCCATAAGACCGACAACGACCTATGGGCCCTTCCTGGCGGCGGTCACGACATTGGTGAAAGCATCGGTGAAACAGTCGTCCGGGAAGTCTCGGAAGAGACAGGAATTCAGGTTGCGGTCGACAACATCGTCGGGCTTTACACTGACCCTGCTCACGTATTGGCGTACGACGACGGGGAAGTCCGGCAACAGTTCTCCATCTGCTTCCGGGCCCACCCCACGGGCGGTTCTCTGCGCACAAGCAGTGAATCAAAAGAGGTCCGCTGGGTAAACCCAGCGGACCTAGACGGACTCGATATCCACCCGTCGATGATGCTGCGCATTCGGCACGGCTTGGATGCATCACGGCGGGAACCTTACATCGGCTAACCGTCGGCAGAGACCAGCACCAACCGACTCTGAACACGCTCCGACGCTGCGTAGATCTCGGGAGACGCGCGCTGAATGAACCGCCCGACGATCGTGTCGGGACCGTACCGCTTCACGATCTCGTCCAGCCGCGCGGCCGGCGTGGTCGGTGTCCCGTCGGGGGTTGTCGTCATGTCGCAGTACACCAGGGCGTCAACCAGGTCCGGCCGCTCTAGCTCGAACTCCCCCTCTAGGTCACGCCTCAGTCCGCGTTCCTCGGCTTCCAGCAGCGCGCAAGAGTGGTGAGCCACGAGACGAACGACACGCTCGTCCACTCCCTCCTGATCCCGGAGGAATCGCGCGCCATCCAGTGGGTGAAACCCCGTGGCGGCGATGGCCGGCGAGTACCCGACGTCATGCAGCACGGCCGCGGCTTCCAGCAGCTCCGCATCATCACCCAGGATCGGGCTCAACGAACGAGCACGCTTGGCGACCCCGAGAGAGTGCGCCCACCGGCGCGGCAACGGTTCGGACAGCATCGCTTCGGAGAGCGAGTAAGCCCACTCAGTCAGTCCCATGACTGCCAAGACTACGGCCGCGAGGCGGGAGTCGGGAGGGCGCGCACCGTGCGCCCCTTCCCGTGAACAGTAGCGAGCAGGCCGGTCCCTTCCATCTGCGCAAGGATGCGACGCACAGCGGTTCGGGATACGCCGAACCGCTCGCACAGCTTCGCCTCTGACGGGTAGGTGTCGCCTACCTTCAGGGAGTCTTCCGTGATCACATCGTTCATGCGATCGGCAAGCGACCGGCGGTCACCGCTCCGAGCGGGACGCCATCCGATGCCGGGTGCAGCCTCGACAACGCCCTCCGCTTCGAGCGTCTTGAGCGCGCGACGGATAGTGTTCCGCGAGACACTGTGAGAGCGCATGAGGGCTGCCTCCGAAGGCAACGACTCTCCCCCTACGATCTGCTCTCGCAGCACCTCCGCAATGACCAAATAGGTCCCTCGCGGACTGGCGTCTGACACTTCGCCCCCTCGCTTCGTCCATCGTTCGTCGCCAAGGATCCCACGGAGTGCGGCACCGGGGCAGACCAACTTCCAGGCAGGAGCACTCGCTCCTCCGCTTTTGCACTCGGCTGCCAGTTCCCTCTTCTTTGCCCCAGCTCGCCGGGATGTGGAGCACAGCCACGAGAGTGCCAGGGCACTTCAGTTCACCGCGAGCCTGCTGTTCGCTGAAGTGTGCTGCCTTTAGACAGAATCCGCAGGTTGCTGCGCACCCACGATAATCTCTAACCGTTCAACAATGGTTCGCCACTCGTCAATTATCACTCCTGGCGCATCTACCATACTGGACCGGCCGTGAAGGATGTCCGATGAGCGGCTGTATACGTGCTTGGCCAATCTCACCAATCCCACTGCTTCCATGATTTCCTCGTGTGGAACCAGCCCGATCACGAGAGAGAGTCGGCCAGATACATCATTGATGTAGAGAAGGGGACTCTCAGGCTGGCAGACGCGGTCATAAGCCTTCACCGTCGCAAGTTCGATGCGAAGCCGTAGCTCAAAAATCTCAATACGACGCCGCGAAGCCACATCGATCTTCATGAGAACTTCCATGTGGTGACGATGACGCAAGCATCGCGCGCAGCCTTAATCTCAAGGCGCAGGTTCTCCTTGTTGTCGTTTGCCCCATGGACCGCCTTGTTCCACCTGTTCAGATGATGCCCACAGGCTTTCATGAATTCGTCGATAGGGTTTGAGTCAGAATGGGTTAGATTGACGATCTCCCGCACTTCCTGGACTCGCTTCGCAGTGTTGTTCACTGCGTCGATTCTTGCAACGTCTCCGGCCACGTCCCGACCTTGCGTGAGGGAGTAGCGCACGATGCACGAATGCAAGGCAATATCGATCGCCTGCCTGCAGAGCCCTCTAACTACCTGTGCTTCGGTCAGATAGAATGTAGAAGAGCTTTTTGGCGCGTAGACCATGATATTTGATGCATCATCCAGGAGTACTTTCCACATCTCATCCGTAGACTCAATGTGGATTTCTCCAGGTTCGACATCACGGCTCACCCTCCAGGCCTGACTGCTAGTAGCCCGAGCAAGAAGATGCTGCTTCAACCGTTCGTCGTGGGTGAATACGACTACACGGCGGTCGGAGCTTAGGTCAACCAAAACGGAGGCCAAACGGTCGACTCGAATCTCATCGAAAGCGTGCACCGGGTCATCCAGGATCAAGAATGAGAATGGCCCAGACTCGGCTGTAGACAACAAGGGGGCAAGGAGGAAGGCATTTCTCTGTCCCGCACTGAGCATGGACAGTTGCAGGTCCTGACCGCTTGCATTACTCACGCTGACATCGGCTCGGGTTGTTGTGAGATGGATTCCACCTAGGTAAATACCGACATCCTCTAGTAGCTGCCTGACCCGCTTATCGGCTCTTTCTTTAAAATGCTCAGTTCGCTCCTTTCGGAGCTTCTCCGAGAGGGCGTTTGAGCACTTCTTAGTCTCCTGCCATAGCGCGTAATCCGTGGCGGTTTCCTGCTCGGTTCGCCATGTGTGCAGGAAGTCCTCCAGTGCACTCCTACGCTCTCGCAGCCACTGCCGCGTTACCTCACTCGCTTCAACTGCCTCTAGGGCAGCTCTACTCCAGGCAGCGACAGCAGTAGAATTCCGCAGCTCAATGAATGCTTCGCGGACTTCCGCAGTCGGCCGGCAGCCGTAGGAACTCATAACCGTTCGAAGTTTCTTCGCTGCCTGGTCGGCTGCTGAAGAAGAAGCCTTCTCAACGGGGCCTGAAGAGTCAACTAGTGCGAGAATTTCGGCGACGCGCGTGACTACGATCGATGTGTCCCTCAGCTCATTCAAGGAACGCTTAGCCTCGTCATGAATCGGCGCAAGAACGGCGTGTCGCTCTACATTCGCGTGGAGATTCTCGACCCAAGTGTCAACAGAGGAGCTGCAGACTGGGCACTCGGCGCCCGGATGGGACACTTCAGCAACATCTCGATAGAGAGCGTCCAGGTGCTGGGCAATTCTCGGGCTAAGAAGGTCTGGGGCATGCTCCAACCTCTGGAAGGCGGCATCAACAGCAGCGAGAGAAATCTGAAAAATTTCCAGGTCTGAACTTGTGACCTCGGCTGTCGGTGATCCGGTATCACCCAGGTTATGAGTGGACAACCATTCGTTAATGCTATCGGAAATAGCTGGCCAACTGATGTCCGCGATGGCGAGCGCTGGCTCTTTAAGGAGGAAACGCTGATCCACCTCATCGACCTGTGTCTTACCCCTGCGCAAGGCGGAATCGATCGCCTTCTTGCTCGTTGCGGCAGCTTCACTGTGCTCGGATACCAATTTCTCCAAGAAGGTGAATGCCCCTCCCAGCGCGAGGAGATTGGTGATGTAGCGCTGGAGATCAGCGCTCTGCTGGACACGCCGCTCAACTTCTGCGTACGAGAAAACAGGTGGATGCCCTTCGAGGGCGTGACGCCATGTTGTGCTTCTCATGTCTACGCGGTGACTCTCACCCGTGCTAGATGTCCACGTACCAAAGGCCTCATCAACTGCACCACTATCTGTAAGTGTGCAAGTGAGGAGCAGTTTCTCGTTGTCACGGACCAGGGTTACTTCTGCCCAGGAATGAGTACTGTCGCGAGCCCTGTTAATTTTCTCCCAGAGCGGGTCGAACTTACTTCGCCCAGTTGCGGAGACGCTTTCGTCCCACCAGCCCGTTTTTCCTGAGATTGCGGTGCGAATGCCATCGGCAATTGTGGATTTTCCAGACCCATTAGGGCCGTGGTAGATGCTGATTCCCGGAGAGGGATCGATATGCAAATCAAGTTCAGACGTAGTTCCCTGGAAACCGCAAAGACGTAAGCCTGTGATGCACCAAGGCGCCCCAAGAGCAGGATCAAACGTGCTAGTGTTTTTCTCTCGCACTCTGTTAATCAGTGAAAGTAAATTGCCCCACCCGGCCTTAGTTTTAGTGGCGCTAGCCTGCATTTTACCTGCGGCCTTATAAAGGTCATCGAAGGTCAGCAGCGAGATCTTGATAGCTGTTTCACTAGGACCCCTAGTCGCGCTCCTCGGCTTGCCTGAATTGAGGGCTGGATCTTCCGCGATGGGCATGCTGGCTCCGCCGTTATTTGTGCTTGTGCCATCTCTTGGGGCGCAATGCTAGCTGTGAAACGAGACGGGCGTATGGGGTTTTTGCATCTACGGGACACATCGAAACCCATTTGCGTATTTTGCTCATATCTGTCATGAATTTTCATGCTGTGCGGTTTGTTCGAGTCTGAAGCTCCTGTGTTTGTGTGCGCCCCTGCGCACTTGCGTGCGCTCCGTAAGGCGTACCTAGATTTCGCTCCGGTTCTGTCGCGTGATGTCACCCGAAGGGAATCCGGTGGACGAGGAAGCGCCCAAGCACACTGCCGAAGTACTGGTCGAACTACGCACCCCTTCGCACGTGCAGATCCGCACGTCCTCTGAGCTGGCTGACAATGTCTCTCACGCGGCGTTGGTCGAAGATGCGAAGAGAGTTGAGGACGGGCGTGACCGCATGCGCCGAAGGGTTGGATATGGGCGGGTTCGCGGCGTCGCACGTTCAATGACCCGCACTCCGTGGCAGGTCATCCACGCCATCGGCTTGGGAACGGCACTGGCCCGCCAAGGGGCGGGAAGAGGCCTCGCAGAACACTGGGGCAGCCTGCGGTACAGCCAGGCGCTAGCCGCGAACCACGGTGGCTACCTACAACTGTCGCCGGAGGGAAGGGACTTGCTGCGTTTCTACAAGGCAGCGCAGTCTGGAGAGATCGGCGCAGGATTCGCTTCACTCGTTGCTGAACGAATCGTCAGGTCTCGATACCCCGATCACTCGGTCTCCGTGATCCCGGCGGACATCGCGCTGAAGGCTGGCTGGACTCTCCGTGGTACTGGCAACGGTCCCCGCCCTGAGCCACTCCAACGACGACCGCACTTTTTTGTCGAGGCATGGAGGCCAGGGCACCCATCGAAGATCCTTCTCGTAGCTTCTAAGGGCACTCATGGCGCTGTGAGTCAGGTGCACAGACAGCTCGCCGCAGCGACAGCGCACGTGGAGTCAGTGCACATTGGACCACATGGAACGGTCCCGTTCCTGCTGGTAGGCACCGAAATACCTGCCAAGGAAAGCCTCGCCATCCACATGCTGGAGGCACCCGCAGAGACCGTCCTTCACCCTTCTCCGGGAGAGCCGCCCGTTGACCTGAACCTTCGTCTGGAAGACCGCAACGAATTGGCCGAAGTCCACCTGGCTCGTGAGCGAAACGGCGAGCGGACCGCCCCTGGGTTCCAAGTGCGACCAGAGTCCTTCACCTGGTTCAGTATCGTGCTGGCGCGGGCAGAAGCAGCCACGTTAATGGCGTTCACAGGCGGCGGGAAACCCACGGCTCAGTATTTGACCAACGAGCAGGGAAAACGCCACTTCCGACACGACAACCAGGCTGGCACTGGCAGCGTTCGAGACGCACGACATCGCATCGACGGGATCGACTTCGTGGGCACGGATCATGTGTTCCGCCTCAATGGCAAACGCGTCGAAGCCTTTTCTGGGCTCGCAGAGGACCTCTACACGCATTTGCACCACGGGCGGGTGAGTGACTACCGGGCCGGTGCCCATGCGCTGCGCGCTCAGTGGCCAGCCACCCACACTGCGAAGGGATGGGGCCCCGTCTCTATTCGGCCCGACGGATCGGTCATGGCCATCCGTCTCCTGCGACACTGAACCTAAGAGGTCAGAGTCCCCCTCCACTGCCCGCTCCCAGCCGTCCTTCCCCCAGGTGTGCCCCAGAGATACTCGGCGCCAAAGAATCTGCAGGTAGGAGGAGCCCGGGGCAGCCCACTGTAAATCTGCTCCGTGGGGCGTCAGCAGTCATCGATGCTCGGCTGTGGACGAGAGGTCGACTGCGGTGCCCCGAGCGCTGGAGCCAGCCGTCCTGTCTTGCTGCGTCTATCCGCCGATCCGCCGGGAGCCATACGGGGAGCCAACTGACGCGGCCAGCAGCGGACGAACGCGAACTGCCACGGACAGTGGAGCCGAACACCCGCAGGCGAGACAGGGCCCCTAAACCGCTCTGCCTGAGCCCTCAGTTAGCCCTGTCTTAACGGCACCATAAGGATCTCCTCCACCCGTCCCCAGCAGGGGATTTCGCGGTTCCGAGGGGCTAGCTTGCTGATCGCCCCCAGGCATCACAGGCACCCCCTGACCCGTTCCCGAGGAGTTCCCCCATGCCCGCTCGCCACCAGGCCGCCCGCTTCGCCGCCGTCGCCGCGGCCGGCGTCGCCCCGCTCGCCCTGACCGTGCTCGCCGCCGTACCGGCCGCCGCCCACGGCTCGATGACGGACCCGGTGAGCCGGGTGGCGGGCTGCTTCGCGGAGGGCCCGGAGAACCCGAGGTCCGCCGCCTGCAAGGCGGCGGTCGCGGTCGGCGGCACGCAGGCGCTGTACGACTGGAACGGGGTGAACATCGCCGACGCGGCGGGGAGGTCGAAGGAGATCATCCCCGACGGGAAACTGTGCAGCGCCGGCAACGACAAGTTCAAGGGCCTCGACCTGGCCCGCGCCGACTGGCCGGCCACGCGGCTGTCCTCCGGCAATCACACCTTCCGCTACAAGGGCACCGCTCCGCACAAGGGCTCGTTCGAGCTGTACGTCACCAAGGACGGGTACGACCCGGCGAAGCCGCTGACGTGGTCGGACCTGGAGCCGAAGCCGTTCCTCAAGGTCACCGACCCGGAGCTGGAGAACGGCGACTACGTCTTCAACGGGGTCGTACCCGTCAGGTCGGGCCGTCATCTCGTCTACTCGATCTGGCAGCGCTCGGATTCCCCCGAGGCCTTCTACACCTGCTCGGACGTCGTCTTCGCCGAGGGCGGTACGGGCGCGCAGGCCTCGGCGGCACCGACCGCGTCGGCGCCGTCCGACGAGGAGATCGCGGACGGCGCCGACGAGTCGTCCGTGGAGCACGGGGGGCACGGGGACGACGACCCGAGGACGCAGGCCTCGGTGACGGCGGCCGCCGGTACGGCGTCGGAGCCGGGCCAGGATCCGGACGCCGGCGCCGGCGCCGGGACGAAGTCCGGCACCGGTCCGCTCCCCGGTTCCGGTGAGAGCACCGACGCGGCCGCCGGAACCGGGAGCGACGCCGAACCCGCCGGCGGGCCGGCGAACCTCGCCGAGACCGGGGGGTCCGACTCGACCGCGTACATCGCGATGGGCGGGGCGGCTGCGCTGGCCGTCGGCGCCGCGGCGCTGTTCGCCTCGGTCCGCCGCCGGGCTGCCGGCAGCCGGTAACCGCCGGCCGGCAACCGACAGCCGGCAACCGCTCCGCGAGGACGCCACGGGACTCCCCCACGGCACCAGGGTGCTAGCCGATCGCCGACAGGCAGGTCGTCGGGGTGGCGTGGGAGGGGTCCAGGGCGTTCGCGACCTCGTGGAAGGCGATGCGGTCGACGAGCCCGATCGCCGCGTGCTCGGAGAGGTCGAGCGGGCACAGGTCCTGGATCAGGACGTTGCGTACGTCCGGGCCGTCCAGGAACTGCGAGCGGTACGGCGTGACGACCCCGTCGTACCGGGTGGCGACGACCGTGTAGCGAACGCCCGGCACGGTGTCGCCGCCCGCGTTGAGCCTGGTGAGGAAGGCGGAGCCGGCCACCTGGTCGGTGAGGGCCGGGACGGCCGCGGAGAGCAGCGCTTGCGCGCCGCGGAAGTGCGTCGCCAGCCTGGCCAGCCCGTTCAGGGTGGTGCCGTGGTTGTCGGGGGCGATACCGACGAGGGCGTTCACCTTCGCGGCGCCGCCGAGGAACTTCAGGTAGTGGCGCGGCATCAGACCGCCCTGCGAGTGCCCCACGAGGTCCGCCTCCGGCGCCCCGGTCGCGGCGAGCACCCCGTCGACGAAGGTCTTCAGCTGCCCCGCCGACCTGTCGAGGGGGCCGAGGCCGTGGATGAGCGGTACGCCGGGGAGCTGTCCGTAGTCGAGGGCGTAGACGCAGTAGCCGCGGTCCACCAGGTAGGGCGCGAGGCCCAGCCAGTTGTCGACGGAGTTGGCGAAGGTGCCGTGGACGAGGACGACGGGGCGCGGGTGGGCGGCGGACGGCTTGCAGGAGTAGTCGTTCCAGCCCCCGTCGGTCACGGCCGAGGTCCGGTCCGCCGTGACCGCCGCGGCGGCGGTGCCGGTGGCCGCGGTGGCGGCAGTGGCGGGGACGAGCGCGACCACGGCGGCCAGCAGCGGTGCCGACAGGGCTCCGAGCAGGTGTTTCCAGGGCAGCATCGGGTGATCTCCTTGCGGCTCGGGGCGGGACGAGGCACGGGCCCTGTGATCCGGATCACGAGGATGCTGTTCCTTCGGCCTGGAAGGACCGTACGGCGCAGCGCACGGCAAACGGCCGCGCAATGCCCGAACGTCACCCACACCGGCGACGCGGTCCGCCCTCGCGCGGGCAGCTGCACCGCCAACGCGCCGGACGGTGCGCGTACCTCCACCACGGACCGCGTATCGAACATCTGCACGACATCCGTTCGGACCTCTCCGCCTGCGTGAACGCCCTGCGGCTCGGACGGTTGGGGCATGACACGGACAGCGCAGGTGCCGCCCAGGTCCTTCCTCGGCGAGGTGCGGGACGCGGTCACCCCGCGGGCCACACTGCTCGTCATCGGCGTGGTCGCCCTGCAGGTGCTCTTCATCGCCTCCTATGTGGGGGCGCTGCACCATCCGAAGCCGAAGGACGTGCCGTTCGGGGTGGTCGCGCAGGGTTCCGCCGCCGGGCGGACGGTGGCCCGGTTCGAGCGGCTGCCCGGCGGGCCCCTGGACCCCCGGGTGGTCGCCGACGAGGCGACGGCTCGCAGCCGGATCGCGCACCGGGACATCGACGGCGCGCTGCTGGTCGACCCGGACGGCACCACCGACACCCTGCTGGTCGCCTCCGGCGGCGGCGCGACCCTGTCCAACGCGTTGACCTCCCTGATCACCGGGCTGGAGAAGGACCAGGGCCGTACGGTACGGACCGTCGACGTGGTCCCGGCCGACGCGCAGGACGCCAACGGGCTCACCCCGTTCTACCTGGTCGTCGGCTGGTGCGTGGGCGGCTACCTGTGTGCGTCGGCGCTGGCGGTCAGCGCGGGGGCCCGGCCGGCCGACCTCCGACGCGCGGTGATCCGGCTCGCCGCCATGGCTCTGGTCGCGATCGTCGGCGGGCTCGGCGGTGCAGTCGTCGTCGGCCCGGTCCTCGGAGCCCTGCCCGGGAGCGTGGCGGCCCTCTGGGGACTCGGCGCGCTCATCACCTTCGCGGTGGGCGCCGCCACCCTCGCGCTCCAGTGCGTCTTCGGGATCGTCGGCATCGGGGTGGCGGTCCTGCTGGTGGTGATCCTGGGCAACCCGAGCGCGGGCGGCGCGCTCCCCCCGCCGATGCTCCCCCCGTTCTGGCACACGATCGGCCCGGCCCTCCCGCCGGGCGCCGGCACCTGGGCGGCCCGCTCGATCGCCTACTTCGACGACAACGGCACGACGGCGTCCCTGCTGATCCTGGCGGCCTGGGCGGCCCTGGGCACAGCGATCACCCTGGCAGCGGGCAGCAGAGGCGGAACTCCCCTCCCCCAACGCGAAAGCCCCGCCCCCACCGGTTCCGGTGGGGGCGGGGCTCACACGTGACAGGAGAACCGGCGGACCCGTCAGCCGATCTGCGTCCCCGTCGCGGACAACGCCTCGGTCACCGGCTGGAAGAACGTCTCCCCACCGGAGGTGCAGTCACCGCTGCCACCGGACGTGAGTCCCACCGCGCTGCTCCCGGAGAACAGCGACCCACCGCTGTCCCCGGGCTCGGCGCAGACGTCCGTCCGGATGAGCCCGTTGACGATGTCACCGCTGCCGTAGTTCACCGTGGCGTCCAGCCCGGTGACCGACCCGTCGTGCACCTGGGTCGTGGATCCGCTCCGGGTGACCTGCATCCCGACGGTCGCCTCCGCCGCCCCCGAGATCTGCTGGGCGGAACCGTTGTACAGGTTCACCTCGCTCGGGTGCGCCACGTCCGCGGTGTACTTCACCAGTCCGTAGTCGTTGCCGGGGAAACTGGAGTCCGCGTTCTCGCCGATCTCGGTGCCCGAGGAGTCGGACCAGTTGGTGATCCCCTCGGTGCAGTGCCCGGCGGTGAGGAAGAACGGCTCGCCGCCCTTGACCACGTTGAAGCCGAGCGAGCAGCGGCCGCCGCTGCCGGTGATGGCGTCACCGCCGGCCACGAAGGTCCTGAACTCTCCCTTCGTGTGCTTGAGTTCGGCCGTCCCGCTGAGCCCGTCGACGACCTTCGTCAGCTTGGTCAGCTCCGCGCCGGTGACCGTGCGGTCCGCGGTGACGACGACCTTGTTGGCCACGGGGTCGACCGCCCACGAGGTGCCGGGGATGGTCGCGTCCTGCTTCAGCGTCGTACGGGCGCTCTTCAGTTCGGCGAGGGAGTTCTCGACGATTCTGGCCTCGGCGCCCGCCGCCTCGACGGTGTCGGCCGCGGCCGCGTCGAGGACGTTCACGACGAGGCTCTTGGACTTCGCGTCGTAATACGTTCCCGCCGCGTCGGCGCCGAGGTCCTCGCCGAGCGTCGAGGCGAGCTTTCCGGCCGCCGCGACCGAGAGGGTCCTCGGCTCGGGGGCGGGCGCGCTCTCACTCGCGTTCGCACTCTGCAAGGTGACTCCGCCCACGACGAGTGCGGCGATGCCCGCACCTGCCACGGCGGCCCGTCGTGCGGGTATGCGTCGGTGCTTCAACCTGTGTCCTCCTGTGGGGGGTCGGACGCGGCGGTTGTGGGGACCTCCACGCCCGAAAGGCGTACGACATCGGAGACGACTCGGCAAAAAAGCCGCGTCCATGCCAACGGACGCCGACCACTATTCCGAGGCCGTACGGGAGCACACAAGGTCGACTTCAGGACGCGCGCGCGACGGGTGCCATACGCCCCCGCATGAGTGACGCGCGTTGACAAGAGTGCCGGCAGACCGCTTCGGTCCCCATCGCAAACACTGCGGGCGAGCGATCAATGCCCCTGCGTGAGGTCTAGTCCTGTCCGGATCTCGACCCTCCGAAGTCCGGATCCAGCGGTGCCTCGACGGGCGGGAGTTGCTCCTGCATCGATTGCTGCCACTGCGCCAGCAGGTGCTGCGCCTCCGGGGATCCGGCCTTCCCGGCCACGGCCTCCGCCCCGGTTCCGGCCTCCGCCCCGGTTCCGGTTCCGGTCTCGGCCTCGGCCGCCGGCCGCGGCACCTGCGCCGCATGGACGTGGGCGCCCCCGTGCTGTGCCGGCTGGGCCCGTTCCAGGAAGCGCAGCAGCTCGACCGGGAAGGGCAGTACGAGCGTGGAGTTCTTCTCGGCCGCGACCGCCACCACGGTCTGCAGCAGCCGCAGCTGGAGCGCGGCGGGCTGCTCCGACATCACCCCGGCGGCTTCCGCCAGCTTCTTGGAGGCCTGCAGTTCGGCGTCCGCGTTGATGACCCGGGCCCGCCGCTCCCGGTCGGCCTCCGCCTGGCGCGCCATGGACCGCTTCATCGTCTCCGGCAACGACACGTCCTTGATCTCCACCCGGTCGATGGAGACGCCCCACTCCACGGCCGGGCTGTCGATCATCAGCTCCAGCCCCTGGTTGAGCTTCTCGCGGTTGGAGAGCAGATCGTCCAGCTCGCTCTTGCCGATGATCGAGCGCAGTGACGTCTGCGCCATCTGCGAGACCGCGAACCGGTAGTCCTCGACCTTGATGACCGCGTCCGCGGCGGACACCACCTTGAAGTAGATGACGGCGTCGACCCGCACCGTGACGTTGTCCCGGGTGATGCCGTCCTGCCCGGGCACCGGCATCGTCACGATCTGCATGTTGACCTTCTGGAGCCGGTCCACGAAGGGCACGATCATGGTGAATCCCGGGCCGCGCACCCCCGATCGCAGCCTTCCGAGCCGGAGCACCACTCCGCGCTCGTACTGTTTGACCACCCGGGCCGCGGCCATCGCGTAGACCGCTCCGACGGACGCGAGTGCAGCGCCGGCTGCCACCAGCTCCTCGACCATGACGACCCCCAGGGTCCGTATCGGGCGCGCGAGGTGTGTACTTCGACGGTAACTCCGGCGCGCGGGCGAAGGGGAGAGGGAGGACAGGGGTGCCGAGCGGGATACGGATGCGGGACGGACGGCGGCTGGCGTTCGAGGAGTGGGGCGACCCGGACGGCACACCGGTGGTCCTGCTGCACGACACCCCGGGCTGCCGGCTCGGGACGGTGCCGCAGGACATGATGGAGGCACGCCCGGGGGTGCGGTTCATCGCGTACGACCGCCCGGGGTACGGGGACTCCGACCGCGGTCCCGGGCGCCGGGTGGCGCAGGCGGCGCGGGACGTGGCCGCGCTGGCCGACGCGCTCGGGCTCGGCCGGTTCTCGGTGCTGGGCAGGGCGGGCGGCGCCCCGCACGCGCTGGCCTGCGCGGCGCTGCTGCCGGCCCGGGTGCGGCGGGCCGCCGCGATGGCGAGCCTCGCGCCACCCGCCGCCGAAGGGCTGAACTGGTTCGAGGGGATGGCGGCGGGCAGCGTCGAGGAGCGCACCCGGGCACTGACCGACCCAGTGGGCTTCGCGGACCGGCTCGCCGCGCGGGCGGCCGCGATCCGGGCGGACCCGGCCCAGCTCCTCGCGTCGGTCCGCGACGGCCTCACCGACTCCGATCGGCGGATCGTCTCCGTGCCGGCCGTGAGCGAGATGCTGTTGCGCACCTACCGGACGGCGCTGCGCACTTCGGCGTACGGCTGGCTCGACGACACCCTCGCGCTGCTGAGCGACTGGGGTTTCGACCCGGCGCGCATCACCCGTCCCGTGCTGCTGTGGCACGGCGCCCTGGACACCTTCTCGCCGGTGGGGCACTTCGAGTGGCTGGCCGGGCGCATCCCCCGCGCCCGTCCGGTCCTGGACCCGCAGGGCGGTCACTTCTCGGCGCTGGAGGCCCTTCCGGACGTGCTGGACTGGCTGTGCGCGACACCGCGCACCGACGGCTGAGCCGGGCCGGACCCGCGCTCCCGGCCCGCCCAGGGACGGGCCCCCGCACCGCGAACGGTGTACGGGGGCCTGTCTGCTGCGGCTGCGGTTCGGGTCGTGCGGGTGCCGCACCGGTGCGTACCGGCCCGGAGGACGTTCCGTGCCGGTACGTACCGGTGCGTGACGGTGTACGTACCGGTCCGTGCCGGAGGACGGTCTAGAAGACGTGGACGCCGTAGGCGCTCAGCGCTTCGGTGACCGGCTGGAAGAACGTCGTACCGCCGGAGGTGCAGTTGCCGCTGCCGCCGGAGGTCAGACCGTAGGCGACACCGTTGCTGCCGTACATCGAGCCGCCGGAGTCGCCGGGCTCGGCGCAGACCGTGGTCTGGATCATGCCGTAGACGACGTCGCCGCCACCGTAGTTGACGGTCGCGTTGAGGGCGGTGACCCGCCCGCTGTGCGTACCGGTGGTGGAACCGGTGCGCAGGACGGTGGTGCCCACGGCCGGGGTGGCGGCGCTGGTGATGTCCACGCTGCCCGCGGTGCCCGCCTTGGCGACGGTGGTGTTGGTGTAGCGCACCAGCCCGTAGTCGTTGGTCGGGAAGCTGGAGCCGGCCGTGGTGCCGAGGGTGGTCGTGTGCCCCGAGTTCGACCACCAGGTGCCGGCGCCGTCGGTGCAGTGACCGGCCGTCACGAAGTAGTCGGCTCCCGCGCTGTTCTTGACGTTGAAGCCCAGCGAACAGCGCCAGCTGCTCGCGTAGATGGCGTCGCCACCCTTGATCAGCTTGTTGATCTTGCCCGGGGTGCTCTTGATCTGCAGGGCACCGGCGTTGGCGCCCGCGGCGCGCTTGATCTTCGCGATCTCCGCCTTGGAGACGGTGCTGTCGACCGTGACCACGACCTTGCCGGTCCTGGCGTCGGTGGCCCAGGCGGTACCGGGCACATCGGCCTTCAGGACGGAGGAGTTGGCGCTCTTCAGCTGGGCGCTGCTGAAGGTCGACGCGTCGTTCGCGTTCGCCGCAGGGACGGTGAACGCGGCCGCGGCCACGAGTCCGGTGGTCACGGCGATCAGCCGGGTCCGTCTCGCTATGCCGCTACGGGGGGTGGTGCGCTTGGTCCTCACTGTTCGTTCCCTCCAAAGGGAAGTCGGGGGCCCGTGTGGGGTCGGGGCCCGTGAGGCGCACGCCAGAGGCAGAGTGTCCGGATTCCGGATACGCCGTGCCCCTGACAAGGCGCTGGTGGGGAGTATTCGGCCGCGCACCCGAAGGACGCAAGGGCGCCTTTCGGCCGTACGGCGTTCAACTTGCGTACGTCCTACGTACGTTGATCTTGCAGGCACCGTGGTGCGGAACGCGTGCGGATCACCGGAGCGGATTGCGCTCCCCGGCTGCGGTCTCCGCGCCCAGGGTATTGCCCGGCGGCGGAAATGGGCAGATGAAATGGTCCGCGCATACGCACGGCGGAAGCAGGGAGCGACGGAGATCCCCCGTCGTGCGCCCCTGCGCGTCGGGCGCCGCCGGCCGCGGGAACCGGAAGCGGCAACTGCCGCGCCCGCTCGTGGCATCGCCGAAAACAGCCCACCGGGAATTGTCCTCCTGGACCGTCACCCGCAGCGTGGGATCCCGTCCGTCCAGGCCGAAGGCCACTTCCCCGCCGAGCCCGGGTCCACGCTCGCGCCCGCCGCCCGTGCCGGCGCTTCCGGTCCCCGGACGTGTGCGCCGTCGTGCGATCAGCCCTTCCACACCGGATCCGGCAGCCCGAGGTGCGAGCGCAGCGTCGCGCCGGCGTACTCCGTGCGGAACGCGCCGCGCTCCTGGAGCAGCGGCACCACCCGGTCCACGAACTCGTCGAGGCCGCCGGGCACGAGGTGCGGTGCGAGGAGGAACCCGTCGGCCGCTCCGGTCCGTACGAGCCCGTCCATCCCGGCGGCGACCGCCTCCGGCGTGCCGACGAAGGACTGCCGGCCCTCAGCTCCGGTCGCGGTCTGCGGCGAGACCTGCGGGGGCCGGATCCCGGCGGCTCTGCGCCGCGCCTCGGCGGCCGTGTCGCCGAGCACGAAGCCGGCCCGCACCAGGATCTTCAGGTCGTCGTGGTCACGGCCGTACCCGGCGAGGCGGCCCTTCACGTCTGCGTAGAGCGCACGGCTCGCCGCCGGGGTGCGGTGCGGGACGAGGAGCACGTCGGCGTCCGCCGCGGCGAACTCCCGGTCCTCCGGCGCGTCCACCGCGCGGATGACGACGGGGTGGCCCTGCGGGGAGCGCGCCACGGTGGACTCGCCCGCGATGTCGAAGTACCGGCCGCGGTGCGCGAACGGACGTGAGACGCCGTCCGGGGTCCAGGAGTCCCACACCTCCCGCGCCGTGGCGACGAACTCGACGGCGCGGGACCGGAGAAGTCCGGGCCGGTCGGGAAGTCCGTCGCCCCGGAAGTTCTCCCCGGCCAGGGCGTCGGCGGAGCCCGCCACGTGCCATGCCGCGCGTCCGCCGCTGAGGTGGTCCAACGTGGCAAACCCGCGCGCGAGTTCGTACGGTTCGATGAAGCGCGTACCGACCGACGCGGCGAGTCCGAGGCGTCCGGTGACGGCGGCCAGCGCGTTCAGCACGGTGACCGGCTCGGGCCGTCCGGCCGCGTCCGCCTCGCGGACATGCCCCTCGTGGATATGCCCCTCGTGGACATGTCCCTCATGCTCGTGCAGCCGCAGTTCCTCGGTGAGCAGGAGGAAGTCGAACAGCCCCCGTTCGGCGGCCCGCGCGAGCCGCGCGTAGGACGCGAAGTCGGCCGGGGACCCCGCCCGGGGGTCGGTCCCGACGGTCGGGTCGTCGGCGCCGGGGACGTGCGCGGCGAGGTGCATCCGTCCGCGGGCGGGCTGTCCGGCGGATGCGTGCGCGGGTGCGGGTACGGTCATGACGTTCCCCCTGTCACGGCGTACCGGTTCGCGGGCCGGGCCAGCCCCAGGTGCTCGCGGAGCGTGCTGCCCGGGTAGAAGGTGCGGAAGAGCCCGCGGTGCTGCAGCAGCGCGACCGTGCCGTTGACCAGGCGTTCCAGGTCACGGCTGGGCTCGACGGGGGTGAGGTGGAAGCCGTCGGCGGCACCGGTCTCGTGCCAGGCGGCGATCAGTTCGGCGAGGTCGACGGGGCCGCCGCGGTAGAGCGGGCCCTGCGCGGTCTGCCGGGGGCCGCCCCCGCCGTGGCCCCGCTCGGCCGCGCGCTCGCCGTCACCGAGATCGACGGTGAGCGCGGCCAGGACGCGCAACCCGTCCGGGTTCCGGCCGTGCGCGAGCGCGGCGGCGTGCAGTTCCGCCCGTACGGCGCCGACCTGGGCCGGGGTCGCCCCCCGTACCAGTGCCACGTCCGCGTACCGGGCGGCGGTCGCCCGGGCGTGCCGGTCCGTGGCGTCGACGACCCGCACCGGGTGGCCCTGCGGGGGTCTGGGCGCGGTCGAGGGACCGCGTACGGCGAAGGTGTCGCCCTCGAAGTCGACGTGGTGCGCTCCGCCGCGGCCGGTGGAGCGGCCGGTCGCCGTGCCGTGCACCGCGGCACCGTCCTCCCGGCTGTCCCACAGCCGGGCCGCCACGTCGGCGACCTGTCCCGCCTCCTGCCACAGCGCGTCGGCGGGCGCGGCGTGCCGACGGCCGAAGAGGCGGGCCTCCCCCTCGGTGGTCGACACGTCGATACACCAGCCGGCCCGGCCGCGGCTCACCCAGTCGAGGGTCGCCACGGCGGCCTGGACGCGGAACGGTTCGGTGTGCGTGGTGGTGACGGTCGGCACCAGACCGATGCGGGTCGTGGCGGGTGCGACCCGGGCCAGCACGGCGAGCGCGTCGAGCCCGGGCCGTGTGAAGGTGTCGCCCAGTGTCACGAAGTCGAACCCGCCGCGCTCCGCGAGCCGCGTCAGCTCGACGTGCGCCGAGGCGTCGTGGGCCGCCTCCTGGTCGACGGCGGCGGCCAGGTGCAGGAGCCCTCGGCCGTTCGGGGCTGTCATGGGAAGCAGGACCTTTCTGGGGGTCCCGGCCGCCGCCGCGGCGCGTGGCCGCGGCGGCGCGGGATCGGTGGGGCGGATCGGCGGGTCCGGCGGGAC
Source organism: Streptomyces sp. V3I8 (assembly GCF_030817535.1). NCBI lineage: Bacteria > Bacillati > Actinomycetota > Actinomycetes > Kitasatosporales > Streptomycetaceae > Streptomyces > Streptomyces sp. V3I8. Next base: position 6,888,208 of record NZ_JAUSZL010000002.1, on the reverse strand, counting down.
GGAGGCCCGGTGAGGTGGGCGCCCGGTGGAGCGGGGTTCCGGTGCGGGCGGGGTCCGGTGCGGGCGGCGCCGGTTCCGGCGTCAGATCTTCGGCAGGCCCGGCGGGTTGATCTCCGACTTCGGCACGGCCTCGCCGGACAGGCCCCACCGCTTGAGCACCTTCGCGTAACTGCCGTCCTGGATCACGTGGTTGACGGCGGCCGCGTACGCGTCGACGAGCCCGCTGCCCTTCTTCGTGGTCGCGGCGATCTTGCCCTGGAGGTCGCCCCCGGCGCCCGAGAGCGTGCCGACGATCTCCGACTGCCCGGCGGTCGCCACGTGGTACGCGGCGGACGGGCTCGGGCCCAGGTAGGCGTCGATGCGTCCCGACTGCAGGGCCAGGTAGTAGTCCGTGTCCTTCTGGAAGTACTTGATGGTGACGGCCTTGCGGCCGGCCTTCTCGTTCTGCTCGCTCCAGTCGACGAGGATCTTCTCCTGGTTGGTGCCGGAGGAGACGGCGATCGTCCTGCCCGCGATGTCCGCGGGCTTCCCGACCTTCCAGCCGCTGCCCTTCTTCGCCTCGAACGCGATGTTGTCGAGGCGGTAGGTGGCGAAGTCGTACTTCTCCTTGCGCTCCTCGGTGACGGTGACGTTCGAGAAGACGGCGTCGAACTTGCCGCTGTCCAGACCGACGAAGAGGTTCTCCCAGGAGACCTCGTCGTTGTCGAGCTTCAGGCCGAGGGTGTCGGCGACCAGGGTGGCGAGGTCGATCTCCGAGCCGATTCTCGTCTTGTCGTCGGTCGCGTAGAACCCGAGTGGCGGCGAGGCGTCGGCGCTCTGGCCGAGCTTCAGCGTGCCGCGCTCGCGGATCGCCGCCGGGACGAGCGCGGCGATCTCGTCGACCTTCGTGCCGCGGATCCGGTTCTGGTCGGGGCCGATGTTGACGCCGCCGGCCTTCTTGGTTCCGGACGAGCCCGTCCCGGCCGCCGCGTCGCTGTCACCGCCGCAGGCGCTGAGCAGCGGGACGGCGACCAGGGCTGCGACGGAGGCGGCGAGGACGGTGCGTCGGGATGTCATGGGTGAACTCCTTTGACGGGAAGGGCGATGAGCAGGGCGGTCACGGAACCTCGGCCGAAGGACCCGGCCGGGGCATTCGGTCGGAGGACCTCGGAGGTCACAGGACCTTGGAGAGGAAGGCGCGGGTGCGCTCGTGCTTCGGCGCGTCGAGCACGTCGCCGGGGGCGCCCCGTTCGACGACGCGGCCGTCGTCCATGAAGACCACGGTGTCGGCGACCTCGCGGGCGAAGCCGATCTCGTGCGTGACGACGATCATCGTGGTGCCCTGGTGGGCGAGGTCCTTGATGACGTCGAGGACCTCACCGACCAGCTCGGGGTCGAGCGCGGACGTCGGCTCGTCGAAGAGCAGCAGCCTGGGCTCCAGGGCGAGCGCCCGGGCGATGGCCACGCGCTGCTGCTGCCCGCCGGACAGCTGCTTCGGGTAGGCGTCGGCCTTGTCGGCGAGGCCGACCCGGTCGAGCAGCCTGCGCGCCGCCGCGGTGGCGTCCTTGCGGGGCCGCTTCAGCGCGGAGACCGGGGCCTCGACGATGTTCTCCAGCACCGTGAGGTGCGGGAAGAGGTTGAAGTTCTGGAAGACGAACCCGATCCGGGTGCGCTGCCTGAGGATCTCGCGCTCGCGCAGCTCGTGGAACTTGTCGCCGGAACGCCGGTAGCCGACGAGCGAGCCGTCCACACTGATCCAGCCCTGGTCGACCTTCTCCAGGTGGTTGATGGTGCGCAGCAGGGTGGACTTGCCGGAGCCGGAGGGGCCGAGGACGACGGTGACCTCGCCGGTGCGCACCTGCAGGTCGACGCCCTTGAGGACCTCCAGCGAACCGAAGCTCTTGTGGACGGACCTGACGTCGACCATGGGCGCGGCCGTGCCGTCGGCGGCGGGGGTGGTGGGCGCGCTCATCGGGTGCTTCCCTTCGCGAAGTGGCGTTCCACGTAGTGCTGGATCACGGAGAGCGCGGTGGTCAGGAGGATGTACCAGGCCGTCGCGACCATGAGCAGCGGTACGACCCGGCCGTTGCGTCCGTAGATGACCTGGACCTGGTAGAAGAGCTCGCCGATCGCCATGACGGAGACGATCGAGGTGCCCTTGAAGAGGGAGATCACCTCGTTGGCGGCGTTGGGCAGGATGGAGCGCATCGCCTGCGGGAGCACGATCCGCCGGATCTGCCGCAGCCGGGGGATGCCGAGCGCGGCGGCCGCCTCCAGCTGCCCGCTGTCGACGGACAGGACACCGCCGCGCACGATCTCCGCGGCGTACGCGGCCTGGTGCAGGGCGAGGCCCAGGACGGCCGCGCTCATCGCGCCGACCAGGCCCATCGTGTCGAAGGAGAAGAAGCCGGGCCCGAAGGGGATGCCGAACTCCAGCTCCTCGTAGAGGTAGGCGAGGTTGAACCAGAACAGGAGCTGCACGATGAGCGGGATCGACCGGAACGCCCAGATGTACGCGAAGGCGACGGCCTTCAGGAACGGGCTGGCGGACAGCCGCATGAAGGCGAGGACGATCCCCAGCGCGAATCCCAGAGCCGTGCCGTAGACGGTCAGCTGCAAGGTGACCCAGACCGCCTTCAGGACCACTTCGGCGGTGAAGAACTCGGCGAACACCTCCCATTCCCAGCCGGCGTTGGTGGCGAGCCCGTGAATGAACTGGGCGAGCAGCACGGCGGTCACGATCACGGCGGCCCAGCGCCAGGGATGGCGGACGGGCACCACCTTGAGCGCGCCGTAGTCCTCGGGTTCGACGGGCGTTTTGACGAGGGGTGGATCACTGGTCAGCGACATGGGGTCCTCGGGCGGAAGAAGGGAGCGGGGTGCGGTGTGCGCGGTGCGCGGTACGGGCTGCGGGCCGCGGTCGCGCGGCGGGTGGTACGGGCGCGCGGGCGGCTGCGGGTTACGCGGCGGCGCGACAGGAGAGGTCGCGCAGGAAGGCCAGCACGGCGCGTGCGGTGGCGTCGTTCTGCCGGAAGGCGGGTCCGCCGGTGCGCGGCCGGGTGAACGCGCCGGAGCCCCGGGCGTCGGTGTGCGGTCCGAGCGCGAAGCGCCGCGGGTGCGGGGTGCCGGACCGGTCGAGGACGCGCCCGTCCGCGGGGTCCACGGCGAGCAGCCCCTCGGGTGTCGCGCCGGCCCCTTCGGCGTACAGCTCGCGCAGGAGGGTGTCGCGGGTCCGCTCGACCGTCGGGTGCGGCAGCCGTGCCTCGACGAGCGCGCGGGCCTCGACGTACTGCCCGGGCACGGTGGCGCTCGTGGCCCGGAAGACCCCGTCCGCGGCCGATACCTCCAGGCCGGCGCCGAGGAACCTCAGCACCCCCGCCCGTGACAGGGCGAGCATCTGGCGCAGCCGCGGCCCGGGCGGTCCCGAGGCGAGGTAGCTGAAGAAGCCGTGCCACCAGGGCCCGATGTCGCCGAGCCGCACCAACTGCCCGTAGACGGAGAGGAGTCCGAGGAAGACGGCCAGGTCCGGACTGTGCCCGGCGTCGTGGCGGCGGGCGAGGTCCCCCTCGACGTACGCCCGCAGGCCGCCCTGGAGCGCGTCGTAGGAGGCGTGGCGCACCCCGTCCAGCGGGTGGTCGAGCGCCGTCAGGTCCAGCCGGTCGGCGGGGTCGGGCACGGCGGAGGCGGCCAGTGCCCGGATCTCGGCGCCGTTTGCCGCGGCGTACTTCTCCTCGAAGTCCGTCCAGGCCATGGCGGTGCGCTCGGGGTGCGCCGCGAACAGCCGGTGGTAGTGGGCGAAGCCCAGCTCCTTCTCGACGAGCGGCCACACGTCCCGGCGGAAGTCGGGTCCGCCGGGGAGCGCCAGCAGCGCGTCCACCTCGCCCGGCCCGAAGAACCGGGGCAGCGGGGGCCGTTCACCGGTCCAGTCGTAGCCGATCTTCGAGTGGTAGGGGACCCCGCGCCGCGATCCGACGTGCAGGACGGGCTCGCGCCCGGACGCCCGGTACGTCAGCCCGCCGTCCCCGCCGGTCTCGTAGCGGCCGCCGCGTCCTTCCGTGAGGAGGACCATCAGGTCGACGAAGGCGAGCCCGAACCCGCGTACGAGCACCGGTTCACCGGGGGCGAGGGCGGACAGGTCGCTGTCGGCGGTGAAGTCGGGCGGCAGGTGGACGAGGCCGTGGGCGTCGGCGTACGCGGCCAGCCCGCGCTGCTCCTCGTCGAGTTCGGCGTCGAGGTGGCCGAGCGTGAGGACGACGAGGTCGGCGGCGAGCGGGTGCGGCAGCCCTTCCAGCCACACCTGCTGGCGTCCCCCGGGCGGGCCCGCGACCCGCACGGCGCGGCGGGGGTGGTGGTGGACCCGGACGCCCTCGGGCAGCGCCGCGACGGTCCGCTCGTACACCCAGCGCAGGTAGGTGCCCTGGCGCTGCCGGTCGGCGAAGACGCGTCCGTCGAGTCCGGCCCACTCGTGCAGGGTGGGTCCCTCCCCCACGGGTCCGGCCATGGCCACCGACTCGTCGGTGAACATGGTGACGTCCTGGGCCTGGGAGTTCATCCACAGCAGCGGGGACTGCTCCTCGCGCCAGATGCGGCCGCCGCCCGGCGGGAACGGGTCGACGAGATGCACGTCGAGCCCGGTCCCGGCGAGCTGCGAACCGGCGTACAGCTCGGGCGCGTTGGCGGCGATCCGCTCCAGGAGCCCGGTGCCCCGCGGTCCGGCGCCCACGATCACCAGCGAGGGACGCGGCCCGCTCATCGCGTGCGCTCCGCACCGCGCCCGTAGTGCCGCTCGACGTAGTACTGGCCGACGCTGAGCACCGAGGTGACGATGACGTACCAGAGCGTGGCCACCATCAGGAGCGGGATGACCTGGTAGGTGCGGTGGTAGACGAGCTGCACGGAGTAGAGCAGGTCCTGGACGGCGATCACGCTGATGATCGAGGTGCCCTTGAGCGTCCCGATCAGCATGTTCCCGGCCGGCGGCACGATGGAGCGCATGGCCTGCGGCAGCACGATCCGCCACCAGCGGCGCCACCGGCTCAGCCCGAGCGCCTGGGCGGCCTCGATCTGGCCGCGGTCCACGGAGAGGATGCCGCCGCGCACGACCTCGGCGGCGTACGCGGCCTCGTGCAGGGTGAGGCCGATGACGGCGACCGTGACCGGCCCGAGCAGATCGACCGTCCTGACACCGAGGAGCGTCGGGTAGAGCGCCCCGATGTTGAACCAGAACAGCAGCTGCACCAGGATCGGCATCGACCTGAAGAGCCAGACGTACCCCCAGCTCACGCCGCGCAGGACGGGGTTGGCGGAGAGCCGGCCCGCGGCGAGCAGGGCGCCGAGGGCGAAGCCGAGCGCCATGACGAGGGCGGTCAGCCAGAGGGTCAGGCCGAGCCCGCGCAGCACCGAGGGCGAGGTGAAGTAGTCGCCGACCACGTCCCACCGGAACGCCTCGTTGCGTGCGACGGAGTTGACGGTGAGTCCGAGCAGGACGAGGACGAGGCCCGCGGCGGTCCACTGGCCGAGCCGGCGCCGGGGGACGATGCGCACGGGTACCGCGTCGTGCGGTGCGGCCACCTTGGTGAGGGTGTGCGAGGACATGCGAAGGCTCCGTGATGCGTCGAGTCGAACACGGGTGGTGCCTTCACACGGGTCACGCGGGTCGTGCCGGACGCCCAGGGGCGTCGTACGGCACGCACGGCCTAGCCCCTCAGCAGGGCCGTCCGTCGAGAGTACGGGGCCGTTTCCCCTGCCTGTCAAGGTTGTCCACACTGTGAGCCGTACGTCTCAGGCCTGTTGACGTGCTCCCGAATGGCTGTTCCACTTGTGCGCATGTATTCGCAGCAGTGGCTGGTCACGCGCTCCCACATCGACTTCGGTCGAGTGTGGTCCTCTTCCTGTTGAGCTGACCCCCTGCGCGCCCGGCCCCTTCCGAGGGCGGGCGCCCCCCGTCTCCCGCACCGTCTCCCTCTCCACGCCTTCACACGCGCACCCCTCCCCTCGCGTTTCCCCGTTCCGCGTTTCCCCGTTCCGCGCTTCCCCGTTCCGCGCTTCTTCTGCGCGCGCTCCTTCACGTCGCGCCCCGCCCGGCTCCACGCCCCGCCCGGCTTCGCGCTCTGCTTCCAGGAGACCGCTCCATGCGTACGTTCCCGCGTGCCCGCCATCAGTTCCTGCTGCCGTTCGCCCTGATCACCTCCGCCGCCCTGCTGCTCACCGCGTGCGGTTCCGGCGCGGACGGCACCGCCGCGGGCGGCACCGCCCGGGCCGCCGCCGGCGGTGGGAGCGACGAGATCCCCACCACGGACGTCGTCTCCGCCGTCGGCAGGAACACGGCCGCCGCGAAGCTGCTGCCCCCGGGCACCGACTCGCTGACCCTCGCCGTGAGCGTCGGCGGGTCACCGCCCGGCACCGGCTACCTGGAGGACGGCAAGACCCTCGCGGGCCAGGACGTCGACTTCGCGGACGCCGTGGCGAAGGCGCTCGGCCTGCGGCTGAAACGCGAGGCCGCGAGCTTCGAGGCGATCCTGCCCGCCCTCGACAGCGGCAAGTACGACGCCGGGGTCGGCAACTTCGGCGTCACCGACGAGCGCCGCAGGACCATCGACTTCGTCACCTACATCAACGACGGCCAGGGGTTAGCCACGCGCGAGGACAGCAAGCTGGACAAGGTCACCGACCTCGCCCAGCTGTGCGGCCTGAACGTGGCGACCGGGGCGGGCACCACCTTCGAGGCCACCCTGGAGGACCGGAAGCACGTCTGCTCCGACGCGGGCGAGAAGCCGTACAAGGTGCAGACGTACAGCGAGGTGGGCGCCGTCTGGTCCTCGCTCCAGCAGGGCCGCAGCGATGTGGTGATGAGCACGATCAACGGGCTCCGCTACGCCGTCGCCCAGCAGGAGGGCCTGAAGTTCCTCAACGAGTTCCACCGGCTGGACGTGGGCTTCGCCTTCAAGAAGGGCACGAAGCTGGCGCCCGCCTTCCAGGCCGCGGTGAACGGCCTGATCGCGGACGGCACGTACGACAAGATCCTCAAGAAGTGGGGCACGACGGGCTCGGCGATCGAGAAGTCCCAGATCTCACCCCCGGAAAAGGACTGACGGACAGAGACACAGCCCCGCCCGTCAGGCGCGCGGGCGACCACCCGGCCCTTCAGGGGCGCGGGGAACTGCGCGATCAGCCCCCACCGGACCCGCACGACGCCACCCGGCTCCCGCCACCCTCCCCCGGCGGGAGCCCTCCGTGGGAACCGTCAGCAGCTGCAATCACACCCGCACCCGTCGCACCCGCACCCGTCACAGCAGTTCCCACAGCAGTCACCACAGTTGCCGCAGCAGTCACAGCACTCACAGCAGTCCTCGCAGTTGTCACAGCGCCGGCAGAATCCCTGCTTCTGCTCCCCCGACCACGGATCGTGGTACTCCCCGCAGCACATCTGACACGTGCAGGCCAGCCCCGCCCACACGGCGCACCCCGCGAGCAGCCCGCGCCGGTCACGGCGCGGCGGCTCGGGCGGCGCAGGCGGACCGCCGGGCCCGGACGGCGCGTAGGGGTTGCCGTGCGAGCAGGACGCGGTACCGAACGCCCGGTCCACCGAGTTCCGCAGCTCGTGCGCGAGCAGTACGTGCGCCAGTTTCGGGTCGGTGAACTCGGCGTCGCGCAGCGCGAGCCGTATCCCGTGCAGTGCGTCGTCGGCGAGGCGCCGGGCCTCCGCCAGGGACGCCCCGGTGGCGGTGAGCGGGTTCCAGGCACCGGCGGCGGCGTCGGCCTCCCGGTCCTCCACCGCGTCCAGCAGGTGGGCGAGCCGCCCGAAGAGCCGGCCGGCCTCGGCGAGTGGCTCGGCGTTGCCGGGCCGGCCGGCCAGGACCGCGGTGTGCGCGAAGGCCGCGGCGGTCGCGGTCTCCGTCGGTTCGGTGACGGTCAGCAGCGGGGTGCCGGGCCCCGCGAGCGCCTCGATGCCCACCTGCCGGTCCACGGCGTCGACCAGTACGGCGGTGTCGAAGCCGACGGCCGAACCGGTCCTGGCGCCCGCCCGGCCCCAGTTCGTGGCAACGCGGCGCGCCGCGAGCGCCACCGGGCGGCGCGCCAGCAGCCCGTCCCCGTCGGCCATGTGATCGCGCATCTTGGCCGAGGCGAGCACCAGCGACACGGCCGCGGCGAGCCGTGCGCCCTCACCCTGAGCGACCGACGCGCTCCGCATTCCGCGCAGCGGACAAGGCCCCGCGGTGCGCCGCCATTCCGTTCCCGGCGTCGCCTGAGCCTCCGTCAGAACCGATATCAGCAGGCCGTCGTAGTTCGTGACGACGCGGGCGAACTGCCCGTGGTCACCGCGCAGCGCGAGGCAAAGGCCGCACAAATGCGCCATCCACTGCGCTTCGAGCTTCTCTCCCAGCCGATGCCGGCAGGGCCTGACGATTCCGAACACGACGTTCCCCCGTGGTGTGTACGACGTTGAGCTGCGGCATCGTATCGGCCGCCCCGTTCACCCGGACGCTCCAGCCGTCACCCGTCCGCCAGGAGAAATCATATTTCACTCACAGTCAGCAGCGGTGTAGCTCACGACCCTTGGGGTACGCGGGCTCTCGACGAATTCGCTGTGCACCAGTACCGTCACGAAACCCCCGCGCGGCGTCTATCCCCTTGGCGCGACATCCGCATCATGGACGACCATGGGGATGCGGAAAGAAGAAAGACCGCTGTAAGAGGAGGCGTCCATGGGATCGGTGCGCAAGGCGAGTGCCTGGCTTGGCCTCGTCGACGACAACGACGACGAGCGTTACTACGACGACGACTACACCGAAGGCTCCGAGACCGGAAGCCGGGAGGTCTGGGTCACGGACCCGCGGGTCAAGGTGGCCTCGGAGGCGGCCGAGGAGAAGGGCCGCCGGATCGGCACGGTCACCCCGGACAGCTTCCGGGACGCCCGTGGCATCGGCGAGCTCTTCCGTGACGGGGTGCCCGTCATCATGAACCTCACGGCCATGGAGGCCGCCGACGCCAAGCGCGTCGTCGACTTCGCGGCCGGCCTGATCTTCGGTCTGCGCGGCTCGATCGAGCGCGTGTCGAACCGGGTCTTCCTGCTGACCCCCGCCGACACCGAGATCGTCAGCGGGGAACCGGCCGCCCGTCGCACGGACGGCTTCTTCAACCAGAGCTAGGCAAGGCCGCTCACCGGGCCCGTTCTCCCGGCGCCGCGGTGGGAGCGTCCCACCGGGCCCTACCGGAACGCGTCGAGACCGGTGAGCGCCTTGCCCAGTACCAGTTGATGCATCTCGACGGTGCCCTCGTAGGTGAGCACCGACTCGAGGTTCGTCGCGTGGCGCATCACGGGGTATTCGAGCGAGATCCCGTTGGCGCCGAGGATCGTCCGAGCGGTACGGCAGATGTCGATCGCCTCCCGCACGTTGTTGAGCTTGCCGAAACTGACCTGTTCGGGACGGAGCCGTCCCGCGTCCATCCGCCGGCCCAGATGGTGGGCCAGCAGGATCCCCTTGTGCAGTTCGACCGCCATGTCGGCGAGTTTGGCCTGGGTGAGCTGGAATCCGCCGATGGGCCGCCCGAACTGCTCGCGCGTCTTCGCGTACTCCACCGCCGCCTCGAAACTCGCCCGCGCGGCGCCCATCGAGCCCCACACGATCCCGTAGCGCGCGTGGGACAGACAGCTGAGCGGCCCCTTCAGCCCGGTGACCTCCGGCAGTACGGCGTCGGCGGGCAGCCGCACCTCGTCGAGGACCAGCTCGCTGGTGACCGACGCCCGCAGCGACCACTTGTGCCTGATCTCCGGTGCGGAGAACCCGGGGGCGTCGGTGGGCACGACGAACCCGCGGATGCCGTCGTCGGTCCGCGCCCACACGACGGCGACGCCCGCCACGGACCCGTTGGTGATCCACATCTTGCGCCCGGTGAGGACCCAGTCCCCGCCGTCCCGCTTGGCGTACGTCCGCATCGCGCCGGGGTCGGAGCCGTGGTCGGGCTCGGTCAGCCCGAAGCAGCCGATGACCTCGCCGGCGGCCATGCGGGGCAGCCACGTCCGCTTCTGCTCCTCGCTGCCGAACCGGTGGATCGCGTACATCGCGAGCGAGCCCTGCACGGAGACGAGCGAGCGGATGCCGGAATCGGCGGCCTCCAGCTCCAGACAGGCGAGGCCGTACTGCACGGCGGAGGCACCGGCGCACCCGTACCCGTCGAGCGACATCCCGAGGGCGCCGATGCCGCCCAGCTCCCGCGCCAGCTCCCGGATCTCCGGCAGTTCGCCCTTCTCGTACCACTCGGCGACATGGGGCAGCACCCGGTCCGCCGCCCAGGCCCGCACGGTGTCCCGGACCGCCAGGTCCTCCGCGCTCAGCAGGTCGTCGACCCCGAGCGGATCGGCGGGGTCGAAGGGGGGAAGCTTGGGGGAAGCGGACACGGGGGCCTCCGACGCAGAAAACTAGCACTGTTAACCAAGGGCAGCCCAGACGTTACGACGCGCCGCGACGCACGTCCAGGACCGGCCGGAGCGAGCTCTTCCACCCGCTGCGGACCCACCACCCGCGGGCGGCGCGGACGGGGGAGGCGGACGACCGCGGTCACCGCGGACCTCACCGGACGGACTCGACCCGCACGGGCGCCCCCGCCCCCGCCTCCCGGGGCCTGGGCAGCTCGACGAGGTCCTCGCACTCCATCTCCCGGGGCAGCCGCAGCGCCATCACCGCCCCCACCAGCAACAGTCCCGCGCTCACCAGCAACGTCACGTGCAGCCCGTGCACGAACGCGTGCCGGGCCGCCTCCCGCAGGGCCTCCCCCGGCCCCCCGCCGAGCCGCGCGGCGACCTCGTACGCCTCCCCCAGCGAATGCCCCGCGGCGGCGGACTCCCGCGCGGGGACCCCCGGGACGGACGCGAGTCCGGGCGCGTACGCCGCGTTCATCACACTCCCGAGGAGCGCGATCCCGATCCCCGCCCCGAGCTGGTACGACGTCTCCCCGATGGCCGCCGCCCCGCCCGCCTGGGCCGGCGGCGCCTCGCTCAGCATGGACTCGTACGACCCGAAGAGCGTGACCTCGAGCCCGAAGCCGAGCATCACGAACCCGGTCAGCAGCAGCGGGGCGTTGTCGCCGGACCCCATCGCCGTCAGCGTGACGACCGCCGCGGCGGTGAGGCAGAACCCGCAGCAGACCATGGTCCGCGGCCCGAAGCGCTGCAGCGTCTTCGCCCCGAACAGTCCGGCGGCCATCGCCGCGACGGTCAGCGGCAGCAGCCGCAGCCCGGTCTCCAGCGGGGAGAGCCGCAGCACCAGCTGCAGATACTGCGCGGCGATCAGTTCGAGCCCGACCAGCGCGAGCATCGCCAGCACGATGCAGCCGACGGAGATGCTGAAGGCGGGCCGCGAGAACATCCTCAGGTCGACCAGCGGATGACGGCGCCGGCGCTGGCGCCGTACGAAGGCGACGAGGAGTCCGGCCCCCGCCAGCAGCGGCGCCGCGGTCAGGACGCTCAGCGGAGCCTCCCCGCCGCCCAGCCGCTTCACGCCGAGGACGACACCGAAGAGGCCGGCCGCGGCCGTCAGCGCGCCGGCGACGTCCCAGGGCCCGTCGCGCTCACCCGTCGACTCGGGCAGCAGGAGCCGTCCGACGGGGAGACTGACGAGCATCAGCGGGATGTTGATGAGGAAGACCGAGCCCCACCAGAAGTGTTCGAGGAGGAACCCGCCGAGGAGCGGTCCGACGGCGGCGCCCACCGCGGCGACGGCGCTCCAGACGCCGATCGCGAGCGCCCGCTCGCGCCGGTCGGGGAAGACCTGCCGCAGGATGGACAAGGTCGCGGGCATGATCATCGCGCCGCCGACGCCGAGCAGGGCACGTGCCCCGATCAGCACCTCCGCGGTGTCGGCGAAGGCCGCGAGGCCGGAGGCGACGCCGAAGAGGGCGTATCCCAGGAGCAGGACGCGTCTGCGGCCGATCCGGTCGCCCAGGGTGCCGAAGAGGATCAGCAGCGAGGCGCAGACGAGCGGGTAGACGTCGACGATCCAGAGCAGTTCCATCGCGCCGGGCGTGAGGTCCTCGGTGACGGCGGGCACCGCGACATGGAGGACGGTGGCGTCGACGGCGACCAGGAGCAGGCTGGTGCACAGCACCACGAGGACGACCCAGCGGTTTGCACCGGCCCCGGTCTCCCGACGGCGACGCGCGGCGGCCGTGGTCGTCCCGGACATGTACGTACCTCCCAGATGTTCCCTCGCGTTCGGCGGATCCGCTGGGTGGGGACTCCCTGCGGCTGCGGCTCGGAGAGTGGTGTCCCGGCCCACGCAACAAAGGCGAGTGAGACGTCAGAGTACGCGAGTTCCCCGCGATGCCGGGTGGCGGACCTCTCACGTTCTCCCCGGACGCGTGTGGTGTGCGCCACGCCTCCTCGTGCCGGGCCCGTACCTGCCGGGCCGCACGGATCCGGGCCCCTCGATAATCGGGCCCGTGACCGATCCCGCGACGTCCGTCGCTCCCCCGCGTCCGAGGCCCTCCTGGCGCCGCGCCGCGCCCGCCCTCCTCGGGTACGCGGCGGTGCGTGCGCTGGGCCTGGTGGCGCTCGCGGTGTGGAGCGCCGCCCGGGACGAGAGCCCGCTGCGCCTGCTCTCCGCGCGCTGGGACTCCCTCTGGTACACGAGGGTCGCCGCACTGGGTTACGGCTACGAGGTGCGCCTGCCCAACGGCGACGTGCACTCGAACCTCGCCTTCTTCCCCCTGCTGCCCTGGCTGGAGCGGGCCGTGTCGGCGCTCTGCCCGCTGTCGTACGCGCAGGCGGGCCTGCTGGTGAGCACGGTCGCCTCGCTCGCGGCGGCCTGGGGGATCTTCGCGGTCGCGGACCATGTGTACGGGCCCCGCGCGGGGCTCTGCGCCGTGCTGCTGTGGGCCGTGCTGCCCGTCGGGATCGTGCAGTCGATGGCGTACAGCGAGTCGCTGTTCACCGCGCTCGCGGCCTGGTCGCTGTTCGCGGTCCTGACCGGCCGCTGGCCGGCCGCGGGCCTGCTCGCCTCGCTGGCGGGTCTGACCCGCCCGGTCGGCGCGGCGGTCGTTGCGGCCGTATGGGTGACGGCTGCCGCCTCTTTCGTACGGGAGCGGAGCACGCCGGCCGGGGACGGCGCTCCCCGGTGGCAGCGCGCCCTGGCGGTGCTGGTCGCGCCCCTCGGCGCGGCCGGCTACGTCCTGTGGGTCGGCCACCGCACGGGCGGCGGCCCGCTGGGCTACCTCGACGTCCAGGCCGGCTGGCGCAACGGCTTCGACGGCGGTCACGCGTTCGCCCGGTTCGTCGCCGGCAAGTTCACGTCGTTCCCGTCGGCCCTCGCCGGGCTGGGGCTGCTCGCCGGCGTCGGCCTGCTCGTATGGCTGTACGTGGTCTGCGTGCGGCAGCGCCAGCCGTTGCCGCTCCTGGTGTACGCGGGGACCGTCACCGTGCTCGCCCTGTGCGCGTCGAGCTACTTCGGCTCGAAACCACGCCTCCTGCTGCCCGCCTTCCCGCTCCTGCTGCCCCCCGCCCTGGCCCTGGCCGGGCTGCGGACGTCCAGGTCGGCGTGGGTGCTGGGGGGCGCGGCGGTGGCGTCGGCGGTGTACGGCGCCTTCTGGCTGAACGGCTCGGGACCGCCCTGATCACTCTCGGTGGCCGGTGAGCGCCGGAAGGCCTGCGCGCAAGCATTCGGTGAACGAATTCATAAGAGCCATAAAACTCCGCTCCGAAATGATCAATCGAATTGAAGGAAGAGCAGGCGGCCGATTCCCTAATCCATGGCGATAAACCACCTCCTGAGAGCTTTCCCACATCACATCGTCATCACAAAGACGGTGCTTCGCCCTTGAACACAGCTCACTCGCTGTAACGTCCATTGGGTGCGTACCGAACGAAAGCTGACTCGTCTGGACCGGGTCTTCGCCCGGCTGGACCGTGAGCCGGAACGACCGGCCCACATCGACGTGCCCAGGATGAGCCGGCACCGGGTGGTCCTCTTCGCGTCCACGCTCGCCTTCTACGCGGCCATCGTGTGGGCCGTCGTGATCACCTCGTGGCTGGTCCGCCTCGACTGGCAGGTCATGTTCTTCCGGCCGTACCAGCAGTGGCCGGAGATCCACGCGTTCCTCGACTACTACGTGGTGCTGGGCCAGCGCGGCCCCACCGCCGTGATGATCGCGGCCTGGCTGGGCTGGCGCTCCTGGCGGCAGCACACCCTGCGCCCGCTGCTCACGCTGGGCGCGTCCCTGCTCCTGCTGAACCTCACGGTGGGCGCGGCGAAGATCAGCATGGGCCGCCTCGGTCCGCACTACGCCACCAGCGTCGGCTCGAACGAGATGTGGCTGGGCGGCGACATATTTCCTTCGGGCCACACCGCCAACGCCGTCGTGACCTGGGGCATCCTCGCCTATCTGGCCTCGACGCCGCGGGCCCGCCGCTGGCTGTCGGCCTTCTCCGCGGTGGTCTCCCTCGGGGTCGGCCTGACCACCGTGTACCTGGGCACGCACTGGCTGAGCGACGTGGTGCTCGGCTGGGCCGCCGGCCTGCTGATCCTGCTCGGGCTGCCCTGGGTCGAGCCGTTGATCGCGCGCGCCGAGAACGTCGTCTTCGACCTGCGCGACGCCTGGCGCGACCGCCGCCGCGGCACGGCCCCGGTGCCGGTCGCCCCGGTGGAGGTCCCCGGAGCGCTCTCCCCGATCGGCAGCACGGCCGGCCACCCGGCCGACGGCCAGGAGCCGGTGGTCCGCGAGCCGGTGGCCGCCTCACGGCCGACCAGACCGCAGGGCCATCTCGCGCCGGGCCCGCACCTGGCCCGCTCGGAGCGGACGCCGGTGACGCCCGCCGGCAGCCGCCGGCCGCCGCACTCCGACCGCGTGACACGTGGCACCGCGTCACCGCGGTCCGGTGACGGGCGCCTGAGCGCATAGCGGTACGGCGGAACCGGTACGCACGATCGGACCGCCGGTCGGAGCCGGGCGCGCGGGACCGTACGGGGGCAGGTCACCCCTTCCAGCTGCGCGTCACACGGCCGTCGGCGACCTCGAAGTTCAGCCGCCCCGCGAGGTACTCCATCGTGATGATCGCGCCCGGCGGCAACGTCCGTACGGTGGGCCAGCCGCGCTCGCGGGCCCGGTGCTGGGCGTCGTCCGCCTCCAGTCCGACGTACGCGTCCGGAGTGTCGGCGGGCTCTGCGGGAGGAGTGGGGATCGGTGCCATGCCGCCACGGTAGGCGCCGCGCCGCGGACGGGGAACCCCGGGCCCGCCACCATCCGTCACCGGTCCCCCTCCGGTCACGCTTCTGTCACAGGACGACGACACCCGTCCGGCCCGGAACCGGTCACACGAATGGACGGTTCCCCAGGCGTCGCGGCAGCCTTCGAACGTAATTCCGGAGCACTCGGCGCTATCCCGTACGCGGTCCGGAATACCCGCCGGTGAATCCGCGGCGCAGGGTCCGCGTCCGCGCCTTTCCATTCCGGTTCCGTGGCGTCGCGCGGAAGTCGACCCGCCACAAGAAATACATGGTTCAAGCACAGAACCCGCGTACGCCCCCTGTCGCGGTGCGATGCCCGGCGAGCATCATGGCGTCATCTTCAGCAGGCCCGGGGCGCGACGAGCGAGGGGGCAGTGATGGGGACGGACACCGCGCACGCGGCGGTAGGGCCCGCACCGGTGAAGCGGCCGGGGCGGCTGGTCGTGGACTGGCTGACCACGACCGACCACAAGAAGATCGGCCATCTGTACCTGATCACGTCGTTCGCGTTCTTCCTGGCCGGCGGTGTGATGGCGCTGCTGATGCGGGCCGAGCTGGCCCGGCCGGGTACGCAGCTCATGGACAACAACCAGTTCAACCAGCTGTTCACGATGCACGGCACGATCATGCTGCTGCTCTTCGCGACGCCCACCTTCGCCGGTTTCGCCAACGAGATCATGCCGCTGCAGATCGGCGCTCCGGACGTCGCCTTCCCCCGGCTGAACATGCTGTCCTACTGGCTGTTCCTGTTCGGCGGGCTGATCGTGCTGGGGTCCCTGCTGGTGCCCGAGGGGCCGGCGAACTTCGGGTGGTTCGCGTACGCGCCGCTGAACAGCATGGAGCGCTCGCCCGGTGTCGGCGCCGACATGTGGATCATGGGTCTGGCGCTGGCCGGCTTCGGCACGATCCTCGGCGCGGTGAACTTCCTGACGACCATCATCGGGATGCGCGCGCCCGGGATGACGATGTTCCGGATGCCGATCTTCACGTGGAACACGCTGTTCACGTCGATCCTCATCCTGATGGCGTTCCCGGTGCTCGCCGCGGCCCTGCTGGTGCTGGAGGCGGACCGGCGGTTCGGCTCGCAGGTCTTCGCCGCGGCCAACGGCGGGGCGCTGCTGTGGCAGCACCTCTTCTGGTTCTTCGGGCATCCCGAGGTCTACATCATCGCGCTGCCGTTCTTCGGGATCATCACGGAGATCATCCCGGTCTTCAGCAGGAAGCCGATCTTCGGCTATCTGACGCTGGTCGGCGCCACGATGTCCATCACGGGCCTGTCCGTGGTCGTGTGGGCCCACCACATGTTCGCCACGGGCGCGGTGCTGCTGCCGTTCTTCTCGTTCGTGTCGTTCCTGATCGCGGTGCCGACGGGCGTGAAGTTCTTCAACTGGACCGGGACGATGCTGAAGGGGTCGCTGTCCTTCGAGACCCCGATGCTCTGGGCGACGGGTTTCCTGGTGTCGTTCCTGTTCGGCGGTCTGACCGGGGTGATCCTGGCCTCGCCGCCGCTGGACTTCCACGTCACGGACACGTACTTCGTGGTGGCGCACTTCCACTACGTGGTGTTCGGCACCGTCGTCTTCGCGACCTTCGGCGGCTTCTACTTCTGGTGGCCGAAGTTCACCGGGAAGATGCTCGACGAACGGCTCGGCAAGATCCACTTCTGGACGCTCTTCGTCGGCTTCCACACCACGTTCCTGGTGCAGCACTGGCTGGGCGCCGAAGGCATGCCGCGCCGCTACGCGGACTACCTGGCCGCCGACGGGTTCACGGCGCTCAACACCCTCTCGACGATCGGCGCGTTCCTGCTGGGCATGTCGACGCTGCCGTTCCTCCACAACGTCTGGAGGACGTCCAGGTACGGGGAGAAGGTCGACACCGACGACCCCTGGGGCTTCGGCCGCTCGCTGGAGTGGGCGACCTCGTGTCCGCCGCCGCGGCACAACTTCACCACGCTGCCGCGGATCCGCTCCGAGTCGCCCGCCTTCGACCTGCACCATCCGCGGTTCGCGGCGATCACACCGCCCCAGACCCGGTCCGGCCAGGAGGAGAGCCCGCAGATCCGCTTCGGTCAAGAGCGTCCGTCAACCGGTCCCGAGCAGTAGTGATCGCCTCGATGAGCTCGACGGGCTCCAGCACCTCGAACGGGACGCCCATCAGCATCACGTGGACGACCATCGCGTCCAGGCTCGCGGCTCCGGTGCGCAGGACGCAGCTGTCCGGCCCCTCGGCCTCCAGGGTCCCGGCGGACGGCGAGACGCGCTCGGCCGCCCTCTCCAGGGGCACATGAAGGCGGACGACGGCATGCGAGGCGTACGCGCGCGTGGAGACCCCTTTGGAGACGTACGCGGCGAGGTCACCGGACGGGAACTCGCGGGGGACGAAGCGCGGCCCGTGGGGCGGCCTGGGCGTGATCCGGTCCACCCGGAAGGTCCGCCAGTCGTCGCGGTCGACGTCCCAGGCGACCAGGTACCAGCGGTGCTCGGTGCACACCAGCCGGTGCGGTTCGGCCGTGCGGCGGGTCGGGGCGCCCTCATGGCTGCGGTAGTCGAAGCGCAGCCGCTCGAAGTCGCGGCAGGCGGTGGCGAGTTCGGTGAGGACGGCCGGGTCGACGGCGGAGGGCCGCGGGCCGCGCAGCATCGGCACGGTGAAGGCGTTCAGGGCGCCGACCCGGCGGCGCAGCCGGTGCGGCAGCACCTGTTCGAGCTTGGCCAGGGCCCGTACGGAGGTCTCGCCGATGCCCTCGATGCCCTGACCCGCGACGGTGCGCAGGCCGACGGCGACAGCGACCGCCTCGTCGTCGTCCAGCAGCAGCGGGGGCAGTTCGGCGCCCGCGCCCAGCTGGTAGCCGCCGCCCGTGCCGGAGCTGGCGTTCACCGGGTAGCCCAGCTCCCGCAGCCGGTCCACGTCACGGCGGACCGTGCGCGGGGTGACGCCGAGGCGGCTCGCCAGGGCGGCGCCCGACCATTCGCGGTGCGCCTGGAGCAGCGAGAGCAGCCGCAGGAGCCGCGCCGAAGTTTCCATCATGGGCGGAGTCTTTCAGGGCTTGCGGACAGGTCTCGTCCGCAAGCCCTGGGGAAGCTCCGCCGCGGGACGGTCATCGAAGTGCGGGGTCGTCCCGGCCGGTCGCGCAGTTCCCCGCGCCCCTAGAGGGGCGCTCCGGTGACCGTCACCGAGAGGTCGTTGTCACCCGTGTAGTACGGGACGGCCGTCACCGGGCCGGCCGCCGTCTCCAGGGTCGTCCTCGGGTACGTGAAGATCGGCTTCTTGTCGGCGATGTCGTCGAGCAGCCGCGCGATCCGTACCCGCGGCCCGCTCTCCCCCGCCGGGCGCAGCCACAGGTCCCAGACCCCCTCGGACAGCGCGGTCCAGTCCACGGTGAAGCCGAATTCCGCCCCGTCCCGGTGGACCTCGGCCCGCAGCGGCACCGTCTTCCTGCGGGGGGCCAGCTCGGCGTACGCGTCCGGGGTGAGCGCGACCCCGTAGGCCCGGCCCCGCACGCCCAGCCCGTCCTGGGCGATGTGCAGCTCGCCGGCCTCCGCGTGCGGTGCGCGCAGCCAGCTGCGGACGGAGAGGTTGCCGTGCTTGGTGGCGTACGGGATGCGGACGGCGACGTGTCCGCGGGCCCCGCTCGGCGCCCGGTCGACGAGCGAGCGCAGGTCGTTGAGGCCGGGTGCGAGGCGCTCCGGTTCACCGTCCGCGGTCTGCGCGAAGGCGTCCCAGCGGCCCTCGGGGAGCTCGACGCCGCTGGGCAGCGCCGCGCGCAGCCGGCCGTCGGCGGCCGGGGCGAGCGGCAGCCGGACCTCCTGGAGGCCGTCGCGGTGCCGCAGCACCAGGTGGGTGCCACCGGCCGCCTCTGCGGACCTGCCGGGCCCGGTCGTGTCGGGCTCGCTCATCTCGAAGGTGAGGCCGCCCGCGGAGTCGGCGATGCAGTCGGCGCGCGGAGCCCCGGCCGCGTCCTCCTCGGCCGGCCGGGGCGCGACCTTCGATGCCGGTGTCGTCATGCGGAACGCTCCTTTCCGAACACGCTCAGTCCCGCGTCCCGGACGGCGTAGGCGCCGCCGAGCAGTGCTCCCCTGGTGCGGTGCAGCGAGCCGCGCACCCGGCCGACCCCCGAGGCGCCGTTACGTGCCACGAGACCGCTGAAGACGTTCTCGTAGCGCTCGGCGATCCGCGCCGGATCGAAGCGCTCGGAGTCCTTCAGGGCCGCTCCCGCCATCTGCCGGCGCAGCGCGTCGTCGTTGATGAGTTCGAGCAGGCCGTCGGCGATGGCCCGGACGTCGCCGACCGGCACGAGACGGCCGTCGACACCGTTGTCAATGATCTCCCCCGGGCCGTGCGGGCAGTCGGTGGAGACGACGGGCAGACCGCAGCGCATGGCCTCGACGATGGTCATGCCGAAGGACTCGAGGCTGGAGGTGACGGCGGCGATGGAGCCCTTGGCCCACTCCGGTTCGATGGGATTGGCCGGTCCCATCAGCAGCACGTGGTTGTAGAGGCCGAGTTCGTCGATGAGGCGGCGCAGCTTGTCCTTCTGCTTCCCGCTGCCGTAGATCCGCAGGCGCCAGTCGGGCCGCTGGGCACGCACCAGGTCGAAGGCCCTGATCAGCAGGTCGTACCGCTTGACCGGGGCGAGCCGGCCGGCCGCCACGACCCATTTGCCGGAGCCGTCCGCGGGCTCTATGCCGGGCGCGGGCACCGAGTTGGGCACGGCCTCCACGTGCACGCCGGGCAGCCGCATCTTCGTGCGGTACGCGCCGGCGTCCGCCTCGGTGGTGGTGGTGACCGCGTCGAGCCGGGGGTACGCGGCGCGCAGTTGCGTGCGCAGCGCGACGGAGTGGCTGTCGAGCGTGAGGTGCTCCTGGCCGACGCGGGCCGGGCCGCGCCTGGTCTCGCGCGCCAGGTGGACGTTCAGGCCGGGCCGGGTGCCGACCACGACATCGGCGTCGACCGTCGAGAGGTGCCCCGCGATACGGCGGTCGGTCAGGGCGCTGTACTGGTCGTAGCGGAGCTCCCCCCTCGGGAAGACCCGGGCGGGCGCCGCGTGCTCGGGGTCGTCGCCCTCGTAGCCCGGACTCCCCTTGCGCAGGTCGACGAGATGGCGCAGGCGCACCCGCGGGTTCCGTGCGAAGACCGGCTCGTCGCGGTGGCGGAGGACGGAGACGATCTCGACGTCGTGCTGCTCGGACAGGGTGTTCGCAAGGTTGTACGTCGTCCGGATCGTCCCACCGATTCCGTAGGCGTTGTGTATAAGGAAGGAAATCTGCATGCGTCCCCGTATCTCCGGCTCATCCAGCTACCAGAGGGTTAGACCGGGGTGCCCACGGGATGGTTGGGTCTCCTTATCACTCTGTTCCCGAACGGTTGCGCCATCGGTAACCCGATGAGGGAACCTTTTGCCGCCGGTACGCATCAGGGCCGGTAGGACAGTTGGGGGACGTCGAAGCACTCGTCGTCCATGTCCCCCTGGCTCACCCACCCCCGGGCGTCCTCCCAGCGGGCCACCGACAGGCACGTCCGGCGGGTCCGCGGCGGCCCGGGCAGCCGCTCGAACCGGACCGGCAGCAGCAGGCCCTTCGCGGTGTACGGCTTCCCGGTGGCCATGAACCGGTCGACGCACGCGCGCGTGACGCCCGTTCCCGCGCAGGACCGGGCCGCGTCCGTGAACCACATCGCGGCGGCCCAGCCCTCCAACTGCCACTGCGAACGGGTCTTCAGGGACTTCGTGCCCTCCCGGAACTCCCGTACGGCCTCGTGGCCGGCGGCCGTGTCGTCGTAGTTGCGGCTCGAACCGGTCGCCCACAGCGCGTTGCGGCAGCGCGGCGCGTCCTTGTAGTCCTCACGGACGGTGGAGGTCCAGTTCTGCACGTTGGTGACCTTGGCGAGCACCTCGGCGCCGACGTCGTCCATCGCCTCGCACAGCTTCGCGTTGCCGTAGCCGTCGATGGCGTCGAAGACCAGGTCGGCGCCCCGCTCCTTCAGGTCGGCCGCCGCGGCGCGGAAGTTGGGCAGCGCGAAGTCGACCTGCTCGGTGACGACCTCGTACCCCTCGGCCCGCAGGCCCCGGACGACGAGCCGGGCGTACGCCGCCGACGCGGACTGGTTGTACGAGACGACGGCCGCCGTACGGGCACCGTGCTCGCGCTTGAACCAGCGGTAGATCTCGGTGCCGCCGTACAGTTTTCCGTCCCAGCCGGGCTTCCCGTTCCGCGGGGCGAGGCTGCCGTAGATCCCGTAGAGGTGCGGATAGGTGTCGTAGGCCGCGCCGATGGGCTGGCCGCCGATGTCGGGCACCCGCGCGCGGGCCACCAGGGAGGCTCCCGCGTAGTCGAGCGCGGTCGTCGCGACGAGGGCCACCACCTCGTCCTCCTCCACGAGCCGGTGCACGCACTCGTTGTTGCCGACGCCGCTGCCGCCGTCGTCGCACGTATGGACCTCGACCCGGCGCCCGCCGATGCCGCCGCGCGCGTTCAGGGCGTCGAAGTAGGCCTGCGCGCCGTCGCGCGGACCGGTGAAGGCGTCGCCGCCCACCGGGCTCGTGGCGCTCGCGACGAGGCCCACCCGGATCGGCTCCGCGGCGCGCGTGACGGGCGCCCGGTCCGGCCGGTCCCCGAAGTCGCTCTCCGGCAGACGGCTGCCGCAGGCCGTGCCCAGCAGGAGCAGCAGGCCCGACAGGCCGGCGGCGGCGGATTCAGCAGCCCGGACCGGGCGACGCATTGCCGCTCAGACCGACGAGGCCGCACAGCGTCTTGACGGACACCTTCCACGTGCCGTCCTGCTCGACGGAGGTCCCGGCGGCGTCCGGCATGACCGTGGCGCCCTTGAGGGTGAGCGTGTACGTGACGTCCGCGTCGGCCGGTGACGTGAAGGCGACCTCGCCGACCGTCGCCTCCACCTGTCCGCCGCGCTCGTCGCCGCCGAAGCTCTTCAGCACCTGGCCCATCGCGTCGCCGTTCTCCAGGACGGCCTGCTTCTCCTTCGTGGGGACATCGGGGTCGAAGAACTTCTTCCAGTTCTTCTTGATCTCCGCCTCGGCCGCCGCCGGGTCGTCCGGCGCGCTCGCGCTCGGCGCCGGCGCGCTCGTCGAGGCTCGCTCCGCGGGGGGCGGGGGCGGATCCGTGTCGTCACCGCCGCTGTCGTCGCCGCAGGCCGTGAGGGCGAGGGCGAGGGCGAGGACCGCCACCACCGCCGGCCCCCGGCCGTTCCCGTGCCTGACATCGCTCCCGAGAACCATCTGGCTCACCACCGGGTGTCGGTCCGGGCCGGGTGCGCCCGGAGCTTTCGGGGACAGCTTGCAGAAGGCATAGTGCAAGTCCGTCGGCGGACTTGGAAGACAACCGCGCACATACGGCCGGACCCATCATGGGGAGCCTCCATGCGGACTGCTCGACCGCGACAGGTACGTCCCGTGCTCTGGGCCGGGTGGGCGGCGCTCGCCGCGGGTGCCGTGCTGTGCGTCCTCGGCTGGTACGGGATCTCCGGCGAGCGGTACGCGGAACGGCAGCTTCCGTACCTCGCCTCCTGCACGGTGCCGGGAGCGGCCCTGATCGTCGCCGGCGCGATCCTCCTCGCCCACGGCAGGACCGCCCTCGCCGGGTCCCGTGTCGAGGAGCTGTACGCCCTGCTGGTGGCGGCCGGACCCGCCGACACCGACGGGGCCGGGGAGGCGGCGACCGCGCCCGTGGCCGTCAGCGGGGATCTGCTGATGGTGCCGGGCGGCACCCTGTGGCACCGTGCGGACTGCCCGCTCGTCGCGGACAGGGCCGGGGCCCTGCCGGTCGACTCGCGGGTCCTGGCGGGCGGGGAACTGGGCCCCTGCCCGATCTGCGAACCCGCCGCCCCGGACGACCGGCCGTCGTCCGGACCGGCCGGGGCGTCCGGCTGACGGCGCCGATGACGTCACTGACGTACGACCTCACCCTCGCCGGGCTCTCCGTGGGCAGCGCCGCCGCGCTCACCGGAATCGGGCTGGTGGTCACCCACCGGGCGACCGGCGTGCTCAACTTCGCGCACGGCGCGATCGCGATGGTCTGCGCCTACCTGCTGCGCCAGCTCACCGTCGAGTGGCACTGGCCGCTCGCGCTCGCCGCCCCGCTGACCCTCCTCGTGGTGGCCCCGGCGATCGGCGTGGCGCTGGAACGGTGCGTCTTCCGGCCGCTGTCCGTCCTGGGCGGCGACCCGGCGCAGACCCTCGTCGCGTCCATCGGCGTGTTCGTCCTGCTCGTCGGCGGGGCGGCGCTCGTGTGGGGTCCCGGCGCGCGCCCGGACGCACCGGCGCTCGTCCCCCGGGACCCCTGGGGCCAGTCGGCGGTGGCGCTCGTGCTGGCCGCCGGTGTGGGCGCGGTGATCCGCCGGACCCGCTTCGGCCGGGAGCTGCGGGCCGTCGTCGACGACCGCCCGCTCGCCGCGCTGAGCGGCATCGACGCGGACCGGGTGGCCGCGGCCGGCTGGGCGTTCGGCTCGTTCACCGCGGGTCTGACGGGGGTGCTGCTGGCTCCGTACGTACGCCTGGACCCGTACGGCATGCCGCTGCTGGTGATGGAGGTGGTGGCGGTCGCGGTGGCCGCCCGGATGCGCAGCCTGCCGGTGGCGGTCGTGGTGGCCCTGGGCATCGGGATCGCCCAGAGCCAGCTGACCCGGCTGCACCCGCCGGGCCGGCTGGAACCGCTCGTGCAGGCGGTGGGCGCGAACCTCTTCGTCGTCGCCCTGCTGGTCGCCGCGCTGGTGCTGCCGGGGACCGGCACCCGGGACGCCCTTCCGCGCACGGCGACGGCCCGCGTGGTGACCCCGCCGGGCGCGTGGATCGTCGCGGTGATCCTGTTCCTCCTCCCCCTGGGCTTCGCGGGCCCGGACCTGCACACGTCCGTCCAGGTACCGGCCCTGGGCGTCGTCCTCCTGTCCCTGGTCGTCGTGACGGGCCGCGGCGGCCAGATCTCGCTGGGCCAGGCCGCGTACGCCGGGCTGGGCGCCCTCTTCACGGCGCTGCTGGCCGCCGGGCGCTTCCCCGCCCTGCCCGAACTCCCGGAAACGGCCGCCCTGCTCGTGGCCGTGCTGCTGGTGGCCCCGCTCGGACTGCTGACCGGCCGGCCCGCCATCGGACGCCACGGTCTGGCCCTGGCCCTGGCCACCTTCGCGGTGGGCGTCGGCGTCAGCCGCTTCGTCTTCGCCCAGCCGTACGCGACCTCGGGCCTCGCCCTGGGGCGGCCGGCGGGGTTCGAGGGCGACCGCGCGTACTACGCGCTCGAACTGGTCCTGCTCGCCGGCGCGCTGCTCGCCGCCCACGCGCTGCGGCGGGGCCGTACCGGCCGGGCCCTGGCCGCCATGCGGGACCACGAGGCGGGCGCCTCGGCGGCGGGCGTCCGCGTCCCCGCGCTCAAACTGACCGCCTTCGTGGCGGGCGCCGCGCTGGCCGCGCTGGGCGGCGGCATGCTCGGCATGGGGGTGCGCGCCTTCGACCCGGCGGCGTACGACCCGGTCCGCGGTCTGCTCTGGTTCGCCGCGGTCGTGGTGCTGGGCGCCGACAGCGTCCTCGGCGCGCTGCTCGGGGCCGCGCTCCTGGTCGGCCTGGACGCGGGCGCCCGGGGCGGCGTCGCGGCGGCCGTCGTCGGGCTCCTCGCGGTCCTCGTGGGCCGCTTCCCCGGCGGCCCGTACGAGGCCCTGCGACAGGCCGCCGGACATCTGCGACCCCACCGGGAACCGACGCTGACCCCGCTGGGGACGGCCGTACGACGACGACTGCGGGCCGCGGCGCGGGACCCCGGCCCCCTTCCCGCGCCTCGCACACCGGCCGGCGCGGGAACGGCCACCGGACCGGGACCGCCCGGCGCACGGACGCCCACCGCCCCGGACACACCGCGCTTCCACGTGGGCGAACGACCACTGGTAGAGCGCCCGATACCGCCGGACGGGCCGGACGTCGGCGGGACCGGACTCGGTGCGTCCGGCAGTGGTGGATCGGACGTCGGCGGGGCCGACACCGGCGGGCCCGGGCCCGGGTCGGCGGCAGGTGCCGCCAGGCCGACGGGCACAGGGGCGGGCATGGGGCTGCCGGGCGCGGAGCCGCCGGACACGGGACCGGACCCGGCGCTTGCGGCGACAAGCGGCGGGCGTGCGGGTGGGGCGCCGGGCACGGAGCGGCCGGGCCCGGGGCGGCCGGGCACGGAGCAGCAGGGTGCAGGGCCGACGCTTCCGGCAGCGGGCGGCCGGGCACGTGGGACGCCGGGCGCGAGGCCGGGCGCGGAGTGGCCCGGCGCGAGGCCGGGCGCGGAGTGGCCCGGCGCGAGGCCGGGCGCGGAGTGGCCCGGCGCGAGGCCGGGCGCGGAGTGGCCCGGCGCCGGGCCGGGCGCGGAGTGGCCCGGCGCCGGGCCGGGGTCGGCGCCTGTGGCAGCGGGCGGCGGGCGGGCTCGTGGAGCGCCGGGGGCGGCCCGGGCCCCTGCCGGTGAGGCGGCGCCCGCTCTGCGCGCCCGGGGGCTGCGCGTCGCCTACGACGACGGGTTCACCGCTCTCGACGGGGTCGACCTCGACCTCCCGCCGGGCCGGGTCACCGCGGTCGTCGGGCCCAACGGGGCGGGGAAGAGCACGCTCTTCCACTGCCTGGCCGGAACCGTGCGGCCGGCGTCGGGAAGGGTCGTGCTCGGGGAACGGGACATCACCCGGCTGCCCGCCCACGCACGGACCCGGCTCGGTATCGCGCGCACGTTCCAGCAACTGGCCGTCTTCCCCACCCTGACCGTGGCCGAGAACGTCCGCGTGGGCGCCGAGCAGGGGCGGGTCGTGGACGCGGACGCGGCGGAGCGGGCCTTGCGGCTGCTCGGACTGGACGGATCCGTACGGGCGCTCCCCGCCGTGGACCTGCCCACCGGCACCCTGCGGCGGGTCGAACTCGCCCGGGCGCTGGCGGGCGGTCCACGGATCCTGCTGCTGGACGAACCGGCGGCCGGGCTCGACACCGGCGAGGTGACCGCGCTGACCCGGGTGCTGCGGGCACTGGCCGCCGACGGCACGGCCCTGCTGGTCGTCGAGCACGACCTCGACCTGGTGGCCGACCTGGCCGACACGGTGCACGTCATGACCGCGGGCCGGATCGTCGCGTCCGGCCCCGCCGACCGGGTGCTCGACGGACTCGATGAACTCAGGGGACTCAAGGGGCTCGACACGGTGATCGACGGATGAGCGGGCCCGGAGGCACCGGCGGCATCTCCCTGCGGCGGGCGCGCGTGCGCTACGGCTCGCTGGAGGCCCTGCACGGGGTGACGCTCCACGTGCCCGCGTCCGGCGTCACCGTCCTGCTCGGCCGCAACGGCTCGGGCCGTACGACCGTGCTGCGCGCCCTCGCCGGGACCGTGCCCCTGTCCCGGGGCGCCGTGGTCTGGGACGGCGCCGACGTCACGCACCTGTCCGCGTACGAACGGGCCCGCCGCGGTCTGTGCCTCGTGCCGGACAGCCGCGCGGTCTTCGGCTCGCTGACCGTCCGGGAGAACCTGGGACTCGCGGCCGGCGGCGGTCCGTTCGAGGCCGCGCTCGACGCCTACCCCCGGCTCGGTGACCTGCTGCCGCGGAGGGCGGGCACGCTCTCCGGCGGGGAGCGCCGCATGCTCGCCCTCTCCCGCGCGCTGCTGGCACGCGCGCGCGTGGTCCTCGTCGACGAGCCCGCCCAGGGCATGTCCCCCGCGATCGCGTCCCGCACGTACGACCTGCTGACCGGCCTGGACGCCACGGTGCTCATAGCCGAACAGCGCCTGCCGCCGGGCCTGCGCGCCGCAACGACACTCGTGTACGAACTGCGTCGCGGCGCCCTGGCGTTCAGCGGCGAGGCGGCGGAGCGGTGAGCCGCGCCGGCGTCTGCGACGGGGCCGGCAGGACCGACGGGACCGCGCCCTGCGGCGGAACCGCAGGCACCACCGGAATCGAGGAGCCCGAAGGACCGGAAGGATCGGAAGGATCGGAGGGAGCAGAAGGAATCGCCGGGGTCGCCGGGACCGCCGGAGTCGCGGACGTCGCCGGGGCCGGCGGAGTCGCGGACGTCGCCGGGGCCGGCGGAGTCGCGGACGTCGCCGGGGCCGGCGGGGCCGAAGGGGTGGGGGTGACGGGCGGAGCCGGAGGGGTCGGTGTCGCCGAGGGCCGCGGCGCGCTCGGGCGGCCCGTGGCGGGCTTCTTCGCGGGTTCGCCGCCCTTCTGCGGCTTCGGGCGGTGTCCCGGGGCCGGCGCCTTCGGCAGGCGCAGCAGCGTGCCCGTGTCCAGGCGGTCCGGGCGAGGGCCGACCACCTGGCGGTTGAGTGCGTAGAGCGCCTGCCAGCCGCCCTCGATCCCGTACCGGCGGGCGATCGACGACAGCGACTCACCCCGCTTCACCACATGCGTCCGCCCCGTGAGCCGGTACCGCTTCGAGCAGGTGGGCCACGCCTTCCAGCCCTGCACCCGCAGCACCTTCTCCGCGACCTTGATCTGCTCCTCCCTCGTGGCGAGGTCCGCGCGGGGCGCGTAGGCGAGGCCGCCGAACGCCCGCCAGGTGGGCTGCCAGAACTGCAGCCCCCCGTAGTAGCCGTTCCCGGTGTTCGCGTTCCAGCGCCCACCGCTCTCGCACTGCGCGAGGCATCCCCACGGCCACCGGTCCTTCGCACAGCCGTACGAGACCGGGGCCGCGGCGGACCCGGGCACGGCGGCCGGCGGCCCCGCGGACGGTAGCCCCGAGACCGGCGGCGCCGCGGCCGCCTGCACAGGGGCCGACAGGACGAGGGCGACGGCGACGGCGGCCGCGTACCGCATGCGCGTGATCGACATCGGGCCACGCTAGGCGGGCCCCCGCGGTGTCCGGACCAGCCGCGCGGACGGCCGGCGCGGCCCCACCCGGTCGGCGGACCCGGTGGGGCCCCGGGGCCGGAGAATTCCGGTACGGGCTCCGGTTCAGAGCTTCAGCCGCTGCCCGGGGACGATGACGTCGGGGTCCCCGCCGACGACGGCCCGGTTGGCGGCGTACAGGCGCTGCCAGGTGATCCCGTGACGCGCGGCGATGCCGCTCAGCGTGCCACCGCCGCGGACGGTGCAGCCGCCGCGGGAGCGTTTCCGGACGCACCGCGCCAGGTGCCGGCGGAGGA
This sequence comes from Streptomyces sp. V3I8, assembly GCF_030817535.1. NCBI lineage: Bacteria > Bacillati > Actinomycetota > Actinomycetes > Kitasatosporales > Streptomycetaceae > Streptomyces > Streptomyces sp. V3I8. The sequence continues at coordinate 6,859,917 of NZ_JAUSZL010000002.1, read as the reverse complement.
CCGGAGCCCTCCGCAGCAGCCGTTCCCGGTGTTGACGTGCCGGTCGCCGCCGCTGCGGCACCGCCGTTCGCGGCGAGCCGTCCGAGCGGTGCTCACTGCACACGGCGGAGCAATCCATGAGACGAGAGGTCCGGTATCAACCGACTCATCCAACTCGTCGTCATTTCGGACCAGTTCACCGTTACCCTAGGTATCGTCGAATTCCGGACACCCACTTCATTCATTGATCTCCTGATTTGTCGACCATCACCCCCACTGATCCGTGACCCCCCTCACCGCATCAACTTCGTTGTCTGCCGGAGCAGTTGGAATGGAGTGACACATTCCGCCACCGGGTTCACCCTGCGCGCGGGATGGTTCGATTCCGTTCGCTCCCGGGCGTGACCCCCGCCACAGATCCTCCGTTGTCTCCTTCATGAGCCGGAAACCCATCCGGTTCACGGACCGGGAACCTCCGGCCACAAGACGCACCGCATCCCGAGGAGCCACCCGTGCCGCGCATGCTCGACGTCAGCGACGACGTACGCGCCGAGATCGGCGACGAAGAAGCCGACCGGCTGCTCGCCGGAGAGAACGCCCCGGGCAGTTACGACTGCACGTCCTGCCGCACCCAGGGCAACTCCGAACAGGAACGCACCAGCACCGTCCTGTTCATCGGCGACGAGACGGCCGTACTCGCGTTCGCCCACGCCACCTGCCTGCCCTCACAGGTCGTCCAGGTGACCGAGGAGCAACTGCAGGGCGCCGCCCGGTCCATCACCGGCGACGAGCGCCCCTCCGAGGCCCTGCCCGAGCAGGCCGTCCTCGGCGTCACCAGCGGGCTCGTCCTGCTCAACGGTGAACTGCACCCCGCGCTCGTCGTCGAACCGACCGAACGCATCGCCCGCCCGGGCACGGCGGGGGGCGGCGACGACTTCCTGCCGCTCCTCATCGAGCAGGGCTTCATGCCGCTCAGCAAGCTCACCGAGGTCCCGCCCGTGCTGCACGGCTGGTCCGTGCTGCTCGCCGTGGGCCAGCTGCACGCGATCCTGCAGCCCGGCACCAACGGCGGCTCGCCCGTCGCCTGGTGGCAGGCCCACCAGCCGCTCCAGGTCACCGACAGCTGGCGGACGGCCGCCAACAAGCACCAGCAGGTGCTGCTGTTCGCGGCCCCGGTCGGCTCGATCGGCCGGCAGCCCCGCGAGGACCTGCTGCGTGACGCCCTCGACAAGGCCGCGGCGAGCGGCCGGCTGGTGGCGAGCGCGATGCCGCTGGCCGGTACCTGAGTCCGGCCGGCCGGGGTCCCGAGGGGGCGGGCGCACTCCTGTGACCTGCGAAAGCGGGCCGTGAGCCGCATCCGAAGGGCGGCGGCGTCGTTGGCACGTACGTGCACACCTACGACGCCCATCGCCGCCTGCCCTACTCGTCCCCGCTCCCGGCCGTGCGGCCGGCCCGGGACACCTCGGGCAGCTCTTCGGCCACCCCGATCTACGACGCGCTCTACGCGGAGTACCTCAGGACCTTCCGGGCCCTGCCGGGCGACCGCAGCGGCGAGGAGGAGTTCGGCCTCGCGGTGTTCGGCGACCCGTACGGGCCGGGCGCCCGCACACCGACCGTGTACGGCATGCGGCCCGTCTCCCGGCAGCACGCGACGGGCCTGACCCCGGCGGCGCTGCCGCCGGGCCCGCGCCGGGAACGCTGACGCGCCGCGGGAGGAAACGGGAGGGGGCCCCTGCATCCGCAGGGGCCCCCTCCCGTTTCCGTACACCGCACGCGGCACACCGCGTGTGCGGTTACTTCTTGCGGCCGCGCTTCTCGCGCACCCGCACCGAGATGTGGATCGGCGTGCCCTCGAAGCCGAACTCCTCGCGCAGGCGGCGTTCCACGAAACGGCGGTAGCCGTGCTCGATGAAGCCCGAGGAGAAGAGCACGAAGCGCGGCGGCCTGGTGCCGGCCTGGGTGCCGAACAGGATGCGCGGCTGCTTGCCGCCCCGGATCGGGTGCGGGTGGGCGGCGACCAGCTCGCCCAGGAAGGCGTTCAGGCGGCCCGTCGGGACACGGGTCTCCCAGCCCGCCAGCGCGGCCTCGATCGCCGGGACCAGCTTCTCCATGTGCCGGCCCGTGCGCGCCGAGACGTTGACCCGCGGGGCCCACGCCACCTGGAGGAGCTCGGTCTCGATCTCCCGCTCCAGGTAGTAGCGGCGCTCCTCGTCGAGGGTGTCCCACTTGTTGAAGGCCAGGACGATCGCGCGGCCCGCCTCGACGGCCATCGTCACGATGCGCTGGTCCTGGATGCTGATGTTCTCGCTGGCGTCCAGCAGGACGACCGCGACCTCCGCCTTCTCCACGGCGGCGGCGGTGCGCAGCGAGGCGTAGTAGTCGGCGCCCTGCTGGAGGTGGACCCGCTTGCGGATACCGGCCGTGTCGACGAACTTCCAGGTGACGCCGCCGAGCTCGATGAGCTCGTCGACCGGGTCACGGGTGGTGCCGGCGACCTCGTTGACGACCACGCGGTCCTCGTTCGCCACCTTGTTCAGGAGCGACGACTTGCCGACGTTCGGGCGGCCGATGAGCGCGATGCGGCGGGGCCCGCCGACCGCGACGCCGAAGGTCTGCTCCGGCGCCTCGGGCAGCGCCTCCAGGACCGCGTCCAGCATGTCGCCGGTGCCGCGGCCGTGCAGTGCGGAGACGGGGTGCGGCTCGCCGAGACCGAGCGACCAGAGGTACGAGGCGTCGGCCTCGCCGCTCAGACCGTCGACCTTGTTGGCGCACAGGACGACCGGCTTGCCCGCCTTGCGCAGCAGCCGCACGACGGCCTCGTCGGTGTCGGTGGCGCCGACCTTGGCGTCGACGACGAAGACGACCGCGTCGGCGGCCTCGATCGCGAACTCGGCCTGCGCGGCCACGGACGCGTCGATGCCGAGGACGTCCTGCTCCCAGCCGCCGGTGTCGACCAGCTTGAAGCGGCGGCCGGCCCATTCGGCCTCGTAGGTGACGCGGTCGCGGGTGACGCCCGGCTTGTCCTCGACGACGGCCTCGCGGCGGCCGATGATGCGGTTCACCAGGGTCGACTTGCCGACATTCGGGCGGCCGACCACGGCGAGGACGGGGAGCGGGCCGTGCCCGGCCTCCTCGAGCGCGCCCTCGATGTCGTCGGCCTCGAAGCCCTCCTCCGCGGCGAGCTCCATGAACGCTGCATACTCGGAGGCCTCGACCTCGCCAAGCGCCCCGTGCTCGTGCTCCGAGCCGTCGGGCTGGATCTGGTCGTTCATGAAGTCCGTACCTCGTTCATCGTGGTGATCGGTGGAACCACCCGTACCGGGTGATCCACTACTCAAGTGTCACTCAGCGTCCGGTGAGACGCCTGGCGTTTTCCAGGTGCGCGGTGAGCTGCTTCTGGATGCGTACGGTCGCCTCGTCGAGCGCCTTGCGCGTCCGCCGTCCGCTGCCGTCGCCCGCCTCGAAGGGGTCGCCGAAGACGACGTCGACCCGGCTGCGCAGCGGGGGCAGCCCCTTTATCAGCCGTCCGCGCCGCTCCGTGCTCCCCAGGACGGCGACCGGCACGATCGGGGCCCCGCTGCGGACGGAGAAGTAGGAGAGCCCGGCGCGCAGCGAGGCGAAGTCGCCCTCGCCGCGGGTGCCCTCGGGGAAGATCCCGAGGGCGCCGCCGTCGTCCAGGACGCCCAGCGCCTGCGTGATCGCGTTGCGGTCGACGACCGTGCGGTCGACCTTGACCTGCCCGATGGCGAGCAGGAAGGGGTCGAGCGGGCCGACGAACGCCTCCTTCTTGATCAGGAAGTGCGTGGGCCGGGGCGCCACGCCCATGACCATCGGGCCGTCGATCATGTGGGAGTGGTTGACGGCGAAGATCACCGGGCCGGTCGCGGGGACCTTCCAGGCGCCCAGGACGCGCGGCTTCCACAGTCCGTACATCAGGCCGACGCCGATGCGGCGGCCGACGTCCGCCCGGCGGGCGGTGGGGGCTTCGCTCACTTCGCGGCCCGCTTCTCCTCGACGAGGGTGACGACGCACTCGATGACCTGCTGCAGCGTGAGGTCGGAGGTGTCCACCTCGACCGCGTCGTCCGCCTTCGCCAGCGGGGAGGTCTTGCGGGTGGAGTCGGCCGTGTCCCGCTTGATCAGGGCCTCGCGGGTGGCGTCGACGTCGGCGCCCTTGAGCTCGCCGCTGCGGCGGGCCGCACGGGCCTCCGGCGAGGCGGTGAGGAAGATCTTGAGGTCGGCGTCGGGCAGCACGGTCGTGCCGATGTCCCGGCCCTCGACGACGATGCCCCGGCCGGCCGCCGCGGCGATCGAGCGCTGCAGCTCGGTGATGCGGGCGCGGACCTCGGGGACGGCGCTGACCGCGCTGACCCTGGAGGTGACCTCCTGGGTGCGGACGGGGCCCGCCACGTCCGTGCCGTCGACCGTGATGGACGGCGCCGCCGGGTCCGTGCCGGACACGATCTCCGGCTTGCCGGCCGCGGCCGCGATCTCGGACGGGTCGGTGACGTCGATGCCGTTGGTCACCATCCACCAGGTGATCGCCCGGTACTGGGCGCCCGTGTCCAGGTAGCTCAGGCCGAGCTGCGCCGCGACGGCCTTGGAGGTGCTCGACTTGCCCGTGCCGGAGGGACCGTCTATGGCGACGATCACGGCCGGAGCGGTCCGGGCGGCGGTGGATTCCACGGGTGCGGACACCTTCCTGGTGCGGGGTGCTGGGCTCGTTCGGGACGCGAGCGCGCCCCGAACAAGGTTACTGGCTTCCCGGCCCCCGTCTGACGACCCCTGCGCGGGGCCCGTTCACGGCCGCCGCACCGGGTCCGCCCACGGCCGCGGCACCGGGGCCCGGGACGCATGCCCGGCGCGGGTGGGCCGGGGGCCCGGCGCCGTTCCCCGCGCCCCCGGCGGGACCGGCCCCGCTACTGGCGGATCGCCCAGCCCCGTTCCCGCAGCGCCGCCGTCAGCACGGGCACCGCCGTCGGTTTCACCATCAGCTCCATCAGGCCCACCTGCTGGCCCGTGGCGTGCTCGATGCGGACGTCCTCGATGTTGACGCCCGCGCGGTCCGCGTCGGCGAAGATGCGGGCCAGCTGGCCCGGCTGGTCGTCGATGAGGACGACGACGCTCTCGTACACGGTGGGCGCGGTCCCGTGCTTGCCCGGGACGCGGACCTGGCCCGCGTTGCCGCGGCGCAGGACGTCCTCGATGCCGGTGGCGCCCGCGCGCCGCTTGGCCTCGTCGGAGGACTGCAGGGCGCGCAGGGCCTGCACGGTCTCGTCCAGGTCGGCGGAGACGTCCGCGAGGAGGTCGGCGACGGGGCCCGGGTTCGCGGAGAGGATGTCGATCCACATCCGCGGGTCGGACGCGGCGATGCGGGTCACGTCACGGATGCCCTGCCCGCAGAGTCGTACGGCCGTCTCCTCGGCGTTCTCCAGGCGCGCGGCGACCATGCTGGACACCAGGTGCGGCATGTGCGACACGAGCGCGACCGCGCGGTCGTGGGCGTCGGCGTCCATCACGACCGGGACCCCCCGGCAGTGCGAGACGAGTTCCAGCGCCAGGTTGAGCACCTCGGTGTCGGTGTCCCGGGTCGGTGTCAGCACCCAGGGGCGCCCCTCGAAGAGGTCACCGGTGGCGGCCAGCGGGCCCGACTTCTCGCGGCCCGACATGGGATGCGACCCGATGTACGCGGACAGGTCGAGCCCCAGCGCCTCCAGCTCGCGGCGCGGCGCGCCCTTGACGCTGGCCACGTCGAGGTAACCGCGCGCGACCTCGGCCCGCATCGCGTCGGCCAGCGTGGCGGCCACGTGCGCGGGCGGCGCCGCGACGATCGCGAGGTCGACGGGTCCGGCGGGCGGCTCCTGCGTCCCGGCGCCGAGCGCGGCCGCCGTACGGGCCTGCTCCGGGTCGTGGTCGGTCAGATACACGACGACGCCCCGCCCGGCGAGGGCCAGCGCGGCCGACGTCCCGATGAGCCCGGTGCCGATGACGAGCGCGGTCCTCACTGGGCGATGTCCTTGCGCAGCGCGCCCGCCGCACCCAGGTAGACGTGCGTGATGCCGGTGCGCGGCAGATCGGTCTCGATGTGCGCGAGGATCCGCACGACCCGGGGCATCGCCCCCTGGATGTCCAGCTCCTGCGCGCAGATCAGCGGTACGTCGACGATGCCGAGCTTGCGCGCGGCGGCCGCCGGGAAGTCGCTGTGCAGGTCGGGGGTGGCTGTGAACCAGATGCTGATCAGGTCGTCGCCGGTCAGCCCGTTCCGCTCCAGGACGGCGGTGAGCAGCTCGCTGACCTGCTCGTCCATGTGCCCGGCTTCGTCCCGCTCCAGTTGGACGGCGCCCCGGACCGCTCGTACCGCCACGGTGATGCTCCTTGAGGTGCGTATCGGCTCTGTCGCCTCCAGCCTAGTCAGCCGCCGACCGGCCGACGCCCGGCGCCCGCCTGCCGAGACGACCGCCCGGGGGGGCGGTTTCGCCCGTACATCCCGCGAAGTCGCTCCCGTACGCCTCTGGACGCAGGGGCCGCGGGTCCGCTTGCATGGTGAGCCTGTCCGCGCCACGCCTCGGGGGAGGCTCGATGAAGCGTTCCGGACCACTTCTCACGCTCCTCGCGGGACTGCTGCTCGCCCTGTTCATGCTGTCGCTCAACGTGACGACCGGGACGCGCAGCACGTCGGCCGGGAACGACTCGCCCGCCGGCGCCGTGCCGGCGAGCCCGGCGCCCCCGGGAAAGGCGACGGCCACGCCCGGAAAGCCGTCGCCGTCGCCCAGCCCGTCGAGGTCCGCCGTGCCGGACGGCGACTACGCGGGCCGTACCGACGACGACTCGTCCGCGGTCGCGGTGACCCTGCGCGACGGCGGGGCGGTCGCGTACTTCTGTGACGGCCGGGACCAGGAGTCGTGGCTGAAGGGCGACGTCGAGGACGACGGCAGCATGCGGCTCACGAACGAGCAGAGCCAGGTGCTCACCGGCGAGCTGGCCGGCAAACGGATCCGCGGCACCGTCGACATGGGGCGGCGCGAGTACGGCTTCACCGCCGACAAGGCCGTCAAGCCGTCCGGGCTGTACCGCGCCACCGCCATCGTGCGCGGCGCCGAGGTCGACGGCGGCTGGATCCTGCTGCCCGGCGGCCGTCAGGTCGGCATCCTCAAGCGCGACGGCAGGGCCCGTCCCGCGCCCCGTATCGACCCGGAGACCGGCACCGTGACGGTCGACGGGAAGCAGCTGACCGCCCGGCCCGTGACCCCATGACCCCGTAGCTCCGCAGCTCCGCTCTTCGCTCTTCGCTCCGCCCCGTGCTCCATCACCGCGTGACCGCAGGGAGCCGACCGTGACCGTGGACCCGAACGCCGCCACCCAGAACTTCCCGCCGCCCCGGCCCGCGCCCCGCGGCCCGGGGGCCGCCGGCTACCTCGTCCCCGCCCTGGTCGCGAGCGCGGTCGCGGTGATCCTCGGTGTCTACGGGAACCTGCACGACCCGGCGGGCACCGCCTTCAACCTGGCGGGCTTCAGCAGCACGAGCGCGGTGAAGTCGTGGCTGGCCACCGTCGCGATCGCCTTCGCGCTCCTCCAGCTCGTCTCCGCCCTCATGGTGTACGGGCGCCTGCCGGGCCCGAGCTGGTCCGGCGTACTGCACCGCTGGTCGGGCCGGGTCGCGTTCCTGGTAGCGGTCCCGGTGGCGGTGCACTGCCTGTACGCGCTGGGCTACCAGACGTACGAGCCGCGCGTCCTGTGGCACTCGCTGCTGGGCTGCTTCTTCTTCGGTGCGTTCAGCGCGAAGATGCTGCTGCTCCGCACGGAGCGGCTGCCCGGCTGGGTGCTGCCAGTCGTCGGCGGACTCGTCTTCTCCGCCCTCACCGTGATCTGGCTGACCTCCGCCCTGTGGTTCTTCCGCACCTTCGGAGTGACGACATGACCGACCCCCTGACGGGCCGTTCGCCGCGGCGGCGCACGGTGCTCGCGACGGGCGCGACGGGCGCGCTGCTCCTGGGCTGCAGCAGGTACGGGGGCGAGGACGGCGGGGGCGGGGGCGGGGCGCAGGAGGCTCCCACCGTCCCGCCCGGCGGGAAGGAACTCGTCAAGGCCGGTGAGGTGCCGGTGGGCGGCGGCAAGGTGCTCAAGGACGAGAAGGTCGTCGTCACCCAGCCGGAGGAGGGCGACTTCAAGGCCTTCTCGGCGGTCTGCACCCATGAGGGCTGCATCGTCGCCGAGGTCGCGGACGGCACGATCGACTGCACCTGCCACGGCAGCAGGTTCCGTGTCGCCGACGGCTCGGTGGCCGGCGGCCCGGCCCCGAAACCGCTCGCGGCGAGGCGGATCGAGGTCGAGGGCGACTCGATCCGCCTCGTCTGACCCGGCCGGGGCGGATGCCCGTCCGGGCCCGGCCCGGCTCCCGTCGGGTCAGGCCGGGTCCCGTCAGGTCAGGCCGGGTCCCGTCGGGTCAGGCGTCCCAGAGCGCGCCGAACGCCATCAGGTCGCCCTGGTGCTCGATCCGGTCGGCCCATTCCGTGGGCCACGCGTCGGCACCGAGGTACGCCCCCGCGAAGGCGCCCGCCAGAGACGCGATCGAGTCCGAGTCCCCGGAAGTGCAGGCGGCCCGGCGCAGGGCCGTCACCGGTTCGTCCACGAAGAGCAGGAAGCACAGCAGCCCGGTGGCGAGGGCCTCCTCGGCGATCCACCCGGCGCCGGTGGCCAGGCAGGGGTCCGTCTCGGGCGACGGCGACCGCAGGGCCGACCCGAGCCGCTCCAGGACCTCCAGGCACTCGTCCCAGCCCCGCGTGATGAAGTGCTCCGGCGTCGGGTCCTGGGCGCGGGTCCACAGATCGCCGAGCCAGCGCTCGTGGTAGCGCGTCCGGTTCTCGTACGCGTACGACCGCAGCCGGCCGACCAGTCCGGTCGGCTCGGCGCCCTGTGCGAGCAGCCGTACCGCGTGCGCGGTGAGGTCCGAGGCGGCCAGCGCCGTCGGGTGGCCGTGGGTGAGGGCGGCCTGCAACTGCGAGGCGCCTGCGCGCTGTTCGTCGCTCAGCCCCGGGGCGAGGCCGAGCGGCGTGACACGCATGTTGGCGCCGCAGCCCTTGGAACCGGTCTGGCTGGCGTCCTGCCAGGCCCGGTCGTCACGTTTCAGCTTCTCGCAGGCGACGAGGCAGGTCCGGCCGGGCGCGCGGTTGTTCTCCGGTGACCGGTACCAGTCGACGAACTCCTCGCGCACGGGCCGCTCCAGCCGCCCGGGCCCCAGGAGCCCGCGGTCCATGGCCGTGCGCAGCCCCCTCGCCAGCGCCAGCGTCATCTGGGTGTCGTCGGTGACGAGAGCGGGATCCGGCAGTTCCAGCTCCCGCCAGGGCCCGTACGCGGCGAGGATCGCCGGCACGTCCTTGAACTCGGTCGGAGCGCCGAGCGCGTCCCCGAGGGCGAGCCCGAGCAGCGCCCCGGTGGCGGCCTGCTTCCTGACGGTCGTGGTCATGAGGAACGCCCTTCCGAAGACGAAGCAGAGGACTGCGATGAGGACTGCGGTGAGGACTGCGGCACCGGCACGGGCCGCAGCAGGGGCGGATGCAGCGCCGAGGACGCCCCCGCCCGGTACAGCGCGGCGGGCTTCCCCCGGCCCCCGGTCAGCCGCGCCGCGCCCGGCACCGGTTCGACGAAGCCGGGGGTGGCGAGGACCTTGCGCCGGAAGTTGGGCCGGTCGAGCACGGTCCCCCACACCGTCTCGTAGACCTGCTGCAGCTCCCCCAGCGTGAACTCCGGCGGGCAGAACGCCGTGGCGAGGCAGGTGTACTCGAGCTTGGCGCCGATCCGTTCGTGGGCGTCGGCGAGGATCCGGTCGTGATCGAAGGCGAGCGGCCCCAGTCCGTCGTACGGCAGCCAGCGCGCGCTCGCCGCGTCCCCGCCGCCCCGCGGATCGGGAGGGTCCGGGAGCAGCGCGGTGTACGCCACGGAGACCACCCGCATCCGGGGGTCGCGGTCCGGCTCGCTGTACGTGCGCAACTGCTCCAGGTGCAGTCCGGAGACGTCCGACAGGCCGGTCTCCTCGGCGAGTTCGCGCCGGGCGGCCCTCTCCGCCGACTCCGCGGGCAGCACGAACCCGCCGGGCAGTGCCCGGCAGCCCGCGTACGGCTCCTGTCCGCGCTCGATCAGCAGCGCCTGCAGCACACCCGCCCGAACCGTGAACACCGCGAGGTCGACGGTGACGGCGAAGGGCTCGAAGGCGTGCTTGTCGTAGCCCTCCACGCCCCCTCCTCCTGTGCGATGTCCGGGGCGCGGTCCCCCGCCGGGCGGGCCGGGACCGGGACCACCCCCGTGGGCCCTGCTCCGTCGGCCGCGCCCGGCAGGGGCGCCCCCTTAATGGTCAGTACGACTATAAAGAGCGGGGCGCGGTGGCACAACCCCCGGACGCACATCGGCCGGTCCCGGGAGGATCCCGGAACCGGCCGATGCCGTGTACTGCTCGAAAGGAGCGGTGCCGCTAGAGGCCGACCTCCGCCATCAGCATCCCGACCTCGGTGTTGGACAGGCGTCGCAGCCAGCCCGACTTCTGGTCGCCGAGGGCGATCGGTCCGAAGGACACGCGCACGAGCTTGTCGACCGGGAAGCCGGCCTCGGCGAGCATGCGCCGCACGATGTGCTTGCGGCCCTCGTGCAGCGTCACCTCGACCATGTAGTTCTTGCCGGTCTGCTCGACGACCCTGAAGTGGTCCGCCTTCGCGTACCCGTCCTCCAGCTGGATGCCGTCCTTGAGCTGCTTGCCCAGGTCGCGCGGGATCGGTCCCACGATGTGCGCGAGGTAGACCTTCTTCACGCCGTACTTGGGGTGGGTCAGGCGGTGCGCCAGTTCACCGTGGTTGGTGAGCAGGATGAGGCCCTCGGTCTCGGTGTCGAGCCGTCCCACGTGGAAGAGCCGCGTCTCGCGGTTGGTCACGTAGTCGCCGAGGCACTGACGGCCCTCGTTGTCCTCCATGGTGGACACGACACCGGCGGGCTTGTTGAGCACGAAGAACTGGTACGACTGCGTGGCCACCGTCAGCCCGTCGACCCTGATCTCGTCGTTCTCCGGGTCGACGCGCATGCCCTGCTCCACGACGATCTCGCCGTTGACCTCGACCCTGGACTGCTCGACCAGCTCCTCGCAGGCACGCCGCGAACCGTAGCCCGCGCGCGCGAGCACCTTCTGCAGGCGCTCGCCCTCCTGCTCGGCGCCCGGGAAGGTCTTGGGCGTCTTCACCTCGGGCCTGCCCGCGTACCGGTCGCGGTTGCGCTCCTCGGTACGGGTCTCGTACTCGCGGGAGCGCGCGTTCTCCGTACGGCCGCCGCGCTGCTGCCCCTGCCTGGGGCCGCCCTTGGCGCCGCCGCGGGCCGAGTTGCCGCGCCCCGACTTCGCACCCTCGTGGGTGGCGCCGGGACCCACGTCGTAGCGGCGCTCCTCGGGACGGGGCTTGGTGGGGCGCTTCGGCCTGTCGTCGGCCCCTCCCGCGCCGTTCTGCCGGGAGTCGCTCCCACCGGTCCCCCGGTAGCCGCCTCCGCTGCCGGAGGTGCGGGGGCCACCGCCGCGGGAGCCACCGCCGCCGCCGGAGCCGCGCGGACCGCCGCCCCCGCCGCCGGAGCCGCGCGGGTTGCCGCCGCCGGAGCCGCGGGAGTTGCCGCCACCACCGGAGCCGCGGGAGTTGCCTCCCCCGCCCGTCCCGCGGGGGTTGCCGCGCCCGCCGCTGTTCCTGTCACTGCCGCTGCCACTGCTTCGCATCAAAGTTCCGTCGTCGTCGTGTCGTCTGCATCTGCGTCCGGCGCATCCGGATCGAACGACGGGACCCCTTCCAGCGTCTCAGCCTCGATCGCGTCCGCCTCCGGAAGGAAGGGCGCGAGCTCCGGAAGCTCGTCCAGGCCGCGCAGGCCCATTCGCTCCAGGAAGTAGTTCGTCGTCCTGTACAGGATCGCACCTGTTTCGGGTTCCGCGCCCGCCTCCTGGACCAGACCCCTCTGCAGGAGGGTGCGCATCACCCCGTCACAGTTCACTCCGCGGACCGCCGAGACCCGCGAACGGCTGACCGGCTGCCGGTACGCGACCACCGCCAGCGTCTCCAGCGCCGCCTGCGTGAGACGGGCCTGCTGGCCGTCCAGCACGAACCGCTCCACGGCCGCCGCGTACGCGGGCCGGCTGTAGAACCGCCAGCCGCCGGCGATGCGCCGCAGCTCGAAGCCGCGCCCCTGGACGGTGTACTGGTCGGCCAGCGCGCGCAGCGCGTGCGCGACGTGCCGCCTGGGCCGCTCCAGGATCCTGGCGAGGTGCTCCTCGGTCGCGGGCTCGTCCACGACCATGAGCACGGCCTCCAGCGCGGGTCCGAGGTCGAGATCCGCGACGCCGCGCGGCCCCGCCGGGACCCCCGTGGTGTCCTCGCTCACACCTTCTCCTCCTTCACCGGCTCGGGCGGTCTGTCGAACTCGTCCGTCACCGTCGGCTGCGCCTGCCCCTCCCCACCCGTCCAGCGCACCACCAGGTCCCCCAGGGCCTCCTCCTGGTCCAGGGAGACCGCCTTCTCCCGGTAGAGCTCCAGAAGGGCCAGGAAACGCGCCACGACGGTGAGGGTGTCGTCGGTGTCCTCGACGAGCACCCGGAAGCTCGCCTCGCCGAGTTCCCGCAGCCGCGCCATCACGATGGCGGCCTGCTCCTGCACGCTCACGAGGGGCGCGTGGATGTGGTCCACGTACACCTGGGGCCTCGGCCTGGGCTGCATCGCCTTCACCGCGAGCCGGGCGAGACCTTCCGCCCCGATACCGATGACGACCTCGGGCAGCAGCGCGGCGTGGTGCGCCTCCAGCCCGACGGTACGGGGGTGGCGGCGCGCCTCCTCGTCGAGGCGGCGGTTGAAGATGTCGGCGATCTGTTTGTACGCGCGGTACTGCAGCAGCCGGGCGAAGAGCAGGTCGCGGGCCTCCAGGAGCGCCAGGTCGGCCTCGTCCTCGACCTCGGCGGAGGGCAGCAGCCGGGCGGCCTTCAGGTCGAGCAGTGTCGCGGCGACGACCAGGAACTCGGTCGTCTGGTCGAGGTCCCAGTCCGGCCCCATCGCCCGGATGTGTGCCATGAACTCGTCGGTGACCTCGGACAGCGCCACCTCGGTGACGTCCATCCTGTGCTTGGAGATCAGCTGCAGCAGCAGATCGAAGGGGCCCTCGAAGTTGGCCAGCCGAACGGTGAAGACCCCGTCCCCGGGCTCCGCTGCGGCGGGTTCCGTCCCAGCGGGTTCCGGCTCCGCCGTGGGCGCCGGGGCCCCGGGCGGGACCGCGCCCCCGGGCCCCCGCCCCAGCACACGCCGCCGTCCTGCGGACCCGTCGGTGACAGGAGGCGGGGCGGCAGCGGGAACAGGGGTGTCGTCCGAGGTCATGGCCGTCGCAGGCTACCCCTACCGACCGCGCAGACGTCGTACCAGAATGCTCGCGTCCCCCCGGGATTCGAGATCCGCGAGGACCACCGCGACGGCCTCCCGCACGATCCGGCCCCGGTCGACCGCGAGTCCGTGCTCCCCGCGCAGCACCAGCCGGGCGTGCTCGAGGTCGATGAGCTCCTCGGCGGACACGTACACGGTGATCTTCTCGTCGTGCCGCTCCCGCCCGCTGGGCCGCCGCCCGGGGGCCCGCCCGCGCTTGCGGGACTGCTGTCCCCCGCCGGCCCCGGCAGCACCCTCCGGCGGCCCCGGACGCCTGCCGGAACGGTCCGCCGCGACGGCGCCCCGGCTCCGGGACTCGCCGTCGGCGGAGCCGGCGTCGGCCGCGACGTGTTCGTCGCCCTCACCGTCGCCGCCCCGGACGGGCACCGACTGCGGCCCGTCCTCCCCGGCGGCGGCGTCGCTCTCGCCCGCCGGAGCAGGCACCCGCGCCTCGCCGTTGGCCTGTCGCCTGGGGCTCGACGACTGGAGCGCCATCCCCCCGGTCGTACGGAACAGTTCGTCGGCCCCCGGCAGACTCACTCGGCGTGACACCGGGCGAGCACCTCCCTGGCGAGCTGACGGTAGGCGGCGGCGCCGACGGAGTTGGAGGCGTACGTCGTGATCGGCTCACCGGCGACCGTGGTCTCCGGGAAGCGGACGGTCCGGCCGATCACCGTGTGGTAGACGTGCTCGTCGAACGCCTCGACCACGCGCGCGAGCACCTCACGGCTGTGCACGGTCCGCGAGTCGTACATCGTGGCGAGGATGCCGTCGAGTTCCAGCTCGGGGTTGAGCCGCTCCTGGACCTTCTCGATGGTCTCGGTGAGCAGCGCGACCCCGCGCAGCGCGAAGAACTCGCACTCCAGCGGCACTATCACCTTGTGGGCGGCCGTCAGCGCGTTCACGGTGAGCAGGCCCAGCGAGGGCTGGCAGTCGATCACGATGTAGTCGTAGTCGGCCATCAGCGGCTTCAGGGCGCGCTGCAGGGTGGACTCGCGGGCGACCTCGCTCACCAGCTGGACCTCGGCGGCGGACAGGTCGATGTTGCTCGGCAGCAGGTCCATGTTCGGGACCGCGGTCTTCAGGAGCACCTCGTCGGCCGCCATGCCCCGCTCCATGAGCAGGTTGTAGACCGTGAGGTCGAGCTCCATCGGGTTGACACCGAGGCCCACGGACAGGGCGCCCTGCGGGTCGAAGTCGACGAGCAGGACCCGGCGTCCGTACTCCGCGAGCGCGGCACCCAGGTTGATGGTCGACGTCGTCTTGCCGACGCCGCCCTTCTGGTTGCACATCGCGATGATCTTCGCGGGGCCGTGGTCGGTCAGCGGGCCCGGGATCGGGAAGTAGGGCAGCGGGCGCCCGGTCGGGCCGATCCGCTCACGGCGCTGGCGCGCCGCGTCGGGCGCGAGCGTGGCCGCGTACTCCGGATCCGGCTCGTACTCGGCGTCGGGGTCGTAGAAGTGCCCCTCGGGCAGGTCGTCGTAGTCGGCGAAGTGGGTGCGGTTCTCGCCACTTCCGTTGCCGGCCATGGCGTTCACGTGATGGCCATCCATGCTTTTGTGTGCTGTCTGAGTCGTCTTCGGACTCTGGTGGGCTGCGAAGGTGCGCACCGCAACGGAGCCGACAGCCTCGAGCCCCGTGGGCCTTGAGCCTTGCGCAGGCATTCCTGGTTGACCACCCCCGGGAGTAAATGTCGACTCATTCACAAGTCGTCTTACCTCCTTGGTGACCAGGAAATTTCTCGATAGGTCAGCGTGGCACCATGCCGACGGTTGGCGACTCTATGGCGTGTCACCGCTTCGCAGCAACACAATCCGCCGGACCCGGCCCGATGTGTCGGCAACGGAACATCCCGCTGTCAAGGGCGTAAGGGCGTCGCACGGCAGGTTTCAGGGGTGTGCGAAACGGTCGAAGGGTTACGTTCGAGGCGAGTTGAACCAGTCTCCCGAAGTGACCCGACACACATCCGGCCGGGCCCTGTGGGACAAGGTCCGGCCGTACGTGCGAGGTTGACGACCTCTGTTGACGAATCGCCTTTTGCCGGGCGGGGGGTCGCCCGCCGAACCGGGACGAACCCGGCCGGAAGGTCAGCCCAGCAGGGTCTCCAGCTCGGTGTGCGCCAGGCCGTGGGCCTCGGCGACCCCGTGGTGGACGACCGCTCCGTCATGGGTGTTGAGGCCCTTGGCGAGCGCGGCGTCGCGGCGCAGCGCCTCGGCCCAGCC
Organism: Streptomyces sp. V3I8; assembly: GCF_030817535.1. Taxonomy (NCBI): domain Bacteria; kingdom Bacillati; phylum Actinomycetota; class Actinomycetes; order Kitasatosporales; family Streptomycetaceae; genus Streptomyces; species Streptomyces sp. V3I8. Next base: position 6,844,302 of record NZ_JAUSZL010000002.1, on the reverse strand, counting down.
GCGGTTGGCCAGCTCCACGATGTACGGCAGCGTCGCGTTGGTGAGCGCGTACGTCGACGTGTTGGGCACCGCGCCCGGCATGTTCGCGACGCAGTAGAAGACCGAACCGTGCACCGGGAAGGTCGGCTCCGCGTGGGTGGTCGCACGCGAGTCCTCGAAGCAGCCGCCCTGGTCGATCGCGATGTCGACAAGGACACTTCCGGGCTTCATCCGGGACACCAGTTCGTTGGTGACCAGCTTCGGGGCCTTGGCGCCGGGGATGAGCACGGCGCCGATCACCAGGTCCGCCTCCAGGCAGGCCTTCTCGAGCTCGAAGGCGTTGGAGACGACGGTCTGGATCTTCGTGCCGAAGATCTTGTCGGCTTCCTTGAGCTTGTTGATGTCGCGGTCGAGCAGGGTCACGTGGAAGCCCATGCCGACGGCGATCTGCGCGGCGTTCCAGCCCGAGACGCCGCCGCCGACGACCACGGCCCGGGCGGCCTGCACGCCCGGGACACCGCCGGGCAGGACGCCGCGGCCGCCGTGGGCGCGCATCAGGTGGTAGGCGCCGACCTGCGGGGCGAGGCGGCCCGCGACCTCGGACATCGGGGCGAGCAGCGGCAGCCCGCGGCCGGGCAGCTCGACGGTTTCGTATGCGATCGCCGTGGTGCCGGACTCCAGCAGGGCGTCCGTGCACTGCCTGGACGCGGCCAGGTGCAGGTAGGTGAAGAGCGTCTGGTCCTTGCGCAGGCGGTGGTACTCCTCGGCGACGGGCTCCTTGACCTTCAGCAGCAGGTCCGCGGCGGCCCAGACCTCGTCGGCGGTGGCGAGGATCCGCGCGCCGGCGGCGACGAACTCCTCGTCGGTGATCGAGGAGCCGACACCGGCGTGCCGCTCGACGAGGACCTGGTGGCCGTGGCGCACCAGCTCGTGCACACCGGCGGGGGTGATGGCCACCCGGAACTCGTTGTTCTTGACCTCGCGGGGGATGCCGACCTTCACGTCGATCACGGTCCTTGGCTCAGGAGGGGTCTGGGGCGGGGGCAGGCAGCGCAAGACATGACGATGCCTGACATACCCGGATGCACGGGAGCACACCGGGAAGCACCATGAAAGGACGCGGCGGAGCCAGTCTAATGAAGGGCTTCTCTCTGTCTAGCCTTTCAAAGCATCAATCTTCTTCGGATGCACTGCGGATTTCGTAGGCGTTGCCGTCCTGTTCCCTGGCTGATGCGCTCTCCGGGAGCTCGTCACCGAGCATGCGGCCGGCCGTGGCACGGTGCAGCCGGGCCGCCGCGGGGTCCCCCAGCCGGTCGAGCGTGTCGGCGAGCCGGAGCTGCAGCGCGGCCTGCAGCCGCACGTCGTCGGCGCGGCGCGCCCACTCGACCGCCTCCTGGCAGGTGACGAGGGACTCCTCGGGCCGGCCCGCGTACTCCTGCACCCGCGCCATCTCGCTCAACGCCCTTGCCTGGCCCGCCACATCACCGGTCCTGCGGTGTCCGGTGACGGCGGAGCGCCAGTTGCGCAGCGCCTCGCCGTAGCGGCCCGCGTAGGTGTGCACGGTGGCGATCCGGCCGTGCAGCCGGGCCGCGTCCGCGCGCTCGTCGCGGGCGAGCCGCTGGGCCAGCGCCCGGCCGTACCAGTCGGCGGCCCGGTCGTAGTCCCCGAGCTCCTGGTGGGCGGCGCCCACGGATTCCGTCGCGCGGCCGGTCGCGTAGGGGTCGTTCGCCTCGCGTCCGGCGTCGAGAGCGGCCCGGTAGCGGGCCAGCGCGTCGGCCGTACGGCCGGTCCGGGCGTCCAGGTCGGCGAGGTTCAGCAGCGCGGCGGCCTTCTCGCGGGGCAGGTTCCGGCGCTCGGCGACATCCAGGACGAGCCGGTGGATGCCGTACAGCTCGGGCGCCGCGGCCTGCGTACCGAAGTGGGCGACCAGCGCCCTGACCAGGGCCGCCATCAGCCGGCGGGCCAGGGTGTCCAGCTCCCCGTCGGCGACCGCGAGACGGGCGGCGGCGAGCAGGGCGGGCTGCCGGATGCGCAGCCAGTCGGCGGCCGCACGGGGATTCGGGAAGCGCAGCGCGCGGGGCATCCCGGCGAGCTTCTCGCGGGCGGGCGAGCTGTCGGTCTCGGTGATCGCCCGGCAGGACCCGAGGAGCCGCACGGTCCGCTCCAGCATCCGGGCGCGGGCCAGCTGGAGCTCGGCCGGGCGGTCCTCGGCCGCGGTGAGCGGGCGCAGCAGCGGCAGCAGGCAGCCGGGCACCTCGTACTGCGGCAGGGGCGACTCCACGGCCCGTACGAGGCCGAGCTTCGTGAGGTCGTCCAGGGCGGTGTGGGCGGCGCCGACCGAGCAGCCGGCGAGCGCGGACGCGGTGTGCGGGTCGACGAGACCGGCGGGGGCGAGCGAGAGGAACCGCAGTATCCGCGCGACCGCCGTGGGCAGGGCCGCGTACGTGAGCCGGAAGACCCGTTCGAGGACCGTCCCCTCGTCACCCTCGGTGTGCAGCTGCTTGGCGAGGTCGGCGACGGCGGACCCCGGGCGGTGGGCCAGCCAGGCCCCGGCGAGGACGAGCGCCGCGGGCTGGCCGGCGCACAGTTCGACGAGCCCCTCGGCGGCGCGCGGGTCCACGGTGATGCGTACGGAGCCGGTGTAGCGGTCGAGGAGTTCGAGGGCGGACTTGGTGTCCATGCCGCCGAGCGTGCAGGGGCGGACATCCGGGACACCGGTCAGCGGCCCGCCGGAGACGGCGACGACCAGGCAGTCGGGATTCTCCGGAAGGAGCGCGTCGACCTGTCCGGCGTCGGCCGCGTCGTCGAGCAGGAGCAGGGTGCGGCGGGTGGCGAGCGCCTCGCGCAGCCGCTCGGAGAGGTCGTCCTCGTCGGTTCCGGCCGGGGCGGTCAGTTCGAGGGCGGTGAGCAGGTCGCGGGCGGTGCGTTCGGTCGGTACGGGCGTACCGTCGGGCTCGCTGAGCCGGGCCCGCAGGACACCGTCCGGGTAACTGTGCGCGACCTGCCGTACGAGTTCCTCGGCCAGTGCGGTACGGCCGGATCCGGGTCTGCCGGCGATGAGCAGCACGCGCGCGCGGGGCGCCTTGCGCCCGGCGAGGGTGTCGAGACCGGTCCGCTCGATGTCGGCCCGGAGTTCTTTCAACTCACGTGTACGGCCGAGGAACTGACTGTCCGTCGGAGCGGACGCGACAGCCGGGCGCGACCCCTTCTCCGACACTGTCGTGCCGCCGGTGTCCACTGCCTGATCCGTCACGGGCCACACTCCCGTCCCACTGCGCGCACAAGCCCGCCGGGCACTCCGGACGGGACGTTTTCAGAGCCTAGTTCACGCTCTGCGACGATCCGTGCGGAGCGCGGCGGGCACATCCCCCGATCGGATCAGGCGATCGTCACATCGGTAGGCCGACTGCACGCACGACAGTGGGTCATGCTTCGAACGGGCGTGCGGGCCAGGGGGCCTCGGCCGGACGCAGGGCGTCCAGGCCGTCTCCGCCGCGGGCGGCGACCAGCGCGAGGACGCCCACGACGAGACAGTTGTTGTGCAGCTCACCGGCGAGGACACCCCGTACGAGCTCGTCGACCGGGACCCGGTCGAGCTCCATGTCGGACTCCTCGTCCTCGACCTCGAAGCGCTGCCCCCCGGCCTCGGAGAGACCGCGGGCCAGGAAGATCCGGACGGCCTCGTCGCAGCCACCGGGCGTGGTGAACACGTCCGTGAGCACACGCCAGTCCTCCGCCTTGACGTACGCCTCCTCGTAGAGCTCGCGCTGCGCCGCGTGCAGGGGGTTCTCGCCCGGGACGTCGAGCAGGCCGGCCGGGATCTCCCAGAGCCTGTGGCGCACGGGGTGCCGGTACTGGCGAATGACCAGGGCGCGGTCCTCGTCGTCGAGGGCGAGGACGGCCACCGAACCCGGGTGCACCTGGTAGTCGCGGCGGGCCACCGACCCGCCGGGCATGACCACGTCGTCCGTACGCACGGAGGTCTTCTTGCCGACGAAGGGGGTCCCGGTCGCCCTGACCTCCCACTCCTCGGCGGTGTCCTTGATGGTCATGTCGACTTGTCCTCCCACACGCACGAACCTGCGTCGCGACAGCGGTGCACCGCGACGGAAACCGGGGCGCGCGCCTCGCGGGACGCGCACCCCGGCCACCGTACAACCCTCGTCCTACTTGCCCGTCTTGCGCTCCACCGCGGCCTTGACCAGCCCCGCGAAGAGCGGATGGGGCCGGGTCGGGCGCGAGCGGAGCTCGGGGTGCGCCTGGGTCGCGACCAGGTACGGGTGGACGTCGCGCGGATACTCGACGTACTCCACGAGCTTGCCGTCCGGGGAGGTGCCGGAGAACTGCAGCCCGGTGTTCTTCTCCAGCTCGGCACGGTAGGAGTTGTTCACCTCGTAGCGGTGGCGGTGCCGCTCCTCGACGTACTCCTTGCCGTCGTACACCTCGCGCACGATGGAGCCCTCGGCGAGCTTGGCGGGGTACATGCCCAGGCGCATCGTGCCGCCCATGTCGCCGTCGCCCGCGACGATGTCCAGCTGTTCGGCCATGGTCGAGATGACCGGGTGGCCGGTGGCCGGGTCGAACTCGGTGGAGTTGGCGTCCGCGATGCCGGCGAGGTTGCGCGCGGCCTCGATCACGATGCACTGCAGGCCCAGGCACAGGCCGAGCAGCGGGATCCTGTTCTCGCGGGCGTACTGGATGGCGCCGACCTTGCCGGGCACACCGCGGTCGCCGAAGCCGCCGGGGATGCAGATCGCGTCGACGTCGCCGAGCTGCTCGGCGGCGCCCGCGGGGGTCTTGCACTCGTCCGAGGCGACCCACTTGATCTTCACGCGGGCCCTGTTGGCGAAACCGCCCGCGCGCAGCGCCTCGGTGACCGACAGGTAGGCGTCGGGCAGGTCGATGTACTTGCCGACGAGCGCGAGGTTGATCTCGTGCAGCGGCTGGTGGACGCGGTCGAGCAGGTCGTCCCAGGTCGTCCAGTCCACGTCGCGGAACGGCAGGTCCAGCTTGCGGACGACGTACGCGTCGAGGCCCTCGGTGTGCAGGACCTTCGGGATGTCGTAGATCGACCGGGCGTCGGGGCAGGCGACCACGGCGGCCTCGTCGACGTCGCACATCAGCGAGATCTTGCGCTTGATCGCGGTGGGCACCTCGCGGTCGGCGCGCAGCACGATCGCGTCCGGCTGGATACCGATGTTGCGCAGCGCCGCAACCGAGTGCTGGGTCGGCTTCGTCTTCAGCTCCCCGGAGGGACCGATGTACGGGAGGAGCGAGATGTGCACGACGAACACGTTGTCGCGGCCGACCTCGTGACGCACCTGGCGGACGGTCTCCAGGAACGGCAGCGACTCGATGTCGCCGACCGTGCCGCCGACCTCCGTGATGACGACGTCGACGTCGTCGGTGGCCATCCGGCGGATGCGGTGCTTGATCTCGTTCGTGATGTGCGGGATGACCTGCACGGTGTCGCCGAGGTACTCGCCGCGGCGCTCCTTGGCGATGACCGTGGAGTACACCTGCCCGGTGGTGACGTTGGCGGAGCCGTCCAGGTCGACGTCGAGGAAGCGCTCGTAGTGGCCGATGTCCAGGTCGGTCTCGGCCCCGTCGTTGGTGACGAACACCTCACCGTGCTGGAAGGGGTTCATCGTGCCGGGGTCGACGTTCAGGTAGGGGTCGAGCTTCTGCATGGTGACCCGAAGACCCCGGGCCTTGAGCAGCGCGCCCAGGCTGGAGGCCGTCAGGCCCTTGCCGAGGGAGGAGGCGACGCCTCCCGTGACGAAGAGGTGCTTGGTCGTCGTGGCTGTGCTGTTTCGGAAAGCAGCGGGCGGCATGGCCAAGAGGGGGCTCCCGTGGTCGCGGTATCGGTTGCGGTACGGCTGCCCGGCCCGGAGGTTTCCGGCGGTGCCGTCGCTGCGGTTCGGGGGTCCCTTTTCCTGCTGGGGCGTCCACCGGTCCACGGGCTACCAGGGTATCAGCGACGCGGGGAGGGTGCTTCCGGCCACGCTCCGCACACGGGCCGACACGCACCACGTCCGTGCTCACTCGTTCGGCTCAGGCGGGTTGTCGGGAGGGGCGCGCGGAACATCATCGTGCGTCGTATCCTGCTCGGACACTCGCTGCCGATCCAGGCCGGCGAACGGCACCACCCCGCCGGGCTTCCTGGACGAAGAGTTCGTCAGTTCGCCCCGCGAAGACAATCACTGCAACCATCCACCTGCGTGACACGCGAAAACTGACGTTCGCAACGAGCTTTACCAATGATCCTCTGACCGCAAGAGCGACCGCCCCCCGGGGGGCGACGCGGCCGTTCGACTGGAGTTGCACGTGGCCGGGCGCATCGAAGACTACGCACTTATCGGAGACATGCAGACGGCCGCGCTGGTCTGCAGGGACGGCACGGTGGACTGGCTGTGCCTCCCCCGCTTCGACTCCCACGCCGTCTTCGCGGGACTGCTCGGCACGGAGGAGCACGGGTTCTGGCGGCTCGGTCCCGCGCATGCCGACGCCGCCGAGCCGCCGGCGGCGGTCCGCCGCCGCTACCGCGGCGACTCGCTGATCCTCGAATCCGAGTGGGACACCTCACGCGGCACGGTCCGCGTGACCGATTTCATGCCACCGCGTGACGGGGCTCCCCAGCTGATCCGCATCGTCGAGGGCGTCACGGGCCGCGTCCCGATGCGCTCCGCGCTGCGGATGCGCTTCTCGTACGGGCGGGTGGTGCCGTGGGTGCACAAGCACGAGGGGCGGACGGTGGCCGTCGCCGGTCCCGACTCCGTCTGGTACGACACCGAGTGCGAGACCTACGGCAAGGCCCTCACGACGTACTCGGACTTCACGGTCGCCCCGGGTGAGCGCATCGCGTTCACCATCTCCTGGGAGCCCTCGCACAAGCCGCCGCCGCCGCTGCCCGAGCCGGAGCAGTCCCTGGAGGCCACCGAGGAGTTCTGGCGCGACTGGGTGGCGCAGTGCACGTACCACGGGCCGTACCGCGAGGCCGTGGTCCGCTCGCTGATCACGCTGAAGGCGCTGACGTACGGGCCGACGGGCGGTATCGTCGCCGCCCCCACGACCTCCCTCCCGGAGGAGATCGGCGGCGTCCGCAACTGGGACTACCGCTACACGTGGCTGCGGGACGCGGCGATCACCCTGTCGTCGCTGCTGCGCACCGGCTACCGCGAGGAGGCGCGCGCCTGGCGCGAGTGGCTGCTGCGCGCGGTCGCCGGCGACCCCGAGAACCTGCAGATCATGTACGGCATCGCGGGCGAGCGGGAACTGGGCGAGGCGGAGCTCGACTGGCTGCCCGGCTACGAGAACTCCGGGCCCGTACGCGTCGGCAACGGCGCCGCGAACCAGCTCCAGCTGGACGTCTACGGCGAGGTGACCGAGGCGCTGCACCTGGCCCACATGACGGGTCTGGCCCGCAACGACTACGCCTCGCTGCTCCAGCTCAAGCTGATCCGCTACCTCGAGGACCACTGGGACGAGCCCGACGAGGGCATCTGGGAGGTCCGCGGGCCGCGCCGCCACTTCGTCCACTCGAAGGTGATGGCGTGGGTCGCCGTCGACCGCACGATCAAGCTCATCGAGTCCGGGGACGCGGACGGCCCGCTGGAGAAGTGGCGCGAGCTGCGTGACGACATCCACCGGGACGTGTGTGAGAAGGGTTACGACAAGGAGCGCAACACCTTCACGCAGTCGTACGGCTCCAAGGAGCTGGACGCCTCGCTGCTGCTGATCCCGCAGATGGGCTTCCTGCCGCCGGACGACAAGCGGGTGATCGGCACCATCGAGGCCATCCAGCGCGAGCTGTCCACCACGGACGGCTTCATCCTGCGCTACCCGACCTCCGGTGACGACGCGGGCGTGGACGGTCTGGAGGGCGACGAGGGCGCGTTCCTGGCCTGCTCGTTCTGGATGGCCGACGACCTCGCGATGATCGGCCGGGTCGACGAGGCCCGCAAGCTCTTCGAGAAGCTGCTGGCCCTGCGCAACGACCTGGGTCTGCTCGCGGAGGAGTGGGACCCGGTCCTGCAGCGCCAGGTGGGCAACTTCCCGCAGGCGTTCAGTCACGTGCCGCTGATCGACACGGCCCTGCGCCTGACGGCGTCCGGGGCGTACGGCGGCTGAGCGGACCCGCAGGGCGCGGGTGAGCCCCGTCCGGCCCGTCATCACGGCAGGTGGCGGACGGGGTAGCGTCCGGTCATGGACAGCCGTACCGACATGCCGGACCCGCACGACGGCGGAATCACCGTGCGGCGCGCCCTGGAGCTGCCCGGGCTGCGCGGCGGCCTGCCGGAGGTCCTGGCGGGCGCCGACCGCCTCGGCCGCACCGTGCGCTGGGTGCACGCGGGCGAGGTGCCGAACATCGCCTCGCTGCTCAAGGGCGGCGAACTGCTCCTGACCACGGGGTACGGGCTCGGCACCCGCCCCGCCGACCAGCGCGCCTTCGTCCGCACCCTCGCCGAGCGCGGCATCGCGGCCCTCGTCGTGGAGCTGGGGCCGCGCTTCGCGAAACTCCCCGCGGCCCTGGTGGAGACGGCCCGCACGGCCGGTCTGCCCCTGGTGCAGCTGCACCGCGAGGTGGCGTTCGTGACGGTCACGCAGGAGATCCACACCGAGATCGTCAACGGCCACTACGCGCTGCTCCAGCGCGCCGAGGAGGTGCACCGGCGCTGCACCGGGGCCCTGCTCGGCGGGGGCGGCATCCCCCAGGTCCTGGGCATCCTGGCCGACTTCGGCGCCAACCCGGTCTTCCTGGAGACCGCCGACGGACAGCTCCTGTACGCCGCCGGGACCGGCCCCGCGAACGCCGACCCGCTCCAGGTGTGGGAGGGGCTGCGCGGCCGGCGCGAGGAGGACCCGCCGGCCGGCTCCGTCCTGGTCGACGTGCCCGGTACCGGCTCCGGTGGCGGCCCCGGGGCGGTCCGGGCCCGGCTCGTCCTGCTGCCCGTGAACACCCCGCTCGCGCCCGTGCACCGCATCGCGGCACAGCGGGCCGCGGACGTCCTGGCCGTGGTCCTGATGCAGGCCCGCCAGGAGGAGGAGCTGGCGGCCCGGGGGCGCGGCGACTTCCTCACCGACCTCGCGGAGGGCCGGATCGAGGCGCGGGACGCGCCCGCGCAGGCCCGGGTCCTCGGCTTCAGGCCCGGCGCGAGCCCGCTGCTGCCGGTCGTCATGCGCCTCGCCGACGGGCTCGCCCCCGGCGGCGGCTGGGCCGTACTGGCCCGCGCGGTCGCCGAGGAGCTGGCCTCGGTGGGCGTCCCGGTCCTGCCGGGCGTGCGTCCCGTCGAGGGCCGGGTGCCCCTGCTGGTGGCACTGCGTGCGGAGGGCGAGCGGCAGGCCGTCGCGGACCGGGTCGCCGCGGCGCTGCGGGCGGGCGTGGAGCGGGCCGGGATGCAGCGGCCGGGCGCGCAGCCCCCGGTGGTGGTGGTCGGCGTGGCGGGCGGCTGGGCGGCCGCGTCGGCGGGCCTGCGGCACGCGGCCGAGACGGCGACGGCCGCCCAGGGGCTGCCCGACCGGCCCTGGTACGACGCCCGGCGGCTGGACACCGACCTGCTGCTGTGGCGGTTGCGGGACCATCCGGACCTGGCCGCCTTCGTGGACCGCGCGATCGGTCCCCTGCGCGACCACGACCACCGCTCGAAGCCGCCGCTGCTGCCCACCCTGGAGACGTATCTGGCGCACGCGGGCCGCAAGGCGGAGACCGCGCGCGAGCTGCATCTCAACCGGCAGACGCTCTACAACCGGCTCGCGCGGATCGGCGAGCTGCTCGGGACGGACCTCGACGACCCGCAGACGGTGCTGGCCCTGAGTCTCGCGCTGCGGGCCCGCAGACTGGTCCCGTGACGCCCGCCCGCGTTCCTGCCGCGGCCCGGGGGTTCAGTGGAGCGGCCAGGGCCGGGTCAGTTCGTCGTACACGCTCAGCACCTGGGCCACCGTGTCGTCCTCGGTCGGCCAGGTGGCCGCCTGGCGCGTGCCCCTGTCCTTGAGGCGCTCGCACCGGCCGGGGTCGGCGAGGAGGCCCACGACGGCCTCGGCGAGCGCTTCGGGGTCGCCGTGCGGTACGAGTTCGGCCGCGTCGCCGACGAGGTCGGTGATCCCGCCGGTGACGGCCGCGACCAGTGGCACGCGCGCGTGGAGGGCCTCCTGGGCGAGCACGGAGCGTGCTTCTGGGAAGCCCGGCAGCAGGGCGAGGTCGGCGGCCGCGAGCAGTTCCCCGATGTCGTCCCGGCGGCCGATCAGGCGTACGGGCAGTCCCTCGTCCTCGATGCGCCGCTGGAGTTCGCCGCGCAGCGGCCCCTCCCCGGCGATCACGAGGAGCGGCACGGGGTCGAGCCGCCGCCACGCGCGCGTGGCGTCCAGCAGGGTGTGATGGCCCCGGTGCCGGTCGAGGGAGCCGACGGTCACCAGCAACGGCCGGTCGACCGTGCCGAGTTCGGCGCGCGCCTTGGGCCGCAGCCGCTCGGCGTGCTCGCCCGCGGCGACGGACCCGCGCCGGGCCGGCAGCGCGACCGCGCTGAGCCGCGCGTCCCGCGCGCCCCTGCTGCGGGCCCGGTCCACCAGGTCGGACGAGGATCCGAGGACCACCGAGGCGGCCTTGACGACGCGCCGCTCCAGCACACGCAGCAACCGGGCCCGCGCGCCCTCGGCGGACGGCCGGGTGTGCCAGGTGACGACGAGCGGGACGCGCCGTCCGCCGAGCGCGAGTGCGGCCCGCAGCGCGGCGTGCAGACCGTGCGCGTGCACCAGGTCGGCGTCCGCGCAGGCCGCCCGCAGCGCGGCCACCGAGGCCGGGTCGCTGCGCTTCGGCACCGGTACGTGGTCGGCGCCGACGCCGGTGAAGTCGTACGCGTGGTCGGCCTCGGCGGGGGCGCAGACGGTGACCCGCACGCCCCGTGCGACGAGTCCCGAGGTGAGCGACCGGACATGGGCACAGCTGCCCGTGCTGCCACCGCCGAGCACCTGGACGGTACGCAGCGGCGACTGCCCGTACGGTGCGTGTCCGTGCGGTGCGTGGCTGCTCACGTGGCTCACGTGGCCGGGGCTCCTGGTTCGGCGTCGGGCGGTCACGAAGAAACGTACAGAAGGATCGGACGGCGGGGATCGCCCGCCCGTCCTTCCTCCAAGGATGCCAGGAGAGGGCGGAGTTGCCGACCACCGAGGGGCCGATGTGACGCATGGTGCGCGAGGGAGATACGGCTCTCACTCACACGAGTGAAAGCCGGACGATGCCCGAAGGCACCGGGGGGCGGGCGCCCGCACTGCCGAGCCCCCACCCACGCCTCCTTCGCGCCCCTTCCCGCTCACGGCCGGTCGTGCGACCGGCGACGCCCCCCTCGGGTCACCCGTCCGCCCGGGCCGCCGCCAGGAGCTCCTCCGCGTGGGCGCGGGCCGTCTGCGAGTCCTCCTGGCCGGCCAGCATGCGGGACAGCTCGCGGATGCGGTCCTCGCCCTCCAGGACCTTCACCCCGGAGCGGGTAACCGATCCGTCGTTGGTCTTCTCGACCAGCAGCTGCCGGTCGGCGAAGGCCGCCACCTGGGGCAGGTGGGTCACGACGACGACCTGCGCGCTCTTGGCGAGCTTCGCGAGCCGGCGGCCGATCTCGACGGCCGCCTTGCCGCCGACACCGGCGTCGACCTCGTCGAAGAGGTACGTGGGCACGGGGTCCGTACCCGCGAAGACGACCTCGACCGCGAGCATGACGCGCGACAGCTCACCGCCGGACGCGCCCTTGGCGATGGGCCGCGGCGGCGCACCCGGGTGCGGGGCCAGGAGCAGTTCGACCTCGTCGCAGCCGGCGGGCCCGTACGAGACCGGACGTCCGTCGACCTGCACCCCCTCCGGGTCCTCTGTCTGCCGGATCTCGAACGACACGCGCGCGTGCGGCATGGCGAGCGAGGCCAGTTCGGCGGTCACCGCGGCGGCGAAGCGGTCCGCGGCCTCCGTACGGGCGTCGGTCAGGGCCTGCGCCAGTCCGCCCAGCTCGGCCCGCAGCGCGTCCCGCTCGACGGTGAGCTCGCCGATCCGGTCGTCGTCGCCGTCCAGTTCCAGGAGCCGTGCGGCACTCCGCTCGGCCCAGGTCAGCACCGCGGTCACCCCCTCGCCGGACTCGCCGTACTTGCGGGTCAGCGCGGTGAGCGCGGCACGCCGCTCCTCGACGGCCGCCAGCCGCAGGGGATCCGCGTCGAGGTCGTCGGCGTACCCCGCCAGCTCCCCCGCCACGTCGCCCAGCAGGATGCCGATCTCCCCGATGCGGCCCGCCAGACCCGCCAGGGCCGCGTCGTGCGACCGGACGGCCTCCAGGGCCCGGTGCGCGCCCGCGACGAGGGTCGCGGCGTCGATGCCCTCCGGGTCCTCCGGGTTGCCCGCCAGGGCGGCGTGCGCGACCGTGGCGGCCGACGCGAGCGCCTCCGCGTGCCCGAGCCGCTCGGCCTCGGCCGCGAGTTCCACGTCCTCGCCCGCCCTGGGCTCCACCGCGGCGACCTCGTCGAGCCCGAAGCGCAGCATGTCGGCTTCCTGGGCGCGTTCACGCGCGCGGGTGGTGATCTCGTCCAGCTCGGTGGAGATGGCGCGCAGCCGCCGGTAGGCGCCCCTGTACTTGTCGAGCGGCACGGCGACCGCGTCGCCCGCGTACCGGTCGAGGGCCTGCCGCTGCCGGGACAGCTTGAGCAGCCCCTGCTGGTCGGTCTGGCCGTGCACCGCCACCAGGTCGTCGGCCAGCTCGGCGAGCAGCCCCACCGGCACGGACCGCCCGCCGAGGTGCGCGCGCGAGCGGCCCTCGGCGGAAACGGTACGGCTGATGAGCAGGGTGCCGTCGTCCAGCTCCGCCCCGGCCTCCTCCGCCCGCAGGATCGCGGAAGCGCCGTCGGGGACGGAGATCCGTCCCTCCACGACCGCGTTCTTCGCGCCGATCCGCACCAGGGCGGCGTCGGCGCGTCCGCCCAGCAGCAGCCCGAGGCTGGTGACCACCATCGTCTTGCCCGCACCGGTCTCACCCGTCACGGCGGTGAAGCCCGGCGACAGCTCGACAACCGCGTCGTCGATGACTCCGAGCGACCGTATCCGCATCTCCTCCAACACGGACATGACCATACGAGGTTTCTCCCGCCCGGCGCGACGCCGCCCCAGTCCCTGCACAAACGTCCAGGTGCCCACGGCGCCCGAGGTCACTCCCGGGAGCCGCCCCGGACAGCCGCCGCGCCCGCCCTCCCGCTCAGTTCGGAACGCCCCGCCAGCCGGCCACCGGCAGCGCGAACTTGGCGACGAGCCGGTCGGTGAACGAGGCGTGGTGCAGCCGGGCCAGCCGCACCGGCACGGCCCCGCGGCGGACCTCCACCCGGGCACCGGGCGGCAGCTCGATCGTGCGCCGGCCGTCGCACCACAGCACCCCGGGCGGGATGTGCGGCAGGATCTCCACGGCCAGCACCGAGTTCGGCGAGGTCACCAGCGGCTTGGCGAACAGGGCGTGCGCGCTGATCGGCACCATGAGCAGCGCCTCGACCTCCGGCCACACCACGGGCCCGCCCGCGGAGAAGGCGTACGCCGTCGACCCGGTCGGGGTCGCGCAGACGATGCCGTCGCAGCCGAAGCCCGTCACGGGCCGCCCGTCGATCTCCAGGACGACCTCGAGGAGCTTCTCGGCCCCCGCCTTCTGCACGGCGGCCTCGTTGAGCGCCCAGTCCGTGTGCACGACGTCGCCGTTGCTGTGCACGACGACGTCGACGGTCATGCGCTCCTCGACCTCGTACGCCTTCGTCACCACCCGGTCGACGACCTTGTCGAGGTCGTCGCGTTCGGCCTCCGCGAGGAAGCCGACGCGCCCGAGGTTGACGCCGAGCATCGGCACCCCGGAGGCGCGGGCGAACTCGGCGCCGCGCAGCAGCGTGCCGTCACCGCCGAGGACGATCAGCAGTTCGCATCCGTCGAGGCATTCCGGGGTCGCCTCCCTGACGAGCTCCACCGTCGGCGGCAGCGGCAGGTCGGCCGCCTCCGCCTCCAGGACCCGTACGCCGAGCCCGGAGCGCAGGAGCCCCTCCACGACCAGCTCGGCACTGCGGATGGCCGCGGGCCGTCCGGTGTGGGCGAGCAGGAAAACAGTTCGAGATCGGGTCTCAGTCAACGCGGCCCCTCCGCCACTGCACGATCGACGTCGGCCGGGTCCAGTGCGGGTGCCCCGGCACGCAGCCACAGAAAGTACTCGACGTTCCCGGAGGGCCCGGGCAGCGGACTGGCCGTCACGCCCTTCACCCCGAGCCCCAGTTCCGCCGCCCGGCGGGCCACACCGCGCACGGCGTCCGCCCGCAGCTCGGGGCTGCGGACGACGCCGCCGCTCCCGAGCCGTTCCCTGCCCACCTCGAACTGCGGCTTGACCATCATCACCAGGTCGGCACCGGGCGCCGCGCACCGCACGAGGGCGGGCAGCACCAGGCCGAGCGGGATGAAGGACAAGTCGCCGACAACAAGATCCACCGGCTCCCCATCGATCGCCTCCAACGTCAACTCGCGTACGTTCGTACGGTCCTTGACGGTGACGCGTTCATCGCTTCGCAGAGACCACGCCAACTGCCCGTAGCCGACGTCCACGGCGAGGACCCGTGAGACGCCCGCGCGCAGCAGCACATCGGTGAAGCCGCCCGTCGACGCCCCGGCGTCCAGCGCCCGCCTGCCCTCGACCTCCAGGCCCAGCGGTACGAAGGCCTCCAGCGCCCCGGCGAGCTTGTGGCCGCCGCGCGAGACGTAGTCCGGGTCGCCGTCGTCCTCGGCGACGAGGATGGGGGCCGCGGTCTCCACCTGGGTGGCGGACTTGGTCGCGAGGTTCTTGCCGACGGTGACCCGCCCGGCGGCGATCAGCTGCCCGGCGTGCTCGCGCGAGCGGGCGAGCTTGCGTCGGACCAGCTCGGCGTCGAGGCGGCGTCGTGCCACTCCTGCCACGTTCGGTTCAGCTCCTGTGGTTCGGGTCGGGGGGCGCCGGAGGTCCCGGGCGGGCGTCGAGCGCGGTGAGCGTGTCGCGCAGCCCCCGGTGCACATCCTCGTACACCTCGACGTGTCCGTCCGTCGCGAGGTGGTCCACGTCGCCCAGCCGGTCGAGCAGGGCGTCGACCCCGTCGTCGCCCGTGGGGGTGCGCGGGACGTGCAGGGGGGCGGGGGCGGCCGGGTCGTATGCCTGCGCACCGGAGGGCTCCGAACCGCCGGATCCGGTCCGGGATCCGTCCTCGGGCCCGGTCATGGACTCGCTCATGCCCCGACGCTACCGCGTGGCGCTGCGGTACCGTCGATCACGATGGCGACGATCGAGGAGTGCCGCAGCGCACTCGACCACCTCTCGGACAGCATGGCGGGCGCGAACGGCGACGTACGGAGCGCGGCCGCGTTGGACCGCTCCCTGAGCTGCCGGATCACCGATCTGGACATCACCTTCGTGGGCCGCCTGCGGGACGGCCGGATCGTGGTGCTGGACACGGTCGACGGCCCGCCGCCCGAGAAGGCCGAGATCCGGCTCGCGATGACCGGTGACGACCTGGTCGCGATGGTGGCCGGCGAGCTGCACTTCGCGAAGGCCTGGGGCTCGGGCCGGGTCAGGCTCGAAGCGGGTCTGCGCGACCTCGTCCGGCTCAGAAAACTGCTCTGACCCGGACCCGCCCCCGGCCCGGCTAGCCCTTCGCGACGGCGACGGACGGACCGGACGGGGTGGCCGCGACGGACGAGGCGGCCGTACGGGCCCTGCGCGCCGCCGGCACCACCAGCGGCGTACCCGTCTGCGGATCGTCGATGACCTGGCAGCGCAGCCCGAAGACCTCCTCGACCAGCTCGGCCGTGACGATGTCCGCCGGGGCGCCCTCCGCGATCACCGAGCCGTCGCGCAGGGCGATCAGATGCGTGGCGTACCGGGCGGCGTGATTGAGGTCGTGCAGTACGGCGACCAGGGTCCGGCCCTGTTCCTCGTGCAGCTCGGCGCAGAGGTCGAGCACGTCGATCTGGTGCTGGATGTCGAGGAAGGTGGTCGGCTCGTCGAGCAGCAGCAGCGGGGTCTGCTGGGCGAGGGCCATGGCGATCCACACGCGCTGGCGCTGGCCCCCGGAGAGCTCGTCCACGTACCGGTCGGCGAGTTCGGCGACGCCGGTCGAGGCCATGGACTCGCGTACGATCCGCTCGTCCTCGGCCGACCACTGGCGCAGCAGCCCCTGGTGGGGGTAGCGGCCACGCCCCACGAGGTCGCCGACGGTGATCCCGTCGGGCGCGATCGACGACTGCGGGAGCAGCCCGAGCGTCCTCGCCACCTTCTTCGCGGGCATCGACTGGATGGTCTGCCCGTCGAGGAGCACCCGGCCCCGCTGCGGCTTGAGCATGCGGGACAGGGCGCGCAGCAGCGTCGACTTGCCGCAGGCGTTGGGGCCGACGATCACCGTGAAGGAGTTGTCCGGTATCCCGACCGACAACTGCTCGGCGATCACGCGCTGGTCGTAGGCGAGGGTGACGCCCTCGGCGGACAGGCGGTTCACGGTGCTCCTCGGGTCGTTGCTCCTGGGACTGTTCATATCCGGCCGGCCTTCCGCTCGGTGACCAGCAGCCACAGCAGATAGACGCCGCCGACGACTCCGGTGAGCACGCCGACGGGCAGCTGATCGGCGCCGAAGGCCCGCTGCGAGGCCCAGTCCGCGACCACCAGGAGGGTGGCGCCCATGCACATCGCCGGTACCAGATTGGGACCGGGCGAGCGGGTCAGACGCCGGGCGAGCTGCGGCGCGGTGAGCGCCACGAAGGCGACCGGGCCCGCGGCGGCGGTCGCGGACGCGGTGAGCAGCACGGCGGCCACCATCAGCACCAGGCGCGTCCGCTCCACCCGCACACCGAGCGCGTACGCCACGTCGTCGCCCATCTCCAGCATCCGCAGGGCGCGCCCGTTGCCCAGGACCAGCGGTACCAGGACGGCGCACAGGCCGAGCAGCGGCCAGACCTGGGCCCAGTCGCGGCCGTTGAGGGAGCCGGTCATCCAGACGACCGCGCGGGTCGCGTCGACGAGGTCGGCCTTGGTGATCAGGTAGCCGTTGACGGCCGTGACGATCGCGGAGACCCCGATGCCGACCAGGACCAGCCGGTACCCGTGCATCCCCCGCTTCCAGGCGAGCAGGTAGATGGCCAGCCCGGTCACCAGCCCGCCGACCAGCGCCCCGACGGTGACCTGGGTGGCGCTGCCGGAGAACAGCACGATCATCACGAGTGCGCCGGCCGTCGAACCCTGGCCGAGGCCGAGCACGTCCGGACTGCCCAGCGGGTTGCGGGAGACGGCCTGGAAGAGCGCGCCGCCGAGGCCGAGCGAGGCGCCCACGAGGAGCCCCACCAGGACCCGCGGCAGCCGCAGCTCGTCGACGATGAACTCCTGGCCCGCGTCGCCGCCGCCGAGCAGCGTCTTCAGGACGTCGCCGGCGGAGATCGGGAAGTCCCCGGTGCCGATGAGCACGACGCTCGCGGTGAGCGCCGCCACCAGCAGCAGGGCGACGACCGTGGACGCGCGGACGTCGATCCGCACCGACAGCCCGCCCCCGGTACGGAGTGTGCGGCCGCGGAAACCCCGGCCGGGAGCCGCCTGCGCGCGGTCGGACCGGTCGCGCCGATCGGTCCGGCCCGCGCGATCGGCCTGGTTGCGTAGGGCCTTCACAGCTGTGCCGTCCTCCGCCGTCGTACGAGAAAGATGAAGACCGGGCCGCCGAGGATCGCGGTGACGATGCCGACCTGGAGTTCCGCGGGCCGCGCGACGACACGGCCGACCACGTCGGCGCCGAGCAGCAGCACCGGCGACAGCACGGTGGCGTACGGCAGGATCCACCGCAGGTCGGGCCCGGTGAAGGAGCGGACGACGTGCGGGACCATCAGCCCCACGAAGACGATCGGCCCGCAGGCGGCGGTCGCGGCCCCGCACAGCACGGTGGCGGCGGCCATGGACAGCGCCCGGGTGCGGTTCAGGTGCGCCCCCAGCGCCCGGGCGGTGTCGTCGCCCATGGCCATGGCGTTCAGCGGCCGGGCGAGCGCGAGCGCGAGGACCGTACCGGCCACGAGGAACGGCAGCACCTGCCGGACGGTGGAACCGGTGGCCGAGGCCAGCGAGCCGACCGTCCAGAAGCGCATCTTGCCGAGCGCCGCCTCGTCCATGATCATCACGGCTTGCAGATAGCCGTAGAGCGCGGCGCTGATCGCGGTGCCGGCGAGCGCGAGCCGCACCGGGGTGGCGCCCCGGCTGCCGCCGAGGAAGTAGACCAGCGCCCCGACGGCGGCCGCGCCCGCGAAGGCGAACCACACGTAGCCGTCCAGCGAGGTGACCCCGAAGAAGGTGATCGCGGTGACGACCGCCGCGGACGCGCCCGCGTTGATGCCGAGCAGGCCGGGGTCGGCGAGCGGATTGCGGGTGAGCGCCTGCAGCAGCGCCCCGGCGAGGCCGAGCGCGGCTCCGACGAGCAGCCCGAGGACCGTACGCGAGAGCCGCTCGCCCACCACGACGTCGCCGTACGAGCCCGAGTCCTCGAACAGGCCGTGCCAGACCTGCTCCAGGGACAGCTCTTTCGCGCCGATCGCGATGCTCGCCAGAGCGACGAGCACCAGCACGGCGAGAGACAGGAAGAGCCCTGCGACTCGGACCGCCCGGCGGTTCGGGGGCACGGGGGCGGTCTCCGCGCTCGGTTCGGGGGGACTGTCGACCAACACGCAGTTAGGTTAGCCTAACTTCCACCTGGACCCGATCGGCCCCGCACCCCCGACCGGCCGCTCAGAGCCCCAGCCGGGCCAGCGCCTTGCTCCCGTCCAGCTCGCACGCCGCGTCCCCGGCCGCCGTCCACGCGGCGGCGCACAGGGCCCGCAGCCCGTCCATGGGCTCGCCCTCACCGTCCAGTTCCAGCCGCTCGCTTCCGGCCGTGGCCGTGTACCCCCCGCACCGGAAGCCGTCGCCCGCCTCCACGACCTCGGGCTGCCCGGTCAGCATCCCCCGCAGGTCGGCGTCGACGTAGGTCGGCCGGTGCCGCGGCGGTGCGGCGAGGAGCTGCGCCCCGTCGGTCACGCCGGTGAGCACGAGCAGCGAGTCCACCTCGCCGTTGAACGCGCCCTCGATGTCCGTGTCGAGCCGGTCCCCCACGACCAGCGGCCGCTCGGCCCCGGTCCGCAGGATCGTCTCGCGGTGCATCGGCGGCAGCGGCTTGCCCGCCACCTGCGGCTCGGCGCCCGTGGCGATCCGTACGACCTCGACGGCCGCCCCGTTGCCCGGCGCGATGCCGCGTGCGCCGGGGATCGTCAGGTCGGTGTTGGACGCGAACCACGGCACGCCGCGGGAGATGGCGTAGCAGGCCTCGGCGAAGCGCCCCCACGGCAGGTCGGGCCCGCCGAACCCCTGCACGACGGCCACCGGTTCGTCGTCGGCCGACTCGACCGGTTCGAGCCCGCGTTCGCGCAGCGCGACCCGCAGTCCCTCGCCGCCGATCACCAGCACGCGCGCGCCCCGGGGCACCTGCTCGCTGATCAGCCGAGCCACGGCCTGGGCCGAGGTGATGACGTCCGCCGCCCCGGTCGCGATGCCCAGCTCCGTGAGGTGCTCCGCGACGCTGTCGGGCGTCCGCAGCGCGTTGTTGGTGACGTACGCGAGCCGCATCCCGCCCCCGTGGGCCGTGCCGAGCGACTCGACCGCGTGCGCGATCGCGTTCCCGCCCGCGTACACCACCCCGTCCAGGTCGAGCAGCGCCGTGTCGTACGCCTCGCTCAGGGCCCGCTCACTGCTCTCGGGCCGCGTCCTCGCGATCTGGCTCATTACGCATCGCTCCTCGTTCGATCCCTTTCCCCGATCATCTCCCATCGCACCGGCCCACTTACGATGCATCAATGAACACTGCAGGTACCGCGGACGTACCGGCACGCATGGGCCTTGACCTCACCCCGTTCCGGGGTCTGCGCTACGACCCCGACCGGGTCGGCAGCCTGTCCGCCGTCACATCCCCGCCGTACGACGTGGTCGTGCGGCCCGACGGCCTGCTCCACCTGGAATCGGCGGACCCGTACAACATCGTCCGCCTGATCCTGCCGCAGGCCACCACACCCGACGTCCGCAACGAACAGGCCGCGGACACCCTGCACCGCTGGATGTCCGAGGGCATCCTGCGCCCCGACCCGGAGCCGGCCCTCTACGTCTACGAGCAGCGGGACGACGAGAGCATGTTCCAGCGGGGCGTCATCGGCGCCCTGCGCCTGTCGGAGGCCTCGGAGGGCGTGGTGCTGCCGCACGAGGACGTCATGCCGCACGTCGTCGCGGACCGCGCGGCCCTCATGCGGACCACCTCCGCGAACCTCGAACCCCTGCTGCTGACCTACCGGGGCGACGGCGCCGTCTCCGGCACGGCGGCCGTCATCGGGCGCACCGCCGAGCGCCCGCCCCTGTTCTCCACGACGACGGAGGACGGCTTCCATCACCGTCTGTGGGCCGTCACCGATCCGGCCGACCTCGCCGAGGTCCGCGCGGACCTGGCCGGCCGCCAGGCCCTCATCGCCGACGGCCACCACCGCTGGGCGACCTACCTGCGGGTCCGTGCGGAACACCCCTCTCCCAGCCCCTGGGACTACGGCCTGGTGCTCCTGGTCGACACCGCCCGCCACCCGCTGCGGGTCCGCGCCATCCACCGCCTCCTGCACCGCCTCCCGGTCTCCCAGGCCCTCGCCGCCCTGGACGGCTCCTTCCGCATACGCCACCTCGACAAGTCCCTCTCCGAGGCGCTGTCGGCCCTCGCCGTGGCGGCCGCCGCGGGAAACGCCTTCCTCCTCGCCGGCGACGGAGCCTTCCACCTCGTCGACCGCCCCTCCCCCGACCTCCTGGCCCGCACGGTCCCGGCGGACCGTCCCGAAGCCTGGCGCACCCTGGACGCGACCGTCCTGCACGCCACGCTCCTCGACCGTGTCTGGCGCATCCCGGACGTCCCGGAGCACATCGCCTACATCCACGACACGGCCGCCACGGCGGCCAAGGCGGAGCGCGACGGCGGCACGGCCGTCCTGATGCACCCGGTCCGCGAGGAGGTCGTACGCGAGCTCGCGAGCCAGGGCGTCACGATGCCCCGCAAGTCGACGTCCTTCGGCCCGAAGCCGGCGTCGGGCCTGGTGCTGCGCACGCTCGGCCCCTGACACACGGACGGGCGGGACCCCCGTCAGGGGATCCCGCCCGTCCGCCGTCACGGCTCCTGGGCGACCTCAGCCGTCCAGGTCGTCCTGGGTCTTCTCCCCGTCCTGGGCCTTCTCCTCGTCCTGGACCTTCTTCTCGTCCTCGCGGAGGTCGCCGACCTCGACGACCTCGACGACGTCCTCGGAGTCCTCCTCGGAGTCGCCCTCGACCGGGGTCACGGCCGCCCTCGGAGCACCGCCGTCGGTCTCCTCGTCGTCGAGCGCGTCCACGAACTCGACACCGTCGAGCTCGGCGAGCCGGTCGGAGGCGTCCGTGCTGCCGTCCTTGTCGGACTCGACGGCCTTGGCGAACCACTCACGCGCCTCACCCTCACGCCCGGCCGCGAGCAGCGCGTCGGCGTACGCGTACCGCAGGCGCGCGGTCCAGGGCTGCACGGAGTGGGAGGCCAGCTCGGGGCTCTGGAGCGTGACGATGGCGGCGTCCAGCTGGTCCATGTCCCGCCGCGCACCCGCAGCCACGAGCCGCATCTCGACCTGGCCGGCCTTGTCGAGCTTCTGCACCTCGGGGGCACCGGCCATGTCGAGCGCCTTCTCGGGGCGCCCCAGACCGCGCTCGCAGTCCGCCATGACGGGCCACAGGTCCACGTTGCCGGTCATGCGCCGGGCAGCGCGGAACTCGGCGAGCGCCTCGCTGTACTTCTGGTTCACGTACGCGGCGAAGCCGGCCGCCTCCCGCACGGCGGCGACACGCGACGCGAGCCGCAGCGCCACCCTGGAGTAGCCGTACGCGCCCTCGGGGTCCTCGTCGATGAGCCGGGCGACCATCACCAGGTTCCTGGAGACGTCGTCGGCGAGACCCTTCGGCAGACTCATGAGCTCCTGCCGTACGTCCTTGTCGATCTCCTCACCCGTGACGTCGTCCGGGATCGGCAGCCGCTTGATCGGCTCGCGGTCGCGGTCCCGCTCGTCGCGGAAGTGGCCACCGCCACGGCGGTCGTCCCCTCGGTCGTCGCGCCCGCGGTAACCGCCACCGCCGCCGGGACGGCCACGGCTGTCGTCGCGGCGGGGGCCGCCACGGCCGCGGTCGTCGCGCCCGGCCCGGTCGTCGCGCCCACGGAAGCCGCCACCGCCACTGCCGCCGGGACGGCTGTCGTCACGGCGGAACCCACCACGGTCACCGCCACCGCCACGGTTGTCGTCGCGGCGCTCGTAACTGCCACGGTTGTCGTCACGGCGGTCGTCGCGGCGGAAGGGCGGACGGTCGTTGTCACGACGCGGGGCACCGCGCTCGTCATCACGACGGAACGCCGGACGATCACTGCCACCGCGGCTGTCATCGCGACGGAACGCCGGACGATCACTGCCGCCGGGACGGCTGTCGTCACGGCGGAACCCACCACGGTCACCGCCACCGCTGCGGTTGTCGTCGCGACGGAAACCGCCACGATCACCGCCGCCACGGTTGTCGTCCCGCCGGTCGTCGCGGCGGAAGGGCGGACGGTCGTTGTCACGACGCGGGGCACCACGCTCGTCATCACGACGGAACGCCGGACGGTCACTGCCACCACGGCTGTCATCACGACGGAAACCACCACGATCACCGCCACCGCGGTTGTCGTCACGGCGGTCGTCACGACGGAACGCCGGACGGTCACCGTCACGCCGGAAACCAGCGCCGCGGTTGTCGTCGCGTCGGTCGTCACGGCGGACGGGCGGACGGTCGCTACCACCACGGTTGTCGTCCCGACGGAAACCGCCACGGTCGCCACCGCCGCCGCGGTTGTCGTCGCGGCGCTCGTAGCTGCCACGGTTGTCGTCGCGACGGAAACCACCACGGTCACCGCCACCGCGGTTGTCGTCACGGCGGAAGGGCGGACGGTCGTTGTCACGACGCGGGGCACCGCGCTCATCATCACGACGGAACGCCGGACGGTCGTTACCACCACGGCTGTCATCGCGACGGAACCCACCACGATCACCGCCACCGCGGTTGTCGTCACGGCGGTCATCGCGGCGGAAGGGCGGACGGTCGTTGTCACGACGCGGGGCACCGCGGTCACGGTCGTCACGGCTCGGACCGGCAGGCCGGTCGTCGCGACGGAACGGCGGACGGCTTCCACCGCCACGGTTGTCGTCCCGGCGGAACCCACCACGGTCAGCGCCGCCGCTGCGGTTGTCGTCCCGACGGAACCCGCCGCGGTCGCCACCGGCGCGGTTGTCGTCACGGCGGTCGTCGCGACGGAAGGGCGGACGGTCACCGTCACGCCGGGGACCACCGCGGTTGTCGTCACGCCGGCCGGCCCCGCCGCGGTCGTTGTCACGGCTCGGGCCCCCGCGGTAGCCGCCGCGGTCACCACTGTCCCGGCGTCGCTGGTCGCGCTCCGGTCGCTCGTCGGGAGAGTTGGTGGACATGGGTGACTCCTGTCATCGGTACCGCAAGTCATTCTCGCGCAGCCGGGTACCCGGCGCGCTTCGGGAAAACAAAAAAGGACCTCTGGTCCCAGCGAGTCGCTGGGACCAAAGGTCCTCCAAAGATTGTTCGGCGGCGTCCTACTCTCCCACAGGGTCCCCCCTGCAGTACCATCGGCGCTGTGAGGCTTAGCTTCCGGGTTCGGAATGTAACCGGGCGTTTCCCTCACGCTATGACCACCGAAACCCTTTCAGACACCCCGCCAGCGGCAGAGTTATGAACGGGCAGCGAACAAGCACACTATTCAATTGATTAGTGGAACTGTTCAGCCAGCACAACCGTTCGTTGTCTGGGAACTACACAGTGGACGCGAGCAACTGAGGACAAGCCCTCGGCCTATTAGTACCGGTCAGCTCCACCCCTTGCAGGGCTTCCACATCCGGCCTATCAACCCAGTCGTCTACTGGGAGCCTTAACCAATCAAGTTGGTGGGAATACTCATCTCGAAGCAGGCTTCCCGCTTAGATGCTTTCAGCGGTTATCCCTCCCGAACGTAGCCAACCAGCCATGCCCTTGGCAGGACAACTGGCACACCAGAGGTTCGTCCGTCCCGGTCCTCTCGTACTAGGGACAGCCCTTCTCAATATTCCTACGCGCACAGCGGATAGGGACCGAACTGTCTCACGACGTTCTAAACCCAGCTCGCGTACCGCTTTAATGGGCGAACAGCCCAACCCTTGGGACCGACTCCAGCCCCAGGATGCGACGAGCCGACATCGAGGTGCCAAACCATCCCGTCGATATGGACTCTTGGGGAAGATCAGCCTGTTATCCCCGGGGTACCTTTTATCCGTTGAGCGACGGCGCTTCCACAAGCCACCGCCGGATCACTAGTCCCGACTTTCGTCCCTGCTCGACCCGTCGGTCTCACAGTCAAGCTCCCTTGTGCACTTACACTCAACACCTGATTGCCAACCAGGCTGAGGGAACCTTTGGGCGCCTCCGTTACTCTTTAGGAGGCAACCGCCCCAGTTAAACTACCCATCAGACACTGTCCCTGATCCGGATCACGGACCCAGGTTAGACATCCAGCACGACCAGACTGGTATTTCAACGACGACTCCACACGGGCTGGCGCCCGCACTTCACAGTCTCCCAGCTATCCTACACAAGCCGAACCGAACACCAATATCAAACTATAGTAAAGGTCCCGGGGTCTTTCCGTCCTGCTGCGCGAAACGAGCATCTTTACTCGTAGTGCAATTTCACCGGGCCTATGGTTGAGACAGTCGAGAAGTCGTTACGCCATTCGTGCAGGTCGGAACTTACCCGACAAGGAATTTCGCTACCTTAGGATGGTTATAGTTACCACCGCCGTTTACTGGCGCTTAAGTTCTCAGCTTCGCACACCCGAAAGTGCACTAACCGGTCCCCTTAACGTTCCAGCACCGGGCAGGCGTCAGTCCGTATACATCGCCTTACGGCTTCGCACGGACCTGTGTTTTTAGTAAACAGTCGCTTCTCGCTGGTCTCTGCGGCCACCCCCAGCTCACCGAGTAAATCGGATCACCAGTGATGGCCCCCCTTCTCCCGAAGTTACGGGGGCATTTTGCCGAGTTCCTTAACCATAGTTCACCCGAACGCCTCGGTATTCTCTACCTGACCACCTGAGTCGGTTTAGGGTACGGGCCGCCATGAAACTCGCTAGAGGCTTTTCTCGACAGCATAGGATCATCCACTTCACCACAATCGGCTCGGCATCAGGTCTCAGGCTATGTGCTGTCCGGATTTACCTGGACAACGCCCTACACCCTTACCCCGGGACAACCACCGCCCGGGATGGACTACCTTCCTGCGTCACCCCATCACTTACCTACTACAGGTCTGGACCGTCGGCTCCACCACTTTCCTTTCCCCGAAGGGTCCGGAACGGCTTCACGGACTTAGCATCGCCTGGTTCGATATTTGACGCTTCACAGCGGGTACCGGAATATCAACCG
Organism: Streptomyces sp. V3I8; assembly: GCF_030817535.1. Classification (NCBI taxonomy): domain Bacteria; kingdom Bacillati; phylum Actinomycetota; class Actinomycetes; order Kitasatosporales; family Streptomycetaceae; genus Streptomyces; species Streptomyces sp. V3I8. The sequence continues at coordinate 6,818,765 of NZ_JAUSZL010000002.1, read as the reverse complement.
GTTATCCATCGACTACGCCTGTCGGCCTCGCCTTAGGTCCCGACTTACCCTGGGCAGATCAGCTTGACCCAGGAACCCTTAGTCAATCGGCGCACACGTTTCTCACGTGTGTATCGCTACTCATGCCTGCATTCTCACTCGTGAACCGTCCACCACTAGCTTCCGCTGCGGCTTCACCCGGCACACGACGCTCCCCTACCCATCCCAGCAGGCGTTGGCCCTATTGCTGAAATGACACGACTTCGGCGGTACGCTTGAGCCCCGCTACATTGTCGGCGCGGAATCACTAGACCAGTGAGCTATTACGCACTCTTTCAAGGGTGGCTGCTTCTAAGCCAACCTCCTGGTTGTCTGTGCGACTCCACATCCTTTCCCACTTAGCGTACGCTTAGGGGCCTTAGTCGATGCTCTGGGCTGTTTCCCTCTCGACCATGGAGCTTATCCCCCACAGTCTCACTGCCGTGCTCTCACTTACCGGCATTCGGAGTTTGGCTAAGGTCAGTAACCCGGTAGGGCCCATCGCCTATCCAGTGCTCTACCTCCGGCAAGAAACACACGACGCTGCACCTAAATGCATTTCGGGGAGAACCAGCTATCACGGAGTTTGATTGGCCTTTCACCCCTAACCACAGGTCATCCCCCAGGTTTTCAACCCTGGTGGGTTCGGTCCTCCACGACCTCTTACAGCCGCTTCAACCTGCCCATGGCTAGATCACTCCGCTTCGGGTCTTGAGCGCGCTACTGAATCGCCCTATTCGGACTCGCTTTCGCTACGGCTTCCCCACACGGGTTAACCTCGCAACACACCGCAAACTCGCAGGCTCATTCTTCAAAAGGCACGCAGTCACGACCCACAGAGTAAACTCTGTGAGCGACGCTCCCACGGCTTGTAGGCACACGGTTTCAGGTACTATTTCACTCCGCTCCCGCGGTACTTTTCACCATTCCCTCACGGTACTATCCGCTATCGGTCACCAGGGAATATTTAGGCTTAGCGGGTGGTCCCGCCAGATTCACACGGGATTTCTCGGGCCCCGTGCTACTTGGGTGTCTCTCAAACGAGCCGTTGATGTTTCGACTACGGGGGTCTTACCCTCTACGCCGGACCTTTCGCATGTCCTTCGCCTACACCAACGGTTTCTGACTCGTCTCACAGCCGGCAGACTGTGAAAGAGAGATCCCACAACCCCGTATGCGCAACCCCTGCCGGGTCTCACACACATACGGTTTGGCCTCATCCGGTTTCGCTCGCCACTACTCCCGGAATCACGGTTGTTTTCTCTTCCTGCGGGTACTGAGATGTTTCACTTCCCCGCGTTCCCTCCACACACCCTATGTGTTCAGATGTGGGTGACAGCCCATGACGACTGCCGGGTTTCCCCATTCGGAAACCCCCGGATCAAAGCCTGGTTGACGGCTCCCCGGGGACTATCGTGGCCTCCCACGTCCTTCATCGGTTCCTGGTACCAAGGCATCCACCGTGCGCCCTTAAAAACTTGGCCACAGATGCTCGCGTCCACTGTGCAGTTCTCAAACAACGACCAACCACCCATCACCCCACCCTTACAGGCGAGTGCACTGGGGCCGGCACCGAAGGACGACCATGTACGGCCGTACCTTCAGACACCCAACAGCGTGCCCGACACCCCCGACCCCCAGATCAGCTTTCCACGCCCCGAAGGACAGTACTTGCAGCCTGAGCAGACTGAGAATGCCGAATAATCAACGTTCCACCCTTGAGCAACCAGCACCGGACATTCGCCGATGAACTGGCCTCTGGACCGTCAGGTAAACCTGCCGGCCAAGAAATGCTCCTTAGAAAGGAGGTGATCCAGCCGCACCTTCCGGTACGGCTACCTTGTTACGACTTCGTCCCAATCGCCAGTCCCACCTTCGACAGCTCCCTCCCCACAAGGGGGTTGGGCCACCGGCTTCGGGTGTTACCGACTTTCGTGACGTGACGGGCGGTGTGTACAAGGCCCGGGAACGTATTCACCGCAGCAATGCTGATCTGCGATTACTAGCAACTCCGACTTCATGGGGTCGAGTTGCAGACCCCAATCCGAACTGAGACAGGCTTTTTGAGATTCGCTCCACCTTGCGGTATCGCAGCTCATTGTACCTGCCATTGTAGCACGTGTGCAGCCCAAGACATAAGGGGCATGATGACTTGACGTCGTCCCCACCTTCCTCCGAGTTGACCCCGGCAGTCTCCTGTGAGTCCCCATCACCCCGAAGGGCATGCTGGCAACACAGAACAAGGGTTGCGCTCGTTGCGGGACTTAACCCAACATCTCACGACACGAGCTGACGACAGCCATGCACCACCTGTCACCCGACCACAAGGGGGGCCGTATCTCTACGGCTTTCCGGGCGATGTCAAGCCTTGGTAAGGTTCTTCGCGTTGCGTCGAATTAAGCCACATGCTCCGCTGCTTGTGCGGGCCCCCGTCAATTCCTTTGAGTTTTAGCCTTGCGGCCGTACTCCCCAGGCGGGGAACTTAATGCGTTAGCTGCGGCACCGACGACGTGGAATGTCGCCAACACCTAGTTCCCACCGTTTACGGCGTGGACTACCAGGGTATCTAATCCTGTTCGCTCCCCACGCTTTCGCTCCTCAGCGTCAGTAATGGCCCAGAGATCCGCCTTCGCCACCGGTGTTCCTCCTGATATCTGCGCATTTCACCGCTACACCAGGAATTCCGATCTCCCCTACCACACTCTAGTCTGCCCGTATCGTATGCAGACCCGGGGTTAAGCCCCGGGCTTTCACATCCGACGCGACAGACCGCCTACGAGCTCTTTACGCCCAATAATTCCGGACAACGCTTGCGCCCTACGTATTACCGCGGCTGCTGGCACGTAGTTAGCCGGCGCTTCTTCTGCAGGTACCGTCACTTTCGCTTCTTCCCTGCTGAAAGAGGTTTACAACCCGAAGGCCGTCATCCCTCACGCGGCGTCGCTGCATCAGGCTTTCGCCCATTGTGCAATATTCCCCACTGCTGCCTCCCGTAGGAGTCTGGGCCGTGTCTCAGTCCCAGTGTGGCCGGTCGCCCTCTCAGGCCGGCTACCCGTCGTCGCCTTGGTGAGCCACTACCTCACCAACAAGCTGATAGGCCGCGGGCTCATCCTTCACCGCCGGAGCTTTCAACCCCCACCCATGCGAGTGGAAGTATCATCCGGTATTAGACCCCGTTTCCAGGGCTTGTCCCAGAGTGAAGGGCAGATTGCCCACGTGTTACTCACCCGTTCGCCACTAATCCCCACCGAAGTGGTTCATCGTTCGACTTGCATGTGTTAAGCACGCCGCCAGCGTTCGTCCTGAGCCAGGATCAAACTCTCCGTGAATGTTTTCCCGTAATCGGGACAACACCATGAGAGCGGAACAGTCGACCGGAATAAGGAAGACTGTTCACAGCGTCCTCGCTGATGCGCCTACCAGGCTTACGCCCGGCAGGACTTTTTCAAAGGAACCTCCACCCGCCACCAAACGGTGACGGACGGGGTATCAACATATCTGGCGTTGATTTTTGGCACGCTGTTGAGTTCTCAAGGAACGGACGCTTCCTTCGTACTCACCCTCTCGGGCTTTCCTCCGGGCTTTTCCCTTCGGTCTTGCTGTCTTGCGTCTCCGACTCTATCAGACCGTTTCGGGCCGTGATTCCCAGTCGGCGGGATTTGCCTTTTGGCCTCGCGGCCTTTCGACATTCACTACGTTAGCCGATCCTCTCGGCAACTCATAATCGAGTTCCGCGAGTTCGAATTCAGGCATGCGAACATGCTGAATAGGCCCTCGCTGAGAGGAAGTCGTAGGTAGTGGGTTGGCCGCTCCCGGCTGCTGACTGAACGCAGTACCCGGTTCAAGCGGCTCGGACTACATTACGGTCCGCCCAGGGACGAGTCAAGTTCGACGTTTACGGGGGATGTGAGCGCGGTAGGGGCTCACCGTCGGGTCGTCGTTGATCCAGAAGCGCCACGGGTGGACACCTCCGTCGCCGGCCACTCCGGTGCGCGGTCCGCTGCGTACCTGGTCGGAGGTGACCGGGGTGCCGTGCAGAAGGCTCACCGGTGAACCCCCGGTGGCGCACGCGTCCGTACCGTCGAGGGAGCGGTCCACCCCCAGGGCGGTGGCCAGGCGGGCCGGCCCTTTGGCCAGTTCCCTGTCATGCCGGGCCGAAAGTCGACGTTTGCGAGCCGTTTCGGCGCCTGCGGTGATCTCCCCCGCGCGCAGCAGGACCCCGCTCGCCGTGCCCTCGGGACCGCAGACCAGGTTCATGCAGTGCCACATGCCGTAGGTGAAGTAGACGTACACGTGACCGGGCGGGCCGAACATCACGGCGTTGCGGGCCGTGGGGCCGCGGTAGGCGTGCGAGCCCGGGTCGTTCGGACCGTCGTAGGCCTCGACCTCGGTGAGGCGCAGTTCGATCGGACCGTCCGGGTCCGTGCGCACGAGCACACGGCCCAGGAGGTCGGGGGCCACTTCGAGTACAGGCCGATCGAAGAAGTCCCGGGTGAGGGGCGTACGGTCAGGGGCCGCGATCATGGTTTCCGAGCGTAGTGCACACGTATGACTGCGTGCGGGGTGGTCAGGGAGCGTCCGCCTTGCCAGGGTGAAGGCGCGGAACCGGACCCGGCCGGATCGCGTATGTATGGATCAAGGATCCGTTCCGGACCTACACGACAACGGGGCGTTGCCCGAAAGAGGAGAAGACATGGGGTTCAAGCGGCTGCTTGCGAGCCTGGGGGCCGGTGGGGCTTCGGTCGAGACGGAGCTGACCGAGGTCAACGTCGTTCCGGGCGGTGTCGTCCAGGGTGAGGTGCGGATCCAGGGCGGGTCCGTGAGCCAGCGGATCGAGGGACTGTCGGTCGGGCTGCAGGCCAAGGTGGAGGTCGAGGGGCACGACGACCAGGAGTACAAGCAGAACATCGAGTTCGCGAAGCTCCAGCTCGGCGGGGCCTTCGAGCTGCAGGCCGACGGTGTGCACGCGGTGCCCTTCGGTCTTGAGATCCCGTGGGAGACGCCGATCACGAACATCGCCGGCCAGTCGCTGCGCGGCATGAACATCGGTGTGACCACGGAACTGGCGATCGCCCGCGCGGTGGACTCCGGGGACCTGGACCCGATCAGCGTGCACCCGCTGCCGGCGCAGCAGGCGCTGCTGGACGCCTTCATCCAGCTGGGCTTCCGTTTCAAGAGCGCGGACCTGGAGAAGGGGCACATCCGCGGTACGCGGCAGAAGCTGCCGTTCTACCAGGAGATCGAGTTCTTCCCGCCGCAGCAGTACCGCGGGCTCAACCAGGTCGAGCTGACCTTCGTCGCGGACGACCGCGAGATGGACGTCGTCCTGGAGATGGACAAGAAGCCGGGGCTGTTCAGCGAGGGCAGCGACTCCTTCCGCTCCTTCCAGGTGGGTCTCAACGACTTCCAGGGAACGGACTGGGCCGCCTACCTCAACCAGTGGCTGTCCGAGGTCGGCAGCCGGCGCAACTGGTTCTAGGTCCGGGCGGGAGCCCAGTACGCGGCTCCCGCGGAGAGCTGACCTTTCGCCGAGTGTTTGCCCGTCTCTGGTCTTGGAATTGATCAGAGGCGGGCACTTTTATTGCGTTGTCCATCTCGGCGTGCCCGGCCAGAGTTGATCCACGCCCGCCAGGTGGTGGGCCGGTGCGCAGGGGAGGTGGGCCGGATGCGGGACACGCTGGTGCTGAACGCGAGCTTCGAGCCGCTGTCTACGGTGACGCTGAATCGAGCCGTCGTTCTGGTCCTGCAGGACAAGGCAGTCGTCGAGCAGGCCCACCCGGAACTGCGTATGCGGGGAGCCGCGCTGGACATACCCGCGCCCCGGGTGATCAGGCTGTGCCGTTACGTACGGGTGCCGTTCCGAAGACAAGCGCCGTGGTCGAGGCGGGGGGTGCTGGTGCGGGACCGGCACCGGTGCGCGTACTGCGGGCGGCGGGCGACCACGGTGGACCACGTGGTGCCGCGGGCGCAGGGTGGCCAGGACTCGTGGCTGAACACGGTTGCCTCGTGTGCGGAGGACAACCACCGCAAGGCCGCGCGGACGCCCGCGCAGGCGGGGATGCCGTTGTTGCGGGAGCCGTTCGAGCCGACGCCGGCCGATGCGATGTTGCTTGCGCTGGGGCGGGACGAGTTCGAGGCTCTGCCGGAGTGGCTTGCGCAGTCCGCGTAGGGGGCGGCCGCGGTGTGTTGTCGGGTGCGGGTGCGCTGTGGCTGATCGCGCAGTTCCCCGCGCCCCTGAAAGATTGCGCCGTTCCCCGCGCCGAAAGGCAGCGGGCCGCGCCGTCCATGCGCCCCTGAAAGGGAGAGGACTGCGCTGTTCCCGCGTCCCTGGGCCGAAGGAGGGGGCCGCCTCGGGTGAGGCGGCCCCCTCCTTCGGTCCAGGGTTGGGTGGGTCAGTCCACCGGGGGCTTTTCGCGGCGTTCCGTGCCGCCGCCGCCCTGGTTGCCGCCCAGGGGGCCCATGTTGCCCATGGCGCCGCTCAGCCCCTTGAGGGCGTCGCCGATCTCGCTGGGGACGATCCAGAGCTTGTTGGCGTCGCCCTCGGCGATCTTCGGGAGCATCTGGAGGTACTGGTAGGCGAGGAGCTTCTCGTCCGCGTCACCGGCGTGGATGGACTCGAAGACCGTACGGATCGCCTGCGCCTCGCCCTCGGCGCGCAGCGCGGCGGCCCTGGCCTCACCCTCGGCCCGCAGGATGGCGGACTGCTTCTCGCCCTCCGCGGTGAGGATCTGGGACTGGCGGATGCCTTCGGCGGTGAGGATCGCGGCGCGCTTGTCACGGTCGGCGCGCATCTGCTTCTCCATCGAGTCCTGGATGGAGGTGGGCGGCTCGATCGCCTTCAGCTCGACGCGGTTGACGCGGATGCCCCACTTGCCGGTGGCCTCGTCGAGGACACCGCGCAGCGCCGCGTTGATCTCCTCGCGGGAGGTCAGGGTCCGTTCCAGGTCCATGCCGCCGATGATGTTGCGGAGCGTCGTCACGGTGAGCTGCTCGATCGCCTGGATGTAGCTGGCGACCTCGTAGGTCGCGGCGCGGGCGTCGGTCACCTGGTAGTAGATGACGGTGTCGATGTTCACGACCAGGTTGTCCTGGGTGATCACCGGCTGGGGCGGGAACGGCACGACCTGCTCGCGGAGGTCGATGCGGTTGCGGATGGAGTCGATGAACGGGACGACGATGTTGAGGCCCGCGTTGAGCGTCCGCGTGTAGCGGCCGAAGCGCTCGACGATGGCGGCGCTGGCCTGTGGGATGACTTGGATGGTCTTGATCAGCGCGATGAAGACCAACACCACCAGAATGATCAGGACGATGATGATGGGTTCCATCGTGGCTCCCCGTACCCTTCTCCGCCTCGGTGTTGCCGGAAGATCCTGTGACTGTCGAAGATCTTGCTGGACGAGTGTGTCAGACCACAACTCGCCACGTGGGACGTTCCGTTCACTGGACGCCGCAAGGAGTCACATAATGATCGCCGTGGCCCCCTCGATGTCCACCACGTCCACCTCTTGCCCCACGTCGTAGGCGCGGTCGGTGTCGAGGGAGCGTGCGGACCAGATCTCGCCGGCGAGTTTGATCCGGCCGCCGGAACCGTCGACCCGTTCCAGGACGACGGCCTGCCTGCCCCGCAACGCGTCGATGCCGGTGGCCAGTTGGGGCCGCTGGGTCCGGTGCCGGGCCGCGATGGGGCGTACGACCGCGATGAGCGCGACCGAGACCGCGGTGAAGACTACGACCTGCAGCACGACACCGCCTCCGATCCCCGCGGTCACGGCGCCCGCGACCGCGCCGACGGCGAGCATTCCGAATTCCGGCATCGCGGTCACGACCAGCGGGATTCCGAGCCCGGCCGCGCCGATCAGCCACCACACCCATGCGTCGATGTCGTCCACATGGTCATGGTAGGTCCGCGGGTCCCGTCCCCGACAGGGCGCCGATCGGGTTGGGGCGGGTGTTTCCCGTCGTCAGAACAGTTGCCGGGGCGGTCGTCAGGACAGGGGCAGGCCCTGGGCGGTCCAGCGGTCACCGGCCTGGGAGACGACGAGCGGGAGGCCGAAGCACAACGACAGGTTGCGCGAGGTGAGTTCGAGCTCCAGGGGGCCCGCCGCGAGCACCTTGCCCTGCCGGATCATCAGGACGTGGGTGAAGCCCGGGGCGATCTCCTCGACGTGGTGCGTGACCATGATCATGGAGGGGGCGATCGGGTCGCGGGCGAGACGGCCGAGCCGGCGTACGAGGTCCTCGCGGCCGCCGAGGTCGAGGCCGGCCGCCGGCTCGTCGAGGAGCAGCAGTTCGGGGTCGGTCATCAGCGCGCGGGCGATGAGGGTGCGCTTGCGCTCGCCCTCGGAGAGCGTGCCGAACCGGCGGTCCACGAAGTCCGTCATGCCGAGGCGGTCGAGGAAGGCGCGGGCGCGCTGCTCGTCGACGTCCTCGTAGTCCTCGTGCCAGCCGACCGTCATGCCGTACGCGGCGGTCAGGACCGTCTGCAGGACCGTCTGGCTCTTGGGGAGCTTCTCCGCCATGGCGATGCCGGCCACGCCGATGCGGGGGCGCAGCTCGAAGACGTCGACCCTGCCGAGGGTCTCGCCGAGGATGGTGGCCGTGCCGTGGCTGGGGAAGAGGTAGCTGGAGGCGAGGTTGAGGAGGGTCGTCTTCCCGGCGCCGTTGGGTCCGAGGATGACCCAGCGCTCGCCTTCCTTGACCGACCAGGAGACCTGGTCCACCAGAGCCCGGCCCTCTCGGACCACGGATACGTCCTCAAGCTCCAGAACATCGCTCATGAGCGCGCTGTCTCCCATTGCAGTCTCGGCCGTCGCTGACGTCTGTGGACGCAGCCCCCAGGGAAAACCTACGCCACCGGCCGAGGCGTCCGATCCATCGGCCGGGCCTTAAGCCGTTCCTTAAAGTGGGGGGCATGCTTTCGGAACCACGTTCAGGACGGCTGGCGGCATGGGGAAACGCCCTGTTGGCCGGCTTTGTCTCACCGGACGACGCGGTCGTCGCCATCGTCGGCGAGGACGCCGTGCACCGGGTCGAGGGGCTGCCCGGCGAGACGGGGCCCGTCGGGCTCTCGCTCGCTCTGGGGCGGCTGCGCGCGCTCGGGGTGACCGGCCTTCGGGTGGCGCTGCCGGCGCCCGGTCATCCGCTCGGGCTGAGCGGTCCGCCGGAGTTCAACGCGCGCGCCCTGGAGGCGGAGGAGGCGGTCGTCTGCCACGGGGCCGCGCTGGGGCTCGTACCCGAGGTGCGCGAGGCCGGTCCGCGGGGCGATGTGCACGTGGAGGTCGTCTGGCACTGTCTGGCGGTGCGCGAGGCGCCGCCCGCGGACGTGCCGTCCCTCGGTGAGGCCGAGCGGGAGCTCGCGGAGGCGTTGCGCGACGCGACCGAGGCGCTGTCGCGGCTCGACGTGGCGGGTTCGGGTCCGGTCGCCGAGGCGGCGGTCGACGCGTACCGGGCGCGGACCGAGCGGGACGGCGAGGTGCTCGCTCCGGGGTATCCGCCGAGAGCGGTGCGGGTGCTGGCGCTGTCCCGGCGGGTCGGGCTGCTCGTGTCGGTGGCGTCCGGCGCCGGGCACGGCGGGGCGGTGAGCGCCTCCGAGATGGCCGCGCGGGCCGAGGCGCTGCGCCCGGTCGAACGTACGGGCAGGCGGGCTCAGGTGGCCGCGTACAACGCGTTCGTGGAGGAGCGGGAGCGAGGGGTGCGCTGACACGGTCGGGTCGCGCCGAAAGACGGCGGCCCCGCGGACCGTGTGGTCCGCGGGGCCGCCGTCCGGGCGGAACGTCAGTCGTTGACGCCGGTGTTGCCGAAGGTCGGGTTCAGGAGGCCGATCACGTTGATGGTGTCCCCGACGACGTTGACGGGGATGTGGATCGGGACCTGGACCGCGTTGCCCGAGATGACACCCGGGGACTTCACGGCCGCGGCGTCGGCGCCGGCGTCGGCGACGGCCGCACCGGCCGAGGCACCCGCCGCGATACCGGCGACGGTGACGGCCATGGCGGCCTTCTTGGCGATGTTCATGAGAAGCGTTCCTCCTGCGATTGCGTATCCGGCCCAGCCGCGGACCGTAGCCTGAGCAACGCCCGAAGGGCCGGGACGGCACGGCGGGCAGGCGCGTTCTGCCCGTTCGGGCCAGTGGTCCGACTTGCCGACAACCGGACCGGCTCCCGGGCGTGCCCGGGAGCCGGTGGTCACCGCGGAACCGGGGCCCGCGTCAGCGGTTCAGGCCGAGGTTGCCGAACGCCGGGTTCAGGACGCCGATGACGTTCACGGTGTTGCCGACCGCGTTCACCGGGATGGCGACCGGGACCTGGACGAGGTTGCCCGAGGCGACACCCGGCGAGCCCACGGCCTGGCCGCCCGCGTGCGCACCGCCGTCGGTGGCGGAGGCGAAACCGGCGCCGGCGGCGACGAGGCCACCGGCCATCATCGTGATGGCTGCGGCCTTCTTCAGGTTCTTCACTTCTGAGCCCTCTCCTTGTGAACCACTGCGGCAAGAACGCCGCAGCACGCACTGGAGAACGGCCGGCGCCCGGGAAGGATGCGCCATTCGGGGGACATTCCCACGACGGTATGAATCTCAGACCGGAGGGAACCGCTCCGCTCCGCCGCCCCCGATGACGGCCGTCGCGAGGATCAGCAGGTCATCAGTCCGTCACACCGTTGCGTACGGCCCAGAGCGCGGCCTGGGTGCGGTCGGAGAGGTCGAGTTTCATCAGGATGTTCGAGACGTGGGTCTTGACGGTCTTCTCGGAGAGGACGAGCGCGCGGGCTATCTCGCGGTTCGAGCGGCCGTCGGCGATCAGTCCGAGCACCTCGCGCTCCCGCTCGGTGAGCGCGCTGCCCCGGCCCTGGCCGTAGGCGGTCTCCTCCTGGGACAGCAGCGCACCCGCCACCTCGGGCTGGAGCAGGATGTGCCCCGCGTGGACCGAGCGGATGGCGCCGGCCAGGGCGTCCGGGTCGATGTCCTTGTAGACGTAGCCCGCGGCGCCCGCCCGCAGGGCCGGGATCACCGTGCGCTGCTCGGTGAAGCTGGTGACGATCAGCACGCGCGCGGGGTTGTCGAGTCCGCGGAGCCTGCGCAGGGCCTCCACGCCGTCCATGCCCGGCATCCTGACGTCCATGAGGACGACGTCGGGCTTCAGCTCCTCGGCGCGGGCGACCCCTTCGGCGCCGTCGGCGGCCTCCCCCACGACCTCGATGTCGTCCTGCACCTCGAGGAAGGTGCGCAGCCCCCGGCGGACCACCTGGTGGTCGTCGACGAGCAGCACCTTGATTGCGTCAGCCACCAGGGACCTCCATCTCGATCGTGGTGCCCTTGCCGGGCGCCGATTCCACGGTGAGCGCGCCCCCGACGCCGTTCGCCCGGTCCCGCATCGAGACCAGGCCCAGGTGCCGGCCGGCGCGACGGATCTCCCTGGGCTCGAAGCCGCCCCCGTCGTCGCCGACCCGCAGGACGGCGCCGGGGCCGCGCTTCTCCAGGGTGACGTCGACGTGGGCCGCGCCCGAGTGCCGCAGCGCGTTGTGCAGCGCCTCCTGCGCGACGCGCAGCACGGCCTCCTCCTGGGCGGCGGGCAGGGCGCGGACGCCGCGGCTGCCGAAGGTCACGCGCGCGCAGTGGGCCCGGTCGAGGACCTGTATCTGGGTGCGCAGCGTGGCCACCAGGCCGTCCTCGTCGAGGGCGGCGGGGCGCAGTTCGACGACGGCGGCGCGCAGCTCCTCGGCGGCCTCGGCCGCGAGGGCGGCCACCTGCTGCAGTTCGTCCTTGGCGCGGACCGGGTCGCGGTCCACGAGGGCCGCGGCGGCCTGGGCGGTGAGGCGCAGGGAGAACAGCTTCTGGCTGACGGCGTCGTGCAGTTCGTGGGCGAGGCGGGAGCGCTCCTCGGCGATGGTCAGTTCGCGGCTGCGCTCGTACAGGCGGGCGTTCGTGAGGGCGATCGCGGCGTGCTGGGCGAGGATCCCCAGCAGTTCCTCGTCGTCCTCGGTGAAACCGCGGGCGCTCCGCGGCCCGGAACGGTTCTTGTTGGCCAGGAACAGGGCGCCGATGACCTCGTCGCCGTCGCGGACGGGCAGGCCGAGGAAGTCGGACATGTCGGGGTGGGCCGCGGGCCAGCCCTCGAAGCGCGGGTCCTCGCGCACGTCGGCGAGGCGCTCCGGGTGGGCGTCGCGCAGCATCGCGGCGAGGATGCCGTGCTGGCGCGGGAGCGGACCGATGGCCTTCCACTGCGCGTCGCTGACCCCGTCCACGACGAACTGGGCGAAGCCCCCGTGGTCGTCGGGGACCCCCAGGGCCGCGTACTGCGCGTCGAGGAGCTCGCGGGCCGAGGCGACGATCGTCTTGAGGACGTCGCGCACCTCCAGGTGCCTGCTCATGGCCAGCAGCGCGGTGCTGACCGCGTACAGGCCCGACGTGGGTCCTTGACTCATGGCCTCACGGTACCGGCGGGGTGTGACAGCGCGTATCCGGCCTGTGGCGGCTCGCTCCGGTCCGCTGGACCTAGGCCGAAGGGCCCCCGCGCACTGCGGTACCCGGAGCGTTTCGCGCTCCCGGAGGCGTCGGCGCGGCCGATCGACGCGGTGAGGGCGCCACCGGTGGCACGAGTTCGGCGACGTGCACCTCGTACTGCGGGACGAGGGCCCTCACGCAGAGCATTGCTCCAGCAACTAACGGTGAGACCGGGAGGTGGCGGATGTGAGCCCGCACATAGGGCACACATCACGTACGAACGGGCATAGGAGACAATCGGACCACTGCTGAGCGGGAAAGGTATGGATATCTGTCCCGTTTTGCCCCATGGGTCCACTACCCGGGATCGTACGTCACACCTTTGCCACGGAAAATTGCGGCCGCTAACAATGGCTCTCGTCGCTCGACGCCGGGTGCGGTTACCCACGGCGTTGGTTCCGGAAACATCCTGTCCCCACCGGACGCAGAGCGGCCTCCGCGCTATCGAAGAGGTCCTCCAGCCATGCCCGAGCAGCACAGCATTCCTGGTCGCATCCCCGCCCTGACCAAGGTCCACAAGCTTTCCTTCGCCGGTGTCGCCACGCTCGGCGCCGCCGCCCTCGCGTTCTCCCTCGCGCCCGCCGACACCCAGGACACCCGGGTCGGCGCCGACCCGGTCGCCGCCGCTCCGGTCACCTTCTCCTCGGAGCAGCTGAAGGTGAAGACCGTCGGTCTCAGCGGCCAGCTGGCCGACGCCCAGGCCGCCGCCGCGAAGAAGAAGGCGGCCGACGCCGCCGCCGCGAAGAAGGCCGCCGCGGACGCCGCGAAGAAGAAGGCCGAGGACGCCCGCAAGGTGAAGGAGGCGCCGAGCCGCTCCACCCAGCGTGCCGCGGTCAAGCCGGTCGCCGCGAAGACCTACACGAACAACCTCGACGGCTGGATACGCCAGTCGCTGGACATCATGAAGAAGCACGGCATCCCGGGTACGTACGACGGGCTGCACCGCAACATCATGCGGGAGTCCTCGGGCAACCCGAACGCGATCAACGGCTGGGACATCAACGCCATCAACGGCGTCCCGTCGATCGGTCTGCTGCAGGTCATCAAGCCGACCTTCGACGCCTACCATGTCGCCGGCACCGTCCACAGCCAGTACAACCCGGTCGCCAACATCACCGCCGCCGCCAACTACGCGGCCGACCGCTACGGCTCGATCGACAACGTCAACAGTGCGTACTGAGGCCTGCGCGGACCTCTGACGCGTACGCCGAAAGGGCGGCACCCCACCGGGGATGCCGCCCTTCGCGTGTCCTCGCCCGGTCCGGTCCGGACCGGGGCCGCGGCTACGTGCGCGGGAACTACTTGCGCATGACCTCCGGCTCGTGGCGGCGCAGGAAGCGGGCCACGAGGAAGGCGCAGACCGCGGCGAGGGCGAACAGGGCCGTCATGTCCAGGACCCAGGTCAGCGCGTCGTGGTCCCAGAGCGGATCGGTCTCGGCCGTGTTGTGCGGGTTGATCTTGTTGAAGTCGAGCGTGGAGCCGGCCGCGCCGACCGCCCAGCGCGACGGCATCAGGTACGAGAACTGGTTGACGCCCAGAGCGCCGTTCAGCGGGAACAGGCACCCGGTGAAGACGACCTGGATGATCGCGAACATCACCAGCAGGGGCATGGTCTTCTCGGCGGTCTTCACCAGTGAGGAGATGACCAGGCCGAACATCATCGAGGTGAAGCCGAGCGCCATGATCGGCAGGGAGAGCTCGAGCGCGACCGCGCCGCCGAGGATCAGGCCCTTGTCGGGGATCGTCCGGCTCATGAAGCCGATCGCGCCGACCAGCGCGCCCTGGAACATGGTGATGACGCCGAGGACGATGACCTTGGACATCAGGTACGCGGAGCGCGACAGACCGGTCGCGCGCTCCCGCTCGTAGATGACCCGTTCCTTGATCAGCTCACGGACCGAGTTCGCGGCGCCCGCGAAGCAGGCGCCCACCGCGAGGATCAGCAGGACCGTCGCGGCCGTGCTGTTCGGGATGGGCAGGCCGTTCGGCTGCAGTTTCTCGTTCACCAGCAGCGTCTTGTCCGGCTCGATGAGCAGGCTGACCGCGCCGAGGACCGCCGGCAGGATCACCGTCAGGGCCAGGAAGCCCTTGTCGGACGCGATGACCGACACGTACCGCCGGACCAGGGTGCCCAGCTGGGAGAGCCAGCCCTGCGGCTTCGGCGGCCGCATCGCCTGCGCCGACGGCATGTGTACGGACTGCGGGGCGACCGCGTCGATGTCCGCGGCGTACATCTGGTAGTGCTGCGAGCCCTTCCAGCGTCCCGCCCAGTCGTAGTCGCGGTAGTTCTCGAAGGCGGAGAAGACATCGGCCCAGGTGTCGTAGCCGAAGAAGTTCAGCGCCTCCTCGGGCGGGCCGAAATAGGCCACCGAGCCGCCGGGCGCCATGACCAGAAGCTTGTCGCAGATGGCCAGCTCGGCCACGGAGTGCGTGACGACGAGGACCGTGCGGCCGTCGTCGGCGAGGCCGCGCAGCAGCTGCATGACGTCGCGGTCCATGCCCGGGTCGAGGCCGGAGGTCGGCTCGTCCAGGAAGATCAGCGACGGCTTGGTGAGCAGTTCCAGGGCCACCGAGACGCGCTTGCGCTGGCCGCCGGAGAGGGAGGTGACCTTCTTCTCCTTGTGGACGTCCAGCTTGAGCTCGCGCAGCACCTCGCCGATCCGGGCGTCGCGCTCCTGCGTCGTGGTGTCCGCGGGGAAGCGCAGCTTGGCCGCGTACTTGAGGGCCTTCTTGACGGTCAGTTCCTTGTGCAGGATGTCGTCCTGCGGGACCAGACCGATGCGCTGGCGCAGCTCGGCGAACTGCTTGTAGAGGTTTCGGTTGTCGTAGAGGACGTCGCCCTCGTTGGCGGGGCGGTAGCCCGTGAGCGCCTTCAGGAGCGTCGACTTGCCGGACCCGGACGGGCCGATGACCGCGACGAGCGACTTCTCCGGTACGCCGAAGGAGACGTCCTTGAGGATCTGCTTGCCGCCGTCGACCGTGACGGTCAGGTGGCGGGCCGAGAAGGAGACCTCACCGGTGTCGACGAACTCCTCGAGGCGGTCGCCCACCACGCGGAACGTCGAGTGGCCGACGCCGACGATGTCGTTCGGGCCGAGCAGCGCGGAGCCGCCCTTGGCGATCGGCATACCGTTGACGAACGTGCCGTTGTGCGACCCGAGGTCGCGGATCTCGGCCCGCCCGTCGGGCGTCGCGTGGAACTCCGCGTGGTGGCGCGAGACCTGCAGGTCGGAGACGACCAGCTCGTTCTCCAGCGCACGGCCGATGCGCATCACGCGGCCGAGGGACATCTGGTGGAACGTGGTCGGGCTGCGGTCGCCGTAGACCGGCGGCGCCCCCGCGCCGGCGCCGGGGCCCTGCTGCTGCGGGACGTACCCGCCCTGCTGCTGCGGCAGGCCCTGCTCCGGCGCCTGCTGCTGCGGCGGGGCCTGCTGCGCCCAGCCGGCCGCGGGCGCGCCCTGGGCGGCGTACGGCTGCTGCTGGGAGCGGGACTGCTGCGGTGCCACGGTCCCGGCGCCCGTCAGGCTCACGCGGGGTCCGTCGGTCGCGTTGCCCAGGTGGACGGCCGAGCCGGGGCCGATCTCCATCTGGTGGATCCGCTGCCCCTGCACGAACGTGCCGTTGGTGCTGCCGTGGTCCTCTATGACCCAGCCGCGGCCGCCCCAGCTGATCGTCGCGTGACGCCAGGACACCCTGGCGTCGTCGAGCACGACGTCCCCCTGTGGATCGCGTCCGAGCGTGTATGGCCTGGACGCGTCGAGCGTCCAGGTCCGTCCGTTCAATTCCAGTACGAGTTCCGGCACTCCATGCCCCACTGTGTTGTCCCCCGATTTACCCCCAACACAGGGAGTCTAGGGATGTCGAACATCGTGGGGAACTATTTCAGTAGGAGCCCCCTGACCGAAAGTCGGGCCCCGGGAAGACGGCGTACGGGCGGCTTGTCCGTTTCCGTTGACGGGGTTGAAATCGCCCCGGAGAGTGGTAATCCCACGCGAGGGGGACACCGCGACGGAGGCGTCGCCGGTGTGGAGTCGGGGGGCTGACGATGAGCGACGGGTCCGTGGGACACGGCAGGCGCGTACCGGTGGGTGAGGTGCTGCTGTCCTCGATCGCCGCCGTGAGCTGGGCGTTGATCGGGATGACGGGCGTGGCGGCGCTCGGGCTGCATCTGCTCGGTGCGGACGGGACGGCCTCGCTCGGGCCGATGACCGCGGCGGTCGTGGCGCTCGGGGCCGGCGGATCGGTGACCCCTTCCGGCGACCTGTCGGCCTTCGGTCTGGACGGCGCGCAGACCGAGACCGCCCTCCAGATCACGCCACTCGGCGTCGGTCTGGTCGGCGCGCTGCTGCTGGCCTGGTTCTTCCTGCGCTCCCTGCGCGCGGCCGGCGCGGTGGTCGCGCCCGCCGAACTGCTGGCCCGGGCGGGCACGGTGGCCGTCCTCTTCGTGGCGCTGCTGGGCGGTCTGGCCTGGGCGGGACACGACGTCATCACGATCGACGGCGGTTCCCTCGGGCTCGACGAGCTGCCGGGCGGCGCAGTGCCGGACGACGTGGAGGTGCCGGGGCTCGGCGACATCGGCGGTCTGCTGCCGGACCGGCTCGGGGACCTCGCGGACGCGAACGCCCAGGTGGGCTTCACCGTCGACACCGTGCCGACGCTCCTCGGCGGCCTCGGCTTCGTGCTCGGCGTGCTGACGCTCGCGCTGCTGGCCTCGCGCCGCACCCCGCTGCCGAGCGGCTGGACGGCCGTGCACCGCGTGGTGCGGCCCGCGGTGAACGCACTGGTCACGGTGTTACTGGTGGCGGTCCTCGCGGGTTTCGCGGCGGCCGCGTACGCGATGATCGGCGACGACCACCCGAAGCGGATCGCCGGCGCCGCCCTGCTCGGGGCGCCCAACGGGGTGTGGCTCGGCATCCCGGTCGGGCTCTTCGTGCCGTGGGACGGGAAGGCCACGGGTCCGTTCCTGCAGTTCCTGCCGGATCCCATGGACGACCTCCTGAAGTTCTCCGACGATCCCGTCACGCTGGGCAGGCTGGCCGAACTGGACGGCCGGGTCTGGCTGCTGGGGATCGCGGCGGCCCTGATGATGCTGTTCGCGGGCGTCCTGACCGCGGCCCGCACTCCGTTCGTACGGGAACGGGGCGTCCTCGGTTTCGCCGCCCGGTGCGCGCTGCGGCTGGGGATCGCGACCGCGCTCGCGCTGCCGTCGCTGGTCTGGCTGACCGAGGTGTCCGTGGACGCCTCGCTGTCCGTGCTCGGCATCGACGCGTTCGACTCCGGGATCGAGCTGCGCGGGCAGCTCGGCATGGCCCTGCTGCTCGGCGCGCTCTGGGGCGCGGGCGCCGGGGCGGCGGGCGCGCTGCTCGCGTGTGCCTCGGGCGCCGCCGGACGGCAGGCGGCACCGTCGGCACGGGGTGACACGGGCGCGGGCGTCCCGGCGGCCGTCGCCGCGTACGCGGAGGCCGCCGGGGAGACCGGGCCCTACCGCCCCGGTACGCCGTTCCGGCCGGCCAACCCGGAGACGAACCCGTACCTGCGGGTGCCGGACGAACTGCGGGACCCCGGGCCCGGCGGGCGCCCCGGCCCGCGGCCCTCCGGCGGCTCCCGGCCCCCGGCCGGCCCCCGGGACCCGGGCGGGCGGCCCCACAGCCCCGGTGCGCAGCCGCCGCCCCCGGGAGAACAGCCCCGGCGGCCGGGCGGGCAGCCACCGGGCGCCCGGCCGCCCGACGACGTGTACGGGGCGCAGACCGTCATCGGGCCCGTCACGCCTTCGCCCCGCCCGGGGTCTCCCGGTCGTCCCCCGCGCCGGCCCCGGCCGTCGCAGGACGGGCCGCCACCGCCCCCGCCGGACGAGCTGCCGCCCCCTCCCCCGCCCCGCGCACCGGGCGGACGGCGCTGACCGGACGGATCACGCGGGCGGCACGGGGCGGCGCGGGCGGACAGGGGCGGACAGGCGAGGGCAGGGGGAGGCCACCGGCTGCGGGGACCGGCGGCATCCGGGCGACATGTACTGTTCCCTGTCCGTCAGTCGGACCTCGGGGGCATCCGGCACGGAGTGCCGGATACGGTGTAGGCACCATGAGCGCATCACAGACGTCTGATGTCCCCACTCTCCTCGTCAAGATCTTCGGCAAGGACCGGCCCGGCATCACCGCCGGGCTGTTCGACACCCTCGCCGCCTACTCGGTCGACGTGGTCGACATCGAGCAGGTCGTCACCCGTGGCCGGATCGTGCTGTGCGCGCTCGTGACGCACCCGCCGGCCGGCCTGGAGGGCGATCTGCGCGCCACGGTGCACAGCTGGGCGGACTCGATGAGGCTGCAGGCCGAGATCATCTCCGGGCACGGCGACAACCGGCCGCGCGGACACGGCAGGTCGCTGGTGACCGTCCTCGGGCATCCGCTCACCGCGGAGTCGACGGCCGCCATCGCCGCCCGGATCACCGGCACCGGCGGCAACATCGACCGTATCTTCCGGCTCGCCAAGTACCCCGTGACGGCGGTCGAGTTCGCCGTCTCCGGTACGGAGCCCGAGGGCCTGCGGACCGCGCTGGTGACCGAGGCGGCGGCCCTCGGCGTGGACATCGCGGTGGTCGCGGCCGGGCTGCACCGGCGGGCACAGCGCCTGGTCGTCATGGACGTGGACTCCACGCTCATCCAGGACGAGGTCATCGAGCTGTTCGCGGCGCACGCCGGCTGCGAGGACGAGGTCGCCGAGGTGACGGCGGCCGCGATGCGCGGCGAGCTGGACTTCGAGCAGTCGCTGCACGCGCGCGTGGCGCTGCTCGCGGGGCTGGACGCCTCCGTGGTGGACAAGGTGCGCAGCGAGGTGCGGCTGACGCCGGGAGCGCGCACGCTGATCCGGACGCTGAAGCGGCTGGGCTTCCAGGTCGGTGTCGTCTCCGGCGGTTTCACCCAGGTCACGGACGATCTGCAGGAGCGGCTCGGCCTCGACTTCGCGCAGGCGAACACGCTGGAGATCGTCGACGGGAAGCTGACCGGCAAGGTCGTCGGCGAGATCGTGGACCGCGCGGGCAAGGCGCGGCTGCTGCGCCGGTTCGCCGCGGAGGCGGGCGTGCCGCTGGCTCAGACGGTGGCGATCGGCGACGGCGCCAACGACCTGGACATGCTCAACGCGGCCGGTCTCGGAGTCGCCTTCAACGCCAAGCCGGTGGTGCGCCAGGCCGCGCACACCGCGGTGAACTTCCCCTTCCTGGACACGGTCCTCTACCTGCTGGGCGTGACGCGCGAAGAGGTCGAGGCGGCGGACATGCACGTGGACTGAGCGTTTCCCGACGTGCCGGCATCCTCTGAGGTCCCGCGGCGTCCTTCGATGTTCCCTGACGTCCCTCGATGTTCCCCGAGGAGGACGGGGCCCGGCGCCACGAAGGTGCCGGGCCCCGTCCGTACTACGGAGTGATCACTCGGACGGGCCCCAGAAGTCGACCAGCGTGGCCGCGCCGGGCTCCAGGCTCTTCCAGGAGCCGGTGAAGGAAAGCACCGCGAAGGCGGCGGTGGGGAACTCGCGGTGGCTCATCCGCTCCTTCGCGTCCCCCTCGGACCGGCCGCCCAGGATGTCGGCGAGGCCGTGCACCCCGGGGTTGTGCCCGATCAGCACACCGCTGCGCACGTCGTCCGGGGTCTCGTTCAGTACGGCGATCAGCTCGCCCGGGGAGGCTTCGTAGAGGCGCTCCTCGTAGACCGTCTTCGGCCGGTGCGGGAGCTCCTGGACGGCGAGCTTCCAGGTCTCGCGGGTCCGGGTCGCGGTGGAGCAGAGGGCCAGGTCGAAGGGGATGCCGCTGTCGGCCAGTCTGCGTCCGGCGACGGCGGCGTCCTTGCGGCCCCGCTCGGCGAGCGGACGCTCGTGGTCGGCCACGTCGGGCCAGTCGGCCTTCGCGTGCCGGAAAAGGACGATCCTGCGGGGTTCTGCGACGCTCATGGGTCCCAGTTTCGCATGAAACACGCCATGGGGCGCAGGGAGTTGATGCGCTGTCCCGCCCTGGGGAGCCGAAGCCGCGGGAGGCGGAAGCCGTGGGAGGCGGAGGGCTCAGGAGCCCTGGCGCAGCACGATCTGCTGGATCCGCTCGAAGAGGTTGCCGACCACCGGGTCCGCGCCCGCCGCGTGGGCGTCCGCGGGGTTCAGGATGAGCAGCAGCAGCGCCGCGAAGGCGAGGGCGGGCAGGAGGAGCGCCCACCAGGGCAGCCGCGGTTCGACGCGGCGCCCGGTCGCCGGGTGGGGCGGGGTGTGCGTAGGGGCCGACATGCCGCCTCCGTGGGGCTCCGAGTGCTCCGTGGTCCACGTCCTCGCGGCCACTTCTCGAAGGTACGGAACCGGGGCCCCGCGGCCCATCCGGTGATCCACCCACTTGACCCTGACACCCGCCCCCTAGGGGATGGTGGGGGTAACCCCACCATCAGGGAGAGGCGATCGACGCGATGACGCCGATGACCACGAAGATGAGGAGGAACGCGCCGAAGACGAGCAGCATCTTCTTCTGGCCGTTCTTGGGATTCGGATCGAGCACGGGCATACGGCCAGTCTCGCACTCCTCGCCCGGATCCTCATAGGTGGGGTCGGCGGCCGGGGACGGCCGCCGAGGCGGTCATCGGGGCAGTCACCGGGGCGGTCACCGGGCGGCGGCCTCGTCCTCGACGGTGCGGTCGCGGCCCGCCAGGACGCCCACCACGATCTGCGGGACCATCAGGCCCGCCATGAGCGCGATCGGCAGGCCCCAGCCGCCGCTGTGCTGGTAGAGGACGCCGACCAGCAGCGGGCCGGGGATCGAGATGAGGTAGCCGGTGCTCTGCGCGAAGGCCGAGAGCTGCGCGACCCCCGCTCCGGTCCTGGCCCGCATGCCGACCATGGTGAGGGCCAGCGGGAAGGCGCAGTTGGAGATGCCGAGCAGCAGGGCCCACGCCCAGGCGCCGCCCGCCGGGGCGAGGTACAGCCCTGCGTAGCCGGCAAAGCCGCAGAGACCGAGGGCGATCACGATCGGCCCCTGGTGGGGCAGGCGCGTGGCCAGCCGCGGTATGACGAAGGCCAGGGGCACGCCCATCACCATCGTGACGGCGAGCAGCAGGCCGGCGGTACCGGCCGGGACCCCCGCGTCCCGGAAGATCTGTGCCATCCAGCCCATCGTGATGTACGCGGCGGTGGCCTGGAGCCCGAAGAAGACGGCGAGCGCCCAGGCGGTCCGGCTCCGGGTGATCCGCAGCGGCGCGGGCACGGGCTCGGGGCCCGCGCCGGGGGCCGGGCCGGCCCCGGGAACGGCGGAGGGGCTGACGGAGGGGCCTGCGGGGGCGGGCCCCACGGAGAGAGGGGTGCCCTTGGCCCGTACGAGCGGGAGCCAGGGCAGGACGGCGACGGCCGCGAGCGCCGCCCAGACGGCGAGGCCCGCCTGCCAGCTGCCGCCCAGGGCCCGGGTCATGGGCACCGTGACGGCGGCCGCGGTGGCGGTGCCGAGGGCGAGGGCCATGGAGTACAGGCCGGTCATGGAGCCGACCCGGTCCGGGAACCAGCGCTTGACGATCACCGGCATGAGGACGTTGCTGACCGCGATGCCCATGAGGGCGAGGGCGCTGGCGACCAGGAATCCCGCCGTGCTCCCGGCGAAGGGCCGCACCACCAGGCCCGTGCCGATGGCCAGCATGCCCGCGCAGACCACGGCGGCGGGCCCGAAACGGCGGGCCAGGCGCGGCGCCATGACACCGAAGACGGCGAAGCACAGGGGCGGTACGGAGGTGAGGAGTCCGGCGACGCTGCCGCTCATGCCGAGCCCGTCGCGCACCTCTTCGAGCAGGGCGCCCGAGCTGGTGATGGCGGGACGCAGGTTGAGAGCGGTCAGGACGATGCCGGCGATCACCAGACGCGTCATCCACGCGCGCGTGCGGGGCGCGTGGGGGTCCGCGTCCCGCACGGAGCCGCGTATCGGTGGGGACATGATCGTCCGGGTTTCCTCGCCAGTCATGAACCCCATCATAGAATCATGGGATGATTGGTTGTCCACTCTCCCGGTGCACGGTCCCGGGACACCCGCACTACGGTGCGTCCATCCGGTGCACCCCCTGGCGCGAAGGACCGTCATGCCCTTGAGCCATCCCCGCCGTTCGGCGCTGTCCGAGCAGGTCATCGCCGCGCTGCGCAACGAGATCACTTCCGGCGAGTGGCCGGTGGGGTCCCGCATCCCCACCGAGCCGGAACTGGTCGAGCAGCTGGGAGTGGCCCGCAACACGGTCCGGGAGGCCGTCCGCGCCCTCGCGCACAACGGTCTGCTCGACATCCGCCAGGGGTCGGGCACCTATGTCGTCGCGACCAGCGAGCTGGCCGGCGTGATGCACCGCCGGTTCGCGGACGCCGACCCGCGGCACATCGCCGAGCTGCGCTCCACACTGGAGTCGAGTGCGGCGCGACTGGCCGCCGGGCGGCGCACCGAGCGCGACCTCAAGCAGTTGGACGCCCTCCTCGTACGCCGCGAGGAGGCCTGGGGCTCGGGGGACGCGGAGGCCTTCGTGAGCGCCGACACGACCTTCCACCTGGCCGTGGTGGCCGCGTCCCACAACGACGTCATGACGGCGATGTACGCGGACCTGGGCGAGGTGGTGCGCGACTGGCTGCGCGAGGACGTCGGCGGGGAGCTGACGCCCGAGACGCACATGGACCACACGCGCCTGGTGGACGCGATCCGCGCGGGCGACGCGCAGACGGCCGCGACGGAGGCGGCCGGCTACCCGTTCCTGTGCCGCCCGGGGAGGCCGGGCGGCGTCACCTCTGGTGGGTGATCCACGCCGAGCGGACCTCCTTCCAGCAGCGGCCGGTCAGCCGGACGTTCTGGGCGGGCCCCGCCTCGACCCGCGCCCCGTCGGTGTCCAGGTCCCACCAGCGCTCGCACTCGATGTGCAGACCGACATGATCGGGTTCGGGATACGGGTTGCGGCAGTCCGCGGTCACGTGTGAACCGTCGACGACGGTCCGGCACACCGCTCCGAAAGGCCGTTCCTCCACGGGCACGCGCGCGTGGGGGACGGTTCTCGCAGCGTGCGGGGCGGCGTCGCAGGGCACCGTGAGGACGAGGGTCAGAGCGGCGAACAGGGCGACAGGGGGTGCCGCGAAGCTGGTCCTGGGGAGCCGACGGGTGCATCGGGCCTGGGAGAGGCGCACAAAGGAACCTCCTCGGCTGGGCTCTGGAGGCGTCTCGGGAGAGGAACTCCTCCTCCAGGGTGAGCCGTTCCCCCGCCCGGCCGCCCGGCCGACGGAGCCGAACGGGTGACGCCCCGCTCCCCGCGCACTGCGGGGAACGGGGCGCCGACACCGTGGGCGGGCGTGTGCGCGGGCGCTTACGCGCCGATCGCGTGCAGGCCGCCGTCGACGTGGACGATCTCGCCGGTGGTCTTCGGGAACCAGTCGCTGAGCAGGGCGACGACACCGCGGCCGGCCGGCTCGGGGTCCTTGAGGTCCCACTCCAGGGGCGCGCGGTCGTCCCAGACGGCCGCCAGCTCGCTGAAGCCCGGGATGGACTTGGCGGCCATCGAGCCGAGCGGACCGGCCGAGATGAGGTTGGAGCGCACGTTCCGCTTGCCCAGGTCGCGGGCGAGGTAGCGGTTGGTGGCCTCCAGGGCGGCCTTGGCCGGGCCCATCCAGTCGTACTGCGGCCAGGCGTACTGGGCGTCGAAGGTGAGGCCGACGACCGAGCCGCCGTTCTGCATCAGGGGCAGGCAGGCCATGGTCAGCGACTTCAGGGAGAAGGCGGAGACGTGCATGGCCGTGGCGACCGACTCGAACGGCGTGTTCAGGAAGTTGCCGCCCAGGGCGTCCTGCGGGGCGAACCCGATGGAGTGCACGACACCGTCGAGGCCGCCCAGCTCCGCGCCCACGATCCCGGCGAGCCGCCCGAGGTGCTCGTCGTTCGTCACGTCGAGCTCGATGACCTTGGTGGGCCTGGGCAGCTTCTTCGCGATGCGCTCGGTCAGCGTGGGCCGCGGGAACGCGGTCAGGATGATCTCGGCACCCTGCTCCTGGGCCAGCTTCGCCGTGTGGAAGGCGATGGACGCCTCCGTCAGCACACCGGTGATCAGGACGCGCTTGCCCTCGAGAATTCCGCTCATGGTGATCAGTGACCCATTCCCAGTCCGCCGTCTACGGGGATGACGGCTCCAGTGATGTACGAGGCCTCGTCCGAGGCGAGGAACCGCACCGTCGCGGCGATCTCCTCGGGCTGCGCGTACCGGCCGAGCGGCACCTGCTTCACGATGGCCTCGCGCTGTTCGTCGGTGAGCGCCTTGGTCATGTCGGTGTCGACGAAACCGGGCGAGACGACGTTGAAGGTGATGTTCCGCGAGCCCAGCTCACGGGCGAGCGAGCGGGCGAACCCGACCAGGCCGGCCTTGGAGGCGGCGTAGTTCGCCTGCCCCGCCGAACCGAGCAGGCCGACCACCGAGGAGAGCAGGACGACGCGGCCCTTCTTGGCGCGCAGCATGCCGCGGTTGGCGCGCTTCACGACGCGGAAGGTGCCCGTCAGGTTGGTGTCGAGGACGGACGTGAAGTCCTCCTCGGACATCCGCATCAGCAACTGGTCCTTGGTGATGCCGGCGTTGGCCACGAGCACCTCGACCGTGCCGTGGGCGGCCTCGATCTCCTTGTAGGCCTGCTCCACCTGCTCACTGTCGGTGATGTCGCACTTGACCGCGAGGCAGCCCCGTTCGGTGAGGGCGGCCGGTGGCTCGCCCGACCGGTACGTGATCGCGACCTTGTCGCCCGCGTCGGCGAAAGCGCGGGCGATGGCGAGGCCGATGCCCCGGTTTCCTCCGGTGACGAGAACCGAGCGGCTCAACGGATCACCCTTTCGATAGCCGGTCTGGTACCTCGGAAACCTATCGGTACCGTCATCCGCCCGAAGAATCGGGCACCGACAGTGGCGCACCCCGCCCGCTGTCGGATCCCTACAGTCGGCGCGCTCCGGGCGGCCGTCCGGGCCGGGTGCGCGGACGGCCCGGGTGGCGGGAGAATCCCCGCACACGGTGCGCGCGGGGCGTGTTTCACTTCGGGCTGGTGTTTTCGACGGTCCGAAGTGAAGGGAAACCCACTCGTGCCCCACGAGGTCGATCAGTCATTCCTGGCACTGCCCCTACGCGCGCTGGCCGACGCGGCGCTCGCGCGGGCCCGGGCGCTGGGCGCCGACCATGCGGACTTCCGGTTCGAGCGGGTGCGCAGCGCGTCCTGGCGGCTGCGGGACGCCAAGCCCGCGGGGTCGTCGGACACGACCGACCTCGGGTACGCGGTGCGGGTCGTGCACGGCGGCACCTGGGGGTTCGCCTCCGGCGTCGACCTGACGATGGACGCCGCCGCGAAGGTGGCCTCGCAGGCCGTGGCCATGGCCAAGCTGTCGGCGAAGGTGATCAAGGCGGCGGGCTCGGACGAGCGCGTGGAACTGGCCGACGAGCCCGTGCACGCCGAGAAGACGTGGATCTCCTCGTACGAGATCGACCCCTTCTCCGTACCGGACGAGGAGAAGTCGGGGCTGCTGGCGGACTGGAGCGCGCGGCTGCTCGCGGCGGACGGCGTCAGTCATGTCGACGCCTCGCTGCTGACCGTGCACGAGAACAAGTTCTACGCGGACACGGCGGGCACGGTGACGACCCAGCAGCGGGTCCGCCTGCACCCCCAGCTGACCGCCGTGGCCGTCGACGAGTCGATCGGCGAGTTCGACTCCATGCGCACGATCGCGCCGCCCGTCGGCCGTGGCTGGGAGTACCTGACGGGCACCGGCTGGGACTGGGAGTCGGAGCTCGGCCGGATCCCCGAGCTGCTCGCAGAGAAGATGCGCGCGCCGAGCGTCACGGCGGGCGTGTACGACCTGGTCGTCGACCCGTCCAACCTGTGGCTGACCATCCACGAGTCCGTCGGGCACGCCACCGAGCTGGACCGGGCGCTGGGCTACGAGGCCGCGTACGCCGGGACGTCGTTCGCGACCTTCGACCAGCTGGGCAAGCTGCGGTACGGCTCCGAGCTGATGAACGTCACCGGTGACCGCACCGCCGAGCACGGGCTGGCGACCGTCGGGTACGACGACGAGGGGGTCGCCGGGCAGTCCTGGGACCTGGTGAAGGACGGCACGCTCGTCGGCTACCAGCTGGACCGCAGGATCGCGAGGCTGACCGGCTTCGAGCGGTCCAACGGCTGCGCGTACGCCGACTCCCCCGGCCATGTGCCCGTACAGCGCATGGCGAACGTGTCGCTGCGGCCGGACCCCGCCGGGATGTCCACCGAGGACCTGATCGGGAGCGTCGACCGCGGGATCTACGTCGTGGGCGACCGGTCCTGGTCGATCGACATGCAGCGCTACAACTTCCAGTTCACCGGCCAGCGGTTCTTCAAGATCGAGAACGGGCGGATCACCGGCCAGCTGCGGGACGTCGCCTACCAGGCGACGACCACGGACTTCTGGGGCTCCATGGCGGCCGTCGGCGGTCCGCAGACGTACGTCCTGGGCGGTGCCTTCAACTGCGGCAAGGCCCAGCCGGGCCAGGTCGCGGCGGTCTCGCACGGCTGCCCGTCCGCCCTCTTCAAGGGCGTCAACATCCTCAACACCACGCAGGAGGCCGGTCGATGAGCGCTGTCTCGAACAAGCCGCACGAGATCGTCGAGCGCGCCCTCGCACTGTCCCGGGCGGACGGCTGTGTCGTCATCGCCGACGAGCGGTCGACCGCCAACCTGCGCTGGGCGGGCAACGCGCTGACCACGAACGGCGTCACCCGGGGGCGCACGCTGACCGTCGTCGCGACGGTCGCCGGCCGCGAGGGCACCGCCTCCGGGGTCGTGTCGCGCTCGGCCGTGACCGCGGACGAGCTGGAGCCGCTGGTGCGGGCCGCCGAGGCCGCGGCGCGCGGCGCCGGTCCGGCCGAGGACGCGCAGCCGCTCGTCGAGGGCGTGCCCGCCTCCCCCGGCTTCACGGACGCGCCCGCCGAGACCTCGTCGGCCGTCTTCACCGACTTCGCCCCGGCGCTCGGCGAATCGTTCGCACGCGCGCGTGCGGGCGGCCGGGAACTGTACGGCTTCGCCAACCACGAGCTCGTCTCCAGTTACCTCGGTACGTCGACGGGGCTGCGCCTGCGTCACGACCAGCCCAACGGGACGCTGGAGCTGAACGCCAAGTCGCCGGACCGTACGCGTTCGGCGTGGGCCGGCCGCTCGACGCGGGACTTCAAGGACGTGGACCCGGCGGCGCTCGACGCGGAGCTGGCCGTGCGGCTCGGCTGGGCCGAGCGGCGCGTCGGCCTGCCCGCCGGGCGGTACGAGACGCTGCTGCCGCCGACGGCCGTCGCGGACCTGATGATCTACCAGCTGTGGTCGTCGGCGGCCCGGGACGCGGCCGAGGGCCGGACGGTGTTCAGCAGGCCCGGCGGCGGTACCCGCGTCGGCGACCGGCTCACCGACCTGCCGCTGACCCTGCGCAGCGACCCGAACGAGCCCGGCCTCGAGAGCGCCCCCTT
This sequence comes from Streptomyces sp. V3I8, assembly GCF_030817535.1. Taxonomy (NCBI): domain Bacteria; kingdom Bacillati; phylum Actinomycetota; class Actinomycetes; order Kitasatosporales; family Streptomycetaceae; genus Streptomyces; species Streptomyces sp. V3I8. Next base: position 6,790,763 of record NZ_JAUSZL010000002.1, on the reverse strand, counting down.
CGTGCTCACGCACTCCTCCGGGGACGACGCCTCCGTCTTCGACAACGGGCTGCCCCTCGGGGCCACCGAGTGGGTCCGCGAGGGCGAGCTGAGGCAGTTGACGAGCACCCGGCACAGCGCGGGCCTGACCGGGCTGCCGGTGGCCCCCGGCATCGGCAACCTCGTCCTCGACGGCGGCCGGGACACCTCCCTGGAGGAGATGGTCGCCGCCACGGAACGGGGACTGCTGCTGACCTGCCTCTGGTACATCCGCGAGGTCGACCCGGCGACGCTGCTGCTGACCGGGCTGACCCGGGACGGCGTCTACCTCGTGGAGAACGGCGAGGTCACCGGTGAGGTCAACAACTTCCGATTCAACGAGTCGCCGGTGGGGCTGCTCGGCCGGGCGACCGAGGCGGGACGGACCGAGAAGACGCTGCCGCGCGAGTGGAGCGACTGGTTCACCAGGGCCGCGATGCCGCCGCTGCGGGTGCCGGACTTCAACATGAGCTCGGTCAGCCAGGGCGTATAACCTCGATAGCCTCGCGGTCGGCCGCTTTCCGGCCGGCCGCAACCCCGAAGATCATTCAAGGAGACACGAGAACCGTGACGGACATCGTCGACGAGCTGAAGTGGCGCGGGCTGTTCGCCCTGTCCACCGACGAGAACGCATTGCGCAAGGCGCTCGCGGACGGTCCCGTCACGTTCTATTGCGGCTTCGACCCCACCGCGGCCTCGCTGCACGTGGGGCACCTGGTGCAGGTCCTCACCATGCGGCGCCTCCAGCGGGCGGGCCTGCGTCCGCTGGCCCTGGTGGGCGGGGCGACCGGCCAGATCGGCGACCCGCGCCCGACGGCGGAGCGCACGCTGAACGACCCGGAGACGGTCGGCGCCTGGGTCGGCCGGCTGCGCTCCCAGATCGAGCCGTTCCTGTCCTTCGAGGGCGAGAACGCCGCGGTCATGGTAAACAACCTGGACTGGACGGCCGGTCTTTCGGCCATCGAGTTCCTGCGGGACATCGGCAAGCACTTCCGCGTGAACAAGATGCTCACCAAGGACTCGGTCGCCCGGCGGCTGGAGTCCCAGGAGGGCATCAGCTACACGGAGTTCAGCTACCAGCTGCTGCAGGGCATGGACTTCCTGGAGCTGTACCGCAGGTACGGCTGCACGCTCCAGCAGGGCGGCAGCGACCAGTGGGGCAACCTCACGGCGGGCCTGGACCTGATCCACCGCCTGGAACCGGACGCCCAGGCGCACTGCATCGCGACGCCGCTGATGGTCAAGGCGGACGGCACCAAGTTCGGCAAGACCGAGGGCGGCGCCGTCTGGCTCGACCCGCAGATGACGACGCCGTACGCGTTCTACCAGTTCTGGCTGAACGTGGACGACCGGGACGTCTCGACGTACCTGCGGATCCTGTCCTTCCGGTCCCGGGAGGAGCTGGAGGAGCTGGAGAGGCAGACGCAGGAGCGGCCGCAGGCCCGGGCCGCGCAGCGGGCGCTGGCGGAGGAGCTGACGACGCTGGTGCACGGCGCCGACCAGACCGCGGCCGTGATCGCCGCGTCGCGGGCGCTGTTCGGGCAGGGCGAGCTGGCCGGACTCGACGCCGCGACGCTGAACGCCGCGCTGTCCGAGCTGCCCCGGGTGCGGGTGTCCGCGCCGGGGCCGGTGGTCGACCTGTTCGCCGAGGTCGGGCTGGTGGCGAGCAAGTCCGCCGCGCGGCGGACGGTCAAGGAGGGCGGGGCGTACGTGAACAACGTGAAGGTCGCCTCCGAGGACGCCGTCGCCGGTGCGGAGGATCTGCTGCACGGGCGGTGGCTGGTGCTTCGGCGGGGCAAGAAGAGCCTTGCCGCCGTGGAGGTCGCGCCTTAGGCCTCAGGGAGGCCGCGCCTCCCGGGGAGAGGGGGGTCGGTTTGCCGGGTGCGGGTGTGTCGTGGTTTGTCGCGCACCGCGGCGCGGCCGCGGATTTCACCGCCCGCGCCCTTGAAAGCAAAAGAGTGCGCAGTTCCCCGCTCCCCTGAAAGCAAAAGGGTGCGGGCCCGAAACGGGCCCGCACCCTTTTGCTTGTGTTCAGGCTCTTTGTTTGTTGCCCCTCATCGCCGTGTAGAGCATGTCGCCCAGGAAGACGATGACCACCGCGGCCACGAGCTGGAGGGCGTGCCGGCCCCAGTCGATGCCCCTGGTCTCGCCGATGCCGATGCCGCGGGCGATCGCGTTGCCCACGATCGCGCCGATGATTCCGAAGATCGTGGTGAGCCAGAGCGGACTGTGCTGCTTGCCCGGAATGATCGCCTTGGCAAGCAAGCCCAGTACGAATCCCACGATGATCGCCCACAACCAGCCCATGGCTGCCTCCTATACGGCTCTACTCGAGCATTACGCCCAGTGTCGGCCCGCCTGCCGTACGGCGCATGTCGGGTACGGCCGTACGCGGTACGGCGCAGTCGTCCTGGCCCGGACACCGCCGCCCCGGTCTCGTGGGCGGCCCAACCGGGGCGTATCGTGGTTTCTCGTACGGGCCGGGGAGTGTCCGACGCGGGCGGGTGGTGGAACGTGATGCGGAAGCGGAGCGATGCCGAGGTCTTCCGGATCACCGGGGCCAGGCAGGGGCTCGCCGACGATGTGCGGGGCAGGCAGCGCCGCTACATCATCTCGATGTCCGTCCGTACGGTCTCCGTGGTCCTGGCCGCCACCCTGTGGAACGTCGAGCGGCATGTCGCCGTCGTCGCGCTGGTGCTGGGCGTGCTGCTCCCCTACGTCTCCGTGGTGATCGCCAACGCGGGCAGGGAGAACGCGCCGTCGCTGCCGTCGACCTTCGTGACCGCGCCGACCCGTCCGATGCTCGCTGCGCCGCCGGCGGGCGGGGTCGCGGAACCCGTCCCGGAGGACGTGGCGGCCGACCGCGGCACGCCCTTGCGGAACGAACCGCACGAGCGGACCTGAGCATCGGCATTCCGGAAAAAGCGGAATGCAGATCATCTGCCAAGCTCAAGAAAAGCTCAGATCAATCATGTTGTTCCGTTGCCGGGCAATGGGCTAGCCGTGACATACTTGGTACGCACTCCGCATCCCCCGTCGGAGTGACAGACCGACGCCGGGCAGCTCCCCCCGTGGCTGCTCGGCGTCGCCTTTCCGAAGGCGCGACGGGACCCGGCCGGCGGGGCTCGGCTACTGTCGAGGACGTGATCCTGAACGTCCCCGGTGCCGAGCCGCCGGCCCCCGCCTCCCCCGTCTGCTCCGCCAAGGGCTGCCGGGCGGACGCCGTGTGGGTGCTCGCGTGGAACAACCCGAAGCTGCACACGCCGGAGCGCCGCAAGACCTGGCTCGCGTGCGAGGAGCACCGCGACCACCTGTCGAAGTTCCTGGGTGTCCGCGGCTTCCTCAAGGACGTGGTGCTCCTGACCGAATGGGAGTCCCCGGAGCGGGAGTCCCCGGAGCGGCCGCCCGCGAGCTGAGGGACGGGCGGTGCGGCCCGCCGGGCGGTCAGCCGCCGATCGCCGACATCGGGCGGTCCGGCTGGACGAACGAGGGGTCGTCCAGGCCCGCTCCGGCCTTCTTCCCCCACATCGCCAGCCGCCAGATCCGGGCGATCTCCTCGTCCGGGGCGCCCGAGCGCAGCGCCGCCCGCAGGTCGGTCTCCTCCGAGGCGAACAGACAGGTGCGGACCTGTCCGTCGGCGGTCAGCCGCGTGCGGTCGCAGGCCGAGCAGAACGGGCGGGTGACCGAGGCGATCACCCCGACCCGGTGCGGGCCGCCGTCCACGATCCAGCGCTCGGCCGGCGCGGAGCCGCGCTCGCCGGCTCCTTCCTCCGTGAGCTCGAAACGCGTCCGCAGGGAAGTGAGGATGTCGCCGGCGGTGACCATGCCCTCGCGCTTCCAGCCGTGCTGCGCGTCGAGGGGCATCTGCTCGATGAACCGCAGTTCGTAGTCGTGCTCCACGGCCCAGGCGAGCAGGTCCGGCGCCTCGTTCTCGTTCAGCCCCGGCATCAGTACGGAGTTGACCTTGACCGGTGTCAGTCCCGCGGCGCGGGCCGCCTCCAGGCCCTCGATGACGTCCTTGTGGCGGTCGCGGCGGGTCAGGGTCTTGAAGACGTCCGGGCGCAGGGTGTCCAGCGAGACGTTGACCCGGTCCAGGCCGGCCGCCTTCAGGGCGGGCGCGATGCGCTTGAGACCGATGCCGTTCGTCGTCAGGGACATCTGCGGGCGGGGCTCCATCGCGGCGACGCGCTCCACGATGCCGACCAGGCCGGGGCGCAGCAGGGGCTCGCCGCCGGTGAAGCGGACCTCGGTGATGCCCGCCAGGGTCACCGCCAGGCCGATGAGGCGGACGATCTCGTCGTCCGTGAGCAGGTCGGGCTTGGCGAGCCACTGCAGGCCTTCCTCCGGCATGCAGTACGTGCATCTGAGATTGCACCGGTCGGTCAGTGAGACGCGCAGGTCGGTGGCCACCCGGCCGTAGGTGTCGATGAGCACGTGGGACCCTCCCTCGATGATATGAGCGAGCCTACGTGACAGGACCGACAACAGGAGTGGCCCGATCGCACCGGACACACCGCGGCCGCGTCGTAGGGACCTACGACGCGGCCGTCCTGCGTGACGCCCGGCGTTCCGGTGTTCCGATCGCCCCGGTGGACCGGTGGACCGGTGTGCTCAGTGCGCCCCGGTTCCGGTGAGGGAACGGACCTCCAGCTCGGCGTACTTGTCGGCGTCCGCCTTCTCCTTGGACAGGAGGGTGCCGAGGAAGCCCAGCAGGAAGCCGACGGGGATCGAGATGATGCCCGGGTTCTCCAGCGGGAACCAGTGGAAGTCGACGTCGGGGAACATCGAGGTGGCCTTGCCGGAGACGACCGGTGAGAAGAGCACCAGGCCGACCGCCGTGGCGAGGCCGCCGTAGATCGACCACAGCGCGCCCTGGGTGGTGAACCGCTTCCAGAAGAGGCTGTAGAGGATCGTCGGCAGGTTGGCGGAGGCGGCGACCGCGAAGGCGAGGGCGACCAGCCCCGCGACGTTGAGGTCACGGGCGAGGGCGCCGAGGCCGATGGAGACGACACCGATGCCGATGGTGGCGTAGCGGGCGGCGTTCAGCTCCTCCTTCTCGGTGGCCTTGCCCTTGCGGATGACGTTCGCGTAGATGTCGTGGGCGAACGACGAGGACGACGCCAGGGTCAGGCCGGCGACCACGGCGAGGATCGTGGCGAAGGCCACCGCGGAGATCGTGGCGAGCAGGATCGCGCCCCAGGCCGAGTCGACGCCCCCGAGGTGCAGGGCGAGCAGGGGTGCCGCCGTGTTGCCCGCGGGGTTCGACTCGACGATCTCCTTCTTCGAGATGAGGGCCGCCGCGCCGAAGCCGAGCGCGATGGTCATCAGGTAGAAGCCGCCGATGATGCCGATCGCCCAGTTCACGGACTTACGCGCGGCCTTGGCGTTGGGCACCGTGTAGAAGCGGATCAGGATGTGCGGCAGACCCGCGGTGCCCAGCACCAGGGCGATGCCCAGCGAGATGAAGTCGATGCTGGAGGTGGTGGTGAGCCCGTACTTGAGGCCGGGCTCCAGGAAGGCCGCGCCCCCGCCGCTGTTCTTGGCCGCGGACCCGAGCAGGTCGGAGACGTTGAAGTCGAACTTGAGCAGCACCAGGAAGGTGATGAGCAGGGTGCCGCTGATGAGCAGCACGGCCTTGACCATCTGGACCCAGGTGGTGCCCTTCATGCCGCCGATGGTGACGTACACGATCATCAGGACGCCGACCAGGGCGACGATGCCGACCTTCCCGGCGTCGCTGGTGATGCCGAGCAGCAGCGAGACCAGGACGCCCGCGCCCGCCATCTGCGCCAGCAGGTAGAAGATCGACACGACGATGGTGGAGGTGCCGGCCGCCGTACGGACCGGGCGCTGGCGCATGCGGTAGGCGAGGACGTCGCCCATCGTGTACCGGCCGGAGTTGCGCAGCGGCTCGGCGACCAGGAGCAGCGCCACCAGCCAGGCGACCAGGAAGCCGATGGAGTACAGGAAGCCGTCGTAGCCGAACAGGGCGATGGCGCCCGCGATGCCGAGGAACGAGGCGGCGGACATGTAGTCGCCGGAGACGGCGAGCCCGTTCTGGAAGGCGCTGAACGAGCGGCCGCCGGCGTAGAAGTCGGCGGCGTCCTTGGTCTGCCGGCCCGCCCAGACGGTGATGACGAGGGTGGCGAGGACGAAGACCGCGAACAGGGAGATGATCAGCGGGCGGTGCTCGCTGGCCTCTCCCGCCGCGAACTGCGTCTGCGCGAGGTGGACCTGGGTGATCGCGGGGCTCATGCGCCGCCCTCCATCCGGGACTTGATCGCCTCGGCCTTGGGGTCGAGCTTGGTCGAGGAGTGACGCTCGTACCACCAGGCGATGAGGAACGTGGTGAGGAACTGGGCGAGGCCCAGGACGAAGGCGACGTTGAAGTTGCCGAACAGCTTGGTGCCCATGAAGTCGTCCGCGTAGATCGACAGCAGGACGTACAGCAGGTACCAGCTGATGAAGCCGATGGTCACCGGGAAGGCGAAGGAGCGGTGGGCGCGGCGCAGTTCACCGAACTCGGCGCTCTCCTGCACCTCCACGAACTCCCGTGTGGACGGGAGATGAGGTTCGGCTTTCGAGGGGGGTGGTGCATCGGTGGCCACGGAGTCTCCTCGCGTTGCGGGTGCGGGTGCGGGTGCGGGTGCGGGTGCGGGTGCAGCATCGGGTGGGGGCGTGTCAGGAGAGGGATCGGGGTCGGGAGAGGAACTGGCTGTGGACATGGCTGATTTCTGACCTCACGGTGACGTGGATCACGTGGACCGGGTGGTGACGGCAGGTGCCCCGGGCGTGATCCGGCAGGGGGCCCGACGGTGCTCGTGCTCCCTGCTCAACGTCACGGCGCCGCACGGGGAGCGGTTCAACTCCACCCACTTCTTTCGGAACCCGGCCCGTGCGTTCCACCGGACGTCCCCGTAAGTCGTCCCCGTAAGTCATTGCTGGCCAGGGACGGCGGGAGATAGTTTCGGCCCAGCACCACCCGTCATGTACCTGCCCGAGCACCACCCGTGTTCGGGCCGGTTCCTTTTCCGGATGATGTGGAGACCCCATGGCTCATCTGCGTTCCAGACGCCGTCTCGCCCTCGCCGTGCCCGTCGCGCTGTCCCTCACCGCCGCGCTCGGCTTCGTCCCGGGTGTCGCGTCGGCCGCCCCGCAGTCCGCACCCGCCGTCACCGCGGCCGACGGCCCGAACCTCGCATACGTGGTCAACACGGAGACCGACCGCCGCACGATGGGCAGGGTCGGGAAGGCGATAACCGAGGCCGGGGGCACCGTCGTCGTCACGTACGACAGGATCGGCGTCATCGTGGCGCACTCGGCCGACCCCGGGTTCGGTGCGCGGATCCGGGCCGTGCGCGGCGTCCAGTCCGCCGGTGCCACGCGTACGACCCCGCTGACCGCGGCCGGTACGACGGACGAGGGAGCCGTCGACTACCTGTCGGCCGCCGAGGCCGCCAAGGTGAAGGCCGCGGCCGCCCCCGCGAGCGAGCCCCTCGAGGCCGACCAGTGGGACCTGCGCGCGATAGGCGCCGACAAGGCCGCGAAGATCAACCCGGGCAGCAGCAAGGTCACGGTCGCCGTGATCGACACGGGTGTCGACGACACGCACCCGGACCTGGCCCCCAACTTCTCCGCCGCGCAGTCCGCCAACTGCGTGGGCGGCGTGGCCGACACGAGTGAGGGCGCCTGGCGTCCGTACACCTCGGCCGACTACCACGGCACGCATGTCGCCGGTGAGATCGCCGCCGCCCGCAACGGCATCGGCGTCGCCGGTGTCGCGCCCGGCGTGAAGGTCTCCGGCATCAAGGTCAGCGACCCGGACAACGGCCTTTTCTACCCGGAGAGCGTCGTCTGCGCCTTCGTGTTCGCCGCCGACCACGGCGTGGAGATCACGAACAACAGCTACTACGTGGACCCGTGGCTCTACAACTGCATGGACGACCCCGACCAGCGGGCGATCGTGGACGCGGTGAACCGGGCCCAGCGGTACGCCACGAAGAAGGGCACCCTGCACCTCGCGTCGGCCGGCAACTCCAACCACGACCTGGACTCGGACGCCATCGTCGACGAGTCGAGCCCCGACGACTCGACGCCGGTCACCCGCACGATCGACCCGCACGAGTGCTACGACGTGCCGACCCAGCTGCCGGGCGTCGTCACGGTCAGCGCGACCGGCGTGCAGAACCTCAAGTCGTACTACTCGTCGTACGGCAAGGGTGTCATCGACATCGCGGCCCCCGGTGGTGACCGGCTCTACCAGATCCCGGACACCCCGTCGAAGAACGGCCGCATCCTCTCCACCCTGCCGGACGACCAGTACGGCTTCCTGCAGGGCACGTCGATGGCGTCGCCGCACGCCGCGGGTGTCGCCGCGCTGCTCAAGTCCGAGCACCCGTGGGCGACTCCGGCCCAGCTGCAGGCGCTGCTGAAGGCCCAGGCCGACAACCCGGGCTGCCCGGACTCCTACGACCAGGACGGCAACGGCACGCAGGACGCCACCTGTGAGGGCGGCGAGCGCGTGAACGGCTTCTACGGCTTCGGCGTCGTCGACGCACTGAAGGCCGTCAAGTAGCCCGCGTTCCGCGCGACGCCCCGCACGGTGCGCCCGCGACCCGCACGCCCCGAACGACCCGCACATCCCGTACGACCCGCACATCCCGCACGACCCGCTCGCACTCGCGAAAACGAACTGGAGACAGCATGACCGCGTCCACCACGCGCTCGCGCCGCGTCATAGCCATCCCGCTGGGGATGGCCCTGGCCACGGCTCTCGCCTTCCTGCCGAACGTCAGCGCGTCCGCGGCTCCGGCCGACGCCGCCGACACGGCCGACGCCGCCGCGAAGATCTCGGCGGAGGCCACCCCGCTGAGCTACGTCGTCAACGTCCGCTCCGGACACGGGGTCTCCGCCCAGGTGAAGAAGGCCATCGCCGAGGCCGGCGGCACGATCGTGACGTCGTACGACCGGATCGGCGTGATCGTCGTCCACTCGTCGAACGCCGACTTCGCCAAGACCGTTCGCAAGGTGCGCGGCGTGGAGTCGGCGGGCTCGACGCGTACGGCGCCGCTGCCCGCGCAGTCCACGACCGACGTCGGCACGCCGAAGGCACTCACCGCCGAGGACATCGCGGACGTCGACGCCGCGGCCGGACAGGACCCGCTGGAACCCCTGCAGTGGGACCTGCCCGCCATCAAGGCGGACAAGGCGCACGAGAAGACGCTCGGCAGCAAGAAGGTCACCGTCGCGGTGATCGACACCGGCGTCGACGACACGCACCCCGACATCGCGCCGAACTTCGACCGCAAGGCGTCGGTCAACTGCGTGACGGGCAAGCCGGACACGACCGACGGGGCCTGGCGGCCGAGCGCCGAGGAGAGCCCGCACGGCACGCACGTGGCGGGCGAGATCGCCGCCGCGAAGAACGGCATCGGCGTCACGGGCGTCGCGCCCGGCGTGAAGGTGTCCGGCATCAAGGTCTCCACGACGGCCGGCTTCTTCTACACGGAGGCCGTCGTCTGCGGCTTCATGTGGGCGGCCGAGCACGGCGTGGACGTCACGAACAACAGCTACTACACCGACCCGTGGTACTTCAACTGCAAGAACGACCCGGACCAGAAGGCGCTCGTCGAGGCCCTCACCCGGGCCACGCGGTACGCGGAGAAGAAGGGCACGGTCAACGTCGCGGCGGCGGGCAACGAGAGCTACGACCTCGCCGCGGACGAGATCACCGACCCGACCTCGCCCAACGACACGACTCCCGCGGAGCGCGTCATCGACCCGTCCGAGTGCCTCGACATCCCGACCCAGCTGCCGGGTGTCGTCACGGTCGCGTCGACCGGCGCGAAGGGCATCAAGTCGTCCTTCTCCAACTACGGCCTCGGCGTCATCGACATCGCGGCCCCCGGCGGCGACTCGACGCGCTTCCAGACCCCGGCCCCGCCCGCCACCAGCGGCCTGATCCTGGGCCCGCTGCCGGGCGGCTCGTGGGGCTACATGGCCGGTACGTCGATGGCGTCGCCGCACGTCGCGGGGGTCGCCGCGCTCATCAAGTCGACGCACCCGCACGCCTCGGCGGCCCTGGTGAAGGCGCTGCTGTACGCGGAGGCCGACGCCACGCCGTGCACGGACCCGTACGACATCGACAGCGACGGCAAGGTCGACGCGGTCTGCGAGGGTTCGAAGAACCGCAACGGCTTCTACGGCTGGGGCACCGCGGACGCGCTGGACGCCGTGACGAAGTAGGCGTCACCGCGGGCATCATGTGAGGGGCCGGGCGGCCGTGTGCCGCCCGGCCCCTTCGTCGTGTGCCCGGTTCGTCGCGGTGGCCTTGAGCAGGGGAGCGGTCCCGGGCGTATGCAGGGGTGGATCGTCCGGGGGCGGGCGGAATGCGGCTGCGTCAGCCGTTCTCCAGGACTTGCCCCGGTCCGGAGCCACTGGTGAAGATCTTGAGGTGAGTGCGATCAGACCGACTGCCGACGCCGGTGGTGACACGGGGGGCGGGACGTGCCCGCCCCGGCCGGGCGCCGCCTCCGTGCGGCGTTCCGCCGCCGTCCTCGCCCTGGTGGCACTGGCCGCCCTGGTCCCGCTGCTCGGGCCGCCCGTCGTGCTGCGCGGCACGGGGGAGGCCGCCGCGCCCGGGGTGGGCGGGATCGCGCTGCTGCGGGCGGTCCTGTTCGCGGCGGTGAGCGTGTCGGCGGGCGAGGTCTTCGTCGCCCGGCTGGTCCGCCGGGTGCCCGGCGCCCCGCACGGGGACGTGCCGCGCGGCTGGGCCCCGGCGGCGGCCGCCGCCGGTTTCGCGGCCGCGCTCGGCCTCGCCTCGGTGGTGGCCACCGGGAACCTGGTACCGCGCAGCCTCTCCGACATGGACATCGGCGGGCTCTACCAGTCCAGGGACGGCGCGCTCGCGCTCCTGGAGGTCAACGCGTTCGTCGTCCTGGGCCTGTGCGCGCTCTCCCGCCGCCCGGCCGCCCAGGTGTGGCCGCTGGCCGCGATCGTCGCCGCGGAGGCGCTGCGCGCCCATCCGGTGACCGAGCCGAGTCCGCTGGCCGGTTCGGGCCTGACGCTCGTCCATGTGACGTGCGCGGCCCTGTGGACGGGCGGGCTGCTGTACGTACTGCGCACGCTGCTGCGGTGGCGGCACACCGCTCCTGGGGAGGGCGCCGCGCTGCTCGGCCTCTACGCGCGCGTGGCGGCCGTTCTGCTCGCCGTGATCACCGCGACGGGGGTGTGCAGCACGCTGCGCAGGATGCCGCCCGGCACGGTCCTGGACCAGCTGACGACGACCGCGTACGGGCGCACGCTGCTCGCGAAGGTGCTCCTCGTGGTCGCCGTCGCCCTTCTCGCGCTGTGGGCCCGCCGGCGGCTGCACCGGGCGGCCGAACCGCTCACCGCCTACTCCCCCGCCCGCGCCGAGGTCGTGGTGCTGGGCCTGGTGATCGCGGTCTCGGCCGTGCTCACGGCGGTGCCGGTGCCGATCCGCTGGTGACCGTCCGGCCCGCCGGGGCCGGTCTGTCGGCGACACCGGTCGCAACGAGGGTGTCCGACAGCATGAACAGGACGCCTCCCACCGCCGCGGCGTGCCACACGCGCGCGTGGCACGGATTCACGCGGCGGGTTCCGTGACGGGCGCCTCCGGCGGGGCGGCGGGAACCGGTGCTCGCCCGGGAGCGGCCGCCGTCGCCGGCTGCCAGCCCGGTCCCCCGAGGACCCGCCCGGCCCGCTCGCGCCAGCTCCCCGCCACGCGCAGGTCCCTGGCGATGGCGGCGTACTCGTGCGTGGCGACCCGGATCGGGTTGTACGTGTCGATGTTCTTGGTCAGCCCGTACACCGGCCGGTCCGTCTCCGGGACGAACGAGCCGAAGAGGCGGTCCCAGACGATCAGGATCCCGCCGAAGTTCCGGTCCAGGTAGCCGCCCTGGGAGGCGTGGTGGACCCGGTGGTGCGAGGGCGTGTTGAGGACGAGCTCGAAGGGCCGGGGCAGCCTGCCGATGCGCTCGGTGTGGATCCAGAACTGGTACACGAGGCTCGCCGACGAGCAGAACGCGAGCGCCGCCGGATGCACGCCGAGGGCGACGAGGGGAACGTAGAACGGCCAGACGGTCCAGGTCGTCCAGGGCTGGCGCAGCGCGGTGGTCAGGTTGAACTTCTCGCTGGAGTGGTGCACGACGTGACAGGCCCACAGGATGCGGATCACATGGTGCCCGCGGTGGGACCAGTAGTAGAAGAAGTCCTGCGCCAGCAGCATCAGCGGCACGGTCCACCACAGGACGGGCACGCGCAGGGGCGTCAGCTCGTACACGGCCGTGTGGACGGCGAGGATCGGGATCTTCCACAGGAAGTCGAAGGCGAGGCTGCCCAGGCCCATGCCGAGACTCGTGGCGGCGTCCTTCGTCCCGTACCCGGCGGCGTCCTCGTCCGGGTGGATCCGGACGCTCACCATCTCCACCACGGTGAGCAGCACGAAGGCGGGTATCGACCACAGCACGACATCGGGCAGGTTCGGCATGTGTGCACCGTAGGACCGGCCGGCGGGTCACCGCCAGACGTTGTTACCCACAAGTATTACCGGCGGTACGCGCTTGCTTCTGGTGATACCCGCCAAGGAGCCCGGCGGGTCCGGCCAGTCCGGCGGGTCCGGCCGTGAGCGGCGTGCGGCGGCCGTCACCAGACCCGTACCGACCCTCCCCGGGCGAACACCGGACTCGTCGCGTCCGCCGGAGGCTCCCCCAGGGGTTCGGCGATCTCCCGCGCCGTCGGGCCGACCTCGGCGGCGACGGTGTCCAGGAGGTCCAGGTCGAAGCCGTAGACGCGGGCCGCGTTGCCGCCGGTCATCGCCGCGACCTCCTCGCGCGGCAGTCCGGCGTACGCGATCCGCAGGCCCTCCCGGCTGTACGGGTACGTGCCCTCGTCGTGCGGGTAGTCGCTGCCCCACATGATCTTGTCGAGGCCGATGCGGTCGCGCAGCGGCACCTCGTGCGGGCGCATGAAGCTGGCCCCCACGAAGCAGTTGTCCCGCCACACCTGCGAGGGCCCCTTGCCCATCGAGGCGGCCAGCCCGGCGCCGAACCTGGACTCCGCGGTGGCCGCCTTCGAGGCCCCCGCCACCAGGCGGCCGTGGTAGTAGTCCAGCATGTCGAGCACCCCGGGGATCCAGCCCGAGCCCTGCTCGGTGAGCACCAGTCTCAGGCCGGGGTGACGGCGGAAGGCGCCGCCGAAGATCAGGTGCCAGAGCGCGCGGTGCGAGAACCAGGTCGTCTCCACCATGAAGACCGCCCGGGCCGCAGGCTCCTCGCCGAGCGGCGGCGAGGCCGAGCCGGCGTGGTGGTTCACGGGGACGCCCAGCTCCTCGCACACCGCCCAGATGGGGTCGTACACCGGCGAATACAGCTCGGGCAGTCCCGAGCCCGGCGGGGTGCCGGGCAGCAGCAGCCCTCCCTTCAGGCCCGCTCCGACGGCCCAGCGGATCTCCCGCACCGCCTCCCCGACGTCGTTCAGGAGGATCTGGAAGACGCCCGCCCGGCGGCCGGGCGCGGCCGCGCAGAAGTCCGCCAGCCAGCGGTTGTGGGCGCGCAGGCCGGCCCAGCGGCGCCCGAACTCCGCGGCCGTCGGCGCCGGCGCCATCAGGGAGCCGGAGGGGAAGAACGGCGGGACGGTGTTCGGGAAGACCACCTCGGCGACGATCCCGTCCCGCTCCAGTTCGGCGAGGCGCCGCTGCGAGTTCCAGTTCCGGTCGGCCGTGTCGGCCGCCAGGTCCTCGTACGGATTGACGTACGCGGCCGCCCAGGCGTCGAACGCGTCGTGGAACTCCTTCGCCAGGTACGGCCGGTAGTCCAGCAGGTCGGCGCCCGCGTGGCAGTCGGCCGAGACGACGGTGTAGCGGTCCTCGGCGGCGGGGTTCACGGGGCCACCCCCAGGACCGGGAAGTCGTGGTCCGTCAGCCAGTGCCGGCCCACCTCGCGCGAGCGCGCCCAGGACGCCTCGACGGCCGGCTGGTCCTCGCACTGGCCGAGGTCGGCCGGGGTGGGGCCGATGCGCCGGGCGAGCGGGGCCAGTTCCTGCGTGTCGAAGCCGAAGACCTCCGCGGCGGCGAGGCCCAGCATCCGGCGGGTCTCCGCCACCGGGATGTCGTGGAAGGTCCGTGACAGCCACGCGCGCGTGTCGGGCCAGGTGCCCTCGGGGTGCGGGAAGTCGCTGCCCCACAGGATGTTGTCGACGCCGATCTCGTACCGCTGGGCCAGCTCGCGCCGTTTGGTGTTGGTCGCGCAGACGAAGACCTGGCGGTCGAGGTACTCGTGCGGCGGGCGCCGCAGTTCCGCGAAGGGCGACAACTTCTTGCCGCCGTGCGCGCCGAGGTAGAGCCGGTCCATGAACCACAGCAGGTTGGGCAGCCACCAGCACCCGGACTCCGCGACCCCGAACCTGAGCCCGGGGTGCCGCTCGAAGACGCCCGACCAGAGCAGGAACCACAGGGGCCGGGCCGGCCACCAGGTCACCTCGCTCACGTAGATGCCGAGGTGGTCGCCGTACTCGTGGCGCGGCGCGGCCCCGGAGTGCGTCAGCACCGGCATGCCGCACTCGGCCGCCGCGGCCCACACGGGGTCGTAGCGGCGGTCGTGGTAGGGCTCCTTGTCGACCCACATGGAGGGGATCATCAGGGCGCCGAGCCCCGAGTCCCTCGCACGGTGCACCTCGGCGACGACCCGGTCGGTGGGGGCCGTGACGGGCAGCAGGGCGACACCGCAGTGGCGTCCGGGGTGCGCGCCGACGAACTCGGCGAGCCACCTGTTGTGGGCCTGCGCGCCGGCCATGCCCAGGTCGGGGTCGTGGTCGCCGGAGAGGCCGAGACCGACTCCGAAGGGCGCGGCCGTGCGGCTGTCCACCGCGTCGGCGTCCGGGAAGACCACCTCGGCCGCCACGCCGTCGCCGTCCAGCTCCTTGAGGCGCTGCGCGGGGTCCCAGCCGCCGCGCAGGCCCTCCTCGTTGTCGTGGAACCACCGGTCGGCGAAGGCCTCGTTGCGGATGCCGAGGCGGGTCATCTCCGCGCGGCGGCGGTCCTGCCCGGCGAGGAACTCGTCGAAGTCCCGGTGGAACCGGGTCTCCAGATAGGGCCGGTACTCCTCGGTGGGCAGTCCGGCATGGCAGTCGGAGGAGATGATCAGGTAGGGCTCCGTCGCAGCGGCCACAGCGACTCCTCGGTCCAGTAGGGGCGGTCGGTCCGGTGGGTGCGGTCAGTCCAGGATGAAGTTCTCCAGGTACGCCGGATCGGCGCGGTCGAGCATCGACCGCGCCCGCGCGCGGATCTGCGCGTCGCTGTGCTCGCTCTCGGGCAGCAGCCAGAAGCGGCCGGCCCGGATGCCGTCCACGACGAGGCCGGCGACCTCCTCGACGGGCGTGAAGCGCACCTCGCGTCCCGCCTCCCGCATCGCGGCCTCCCACTGGCCGAGGCTGCGGTACGGCGTCCTGCGGGGCCGCTGCTTGGCGTACCGGGCGGGCCTGTTGCGGTGCGACTCCCACAGGCCCGTACGGAGCAGGTGCGGCCCGGGGAAGAGCACGGAGGCCCCCACGCGCGCGTGCTCCGCCCTCAGGTGCGCGTACAGGGACTCGGTCATCGTCACGACGGCCGCCTTGGTGACGGCGTACACGGACGCGGTGGGCAGGGGCGCGATGCCGCCGTCGCCGGACGAGGTGTTGACGACGTGGCCGGCCTCGCCGCCCGCCAGCATCCGCGGCACGAAGGCCTGGACGCCGTGGAAGACGCCCCACACGTTGACCGCGAACGCCCACTTCCAGTCGTTCGGGTCGTGCTCCCACATCCGGCCCTCGGCACCCGAACCGACCCCCGCGTTGTTGCACAGGACGTGCACGGCGCCGAACCTCGCGTACGTCTCCTCGGCGAGCGCGACGACCTCCTCGCGCTCCCCGACGTCCACCACGCGCGCGTGCACCACGGCGCCGTCCTCGCGCAGTCCGGTGGCGGCCTTCTCCAGGGCGCCCTCCTCGACGTCCGCAAGGACGACCTTCAGGCCCTCGGCCGCGAACCGCCGCGCCATGGCGAGCCCGACGCCGCTCGCCGCGCCGGTGACGACGGCGACCTGTCCCTCCCGCAGCTCCATCAGATGCTCCCTTCGGGGGGCCCGTCGAGGATCTGCCGCGGGTCGTCGTAGCGCTGGTGGACGTACGGCAGCAGCGCCCGCGCGTCGACGCGTCCGACGACGGTGCCCTTCTGGTCCGTCGTCTTCTCCCCGACGGTGATCCCGACGAGCTCACGGACCGGGAGGTCGGCGACGGGGTCGTACACCGACTCGCGCAGGACGACGTCACCGGTGATCCGCTCCAGTTTCCGCACCTTTTCGTCGCGTACGCAGTGCACGAGGACGGGGCCGGCGTCGAAGCCCGGGCCGTCCACCGCGGGCAGGAACTTGAAGTAGAAGTCGGTCTTCCGCGCCGGCGCCGGCAGCGGCAGCGGCCCGCTCACGGTGCCCCGCACCTCCACGAACGTGATGCCGTGCCGGGCGAGCGCGGCGCGTACGACGAGGCCCTCGCGCTCGACCGTCACCTCGCCCAGTTTCTTGGGCTCGCCGAAGACCTCGCGGCCGCCGATCAGGGCCCGCTCGTGGGTCATCGGCATGACGAGCGGGTACCAGCCCTCGACCCCCTCGTGCGCGGCGGCGACCGCGAACGAACCGGCGCCCAGGGGGTATCCGGGCAGGTCGACCATGCTGACGTTCACTCGGACGAGAGGGCGTGCGGTGGGTTCGAGCGGGGGCGGCAGGACCGCCGCGACCGCCTCCGGGTCGCTCTCCCAGACGGCCGCCACACCGGTGGACCAGACGGCGGGGAGCCGGGAGTTCGCGGCGCGCGCGGCGGCGGCCTCCGCCCCGGTCCGCGCCCCGTACCGTACGCGTGCCATGTCGTACCACCCTTCGCGTCGCCGTCCTTCGGGCGGCCGTGCTGCTCGCCGCCGCGCTGCGCGTCCTCGCACGCTTCAGGCGCGCAGCACGGTCGCACCGGGCGCGACAATGGTCCATAGCCGTGCAGGCACGAACGTCCGGATCGGCCCCGGGCCCGGGCTCCCGGGGGCAGGACTGTCAGTCGCGCCCCTTATCCTCAGTGACCATGCTCGAAGACCGTCAGACCGCACCGTCCGCCGTCCCGTGGCCGGCCGCGTATCCACCGGGGTACGCGGTCGTCGACGTGGAGACCACCGGACTGGCCCGCGACGACCGCATAGTGTCGGCCGCGGTCTACCGGCTGGACGCGCGCGGCGAGGTCGAGGACCACTGGTACACGCTGGTCAACCCGGAGCGGGACCCGGGTCCGGTGTGGATCCACGGCCTGACGAGCGACGTGCTCGAAGGGGCGCCCCTGTTTCCGGAGATCGCCGAGGAGTTCGCGGCCCGGCTGGAGGGCCGGGTGCTCGTCGCGCACAACGCGGTCTTCGACTGGTCGATGATCGCCCGGGAGTACGCGCGCGCCGAGCGCGAGGCGCCGGTCCGGCAGCGGCTTTGCACCATCGCGCTGTCGAAGGAACTGCGCCTGCCGCTGGCCAACCACAAGCTGGAGTCGCTGGCGGCGCACTTCGGGGTCGTGCAGCGGCGCGCGCACCATGCGCTGGACGACGCGCGCGTGCTCGCCGAGGCGTTCCGGCCGAGCCTGCTGGCCGCCGCGCGCGACGGCGTACGGCTGCCGCTGCTGGAGTGCCGGCCCCTGACGGAGTGGACGGACCGGGCGGCGTCCGGCGCCGGACGGCAGACCGGCGGCCCCCCGTCCGCTGGCCGCGCTTCCGGCGGCTATCCCTCCGGCAGCTGGCGCCCCTCGCGCAAGCGGCCCGCCTGCCCGTACCCGAATCCGGGGCGGTACGAACCGGGCAAGCAGCTCAGGCAGGGCATGCGCATCGCGTTCTCCGGGGACACCTCGGTCGAGCGCGACCTCCTGGAGGACCGTGCCGTCGAGGCCGGACTGCACGTCGCCACGAGTCTGTCCCGGCTGACCAGCCTGCTCGTCACGAACGACCCGGACTCCGGTACGTCCAAGGTGGTCAAGGCGCGCCAGTTCGGCACCCCGGTCGTCGACGAGGCGGCGTTCGGCCAGCTCCTCGGGAACGTGGAGCCCGCGGCGCAGCCGGCTTCGGGGAAGTGACCGTACGGACGGGTGATTGCCGCGCGACTCGCCCGCGGCCCGCTCGCCCGGACCGCGACGACGGCCCACTCTGTGGCGCATGGCGACATGTGAGGTATGCGGCAACAGTTACGGAATGACCTTCGAGGTGCACGCGCAGGGCGCGGTGCACGTCTTCGACTGCTTCTCCTGCGCGATCCACCGGATGGCACCCGTGTGCGAGCACTGCCGCGTCCAGATCATCGGGCAGGGCGTCGAGGTCGAGGGGCACTGGTACTGCGGCGCCCACTGCGCCCGCGCGGAGGGCAAGGTGGGGATCGTCGACAGGGTGTGACCCGGTACCCGACCGAACGCGCCCCACGGCCCGGGTTGTACCGTCGTGGGGTGTACCGCTTCCTGTTGTCCCGGCAGTGGGTGATCCTCACCCTCATCATGCTCGCGCTCATCCCGACGATGATCGAGCTGGGCTTCTGGCAGCTGCACCGGCACGAGCACAAGGTCGCGCTGAACCAGGTGATCGCCGACTCGCTGGCCGCGGAGCCGGTCCCCGCCGAGTCGCTCACCTCGCCGGGCCGGACCGTCCCGCACGACGACCTGTACCGCCGGGTGACCGCGAAGGGCGTCTTCGACACCGCCGACGAGGTCGTGGTGCGCCGCCGCACCAACTCCGACGAGGCGATCGGCTTCCACGTACTGACCCCGTTCGTCCTGGAGGACGGCCGGGTCCTGCTGGTGAACCGCGGCTGGATCCCCGCGGACGGCGCGCAGAGCGAGTTCCCGAAGATCCCCGCGCCCCCGAAGGGCGAGACCACCGTCACCGGCCGGCTGATGGCGGACGAGACGACCGCCGACAGCGGCATCAAGGACGTCCGCGGCCTCCCCGACCGCATGGTCATGCTGATCAACAGCGAGCAGCGGGCGAAGGCCCTCGGCAAGGAGGTCCTGGGCGGCTACATCGCGCTGACCGCGCCGGACCCCGAGGGCGGCAGCCCCGAACAGATCGCCGAGCCCGACCACGACGACATCGGCCCGCACATGGCGTACGCGGTCCAGTGGTGGCTGTTCGCCGCGGGCGTCCCCGTGGGCTTCGTGGTCCTGGTGCGCCGCGAGCGCCGCGACCGCCAGGAGGCGGCCGGGACCGAGGCCGGGGCCGAGGCGGAGCCGGCCGCGGTCTGAGCATCGCGGGAGGTGGCGGGGGGCTCCGCCGGGATTGATCGCCGGATGCCCCGGGAAGGCGGCACACGTGCACCCTTCCATCGAGGACTACGCGCTCATCGGCGATCACCAGACCGCCGCCCTGGTCGGGCGGGACGGTTCGATCGACTGGCTCTGCCTGCCCCGGTTCGACTCGGCGGCCTGTTTCGCGAAGCTGCTGGGGGACGAGGACAACGGGCACTGGCGGATGGCGCCGGCGGGGGCGGGCACCTGCACGCGCCGGGCGTACCGGCCCGACACGCTCGTGCTCGACACCGAGTGGGACACCGAGGACGGCTCGGTGCGCGTCACCGACCTGATGCCGCAGCGCGACCGCGCACCCGACGTCGTCCGCATCGTCGAGGGCCTCAAGGGCCGGGTGACCGTGCGCAGCACCCTGCGGCTGCGCTTCGACTACGGCTCGGTCGTGCCGTGGGTCCGCAGGTCGGACGGCCACCGGGTGGCCGTGGCCGGCCCGGACTCGGTGTGGCTGCGCAGCGAGCCGGAGGTGCGCACGTGGGGCGAGGACTTCGGTACGCATTCGGAGTTCACCGTCGCCGAGGGCGAGAAGGTCGCCTTCGTCCTGACCTGGCACCCC
Organism: Streptomyces sp. V3I8; assembly: GCF_030817535.1. Lineage (NCBI taxonomy): Bacteria > Bacillati > Actinomycetota > Actinomycetes > Kitasatosporales > Streptomycetaceae > Streptomyces > Streptomyces sp. V3I8. The sequence goes on along the minus strand of NZ_JAUSZL010000002.1, from coordinate 6,770,833 downwards.
TCGCACGAGCCGCGCCCCGACCTCGTCGACCCGCACGAGGCGCTGGCGCACAGCGTCTGCGACTGGCAGGCCTGGGCGGCCCGCTGCCGCTACGACGGACCGCACCGCGAGGCGGTCGTCCGTTCCCTGATCACCCTCAAGGCCCTCACGTACGCGCCGAGCGGCGGCATCGTCGCCGCCCCCACGACCTCGCTGCCCGAGGAGATCGGTGGCGTCCGCAACTGGGACTACCGCTACTGCTGGCTGCGTGACTCCACCCTCGCCCTGGGCGCGCTGCTCGCGTGCGGCTACCAGGAGGAGGCGGAGGCCTGGCGCGACTGGCTGCTGCGCGCGGTCGCGGGCGATCCGGCGGACCTGCAGATCATGTACGGGCTGGCGGGCGAGCGGCGGATTCCCGAGTACGAACTGGCGTGGCTGCCCGGCTTCCGCGGTTCGGCACCGGTGCGGATAGGTAACGACGCCGTACGGCAGCTGCAGCTCGACGTGTACGGCGAGGTGATCGACTCGCTCACACTGGCGCAGCACGCGGGGCTGCCGGCCGAACCGGACATGTGGCGGCTGCACCAGGCCATGATGGACTTCCTGTACTCGGCGTGGCGCAAGCCGGACGAGGGGCTGTGGGAGGTGCGCGGGCCGCGCCGGCACTTCGTGCACTCGAAGGTGATGGCGTGGGTGGCGGCCGACCGCACCGTGCGCACCCTGGAGGAGAACCCCGAGCTGGACGGCGACGTCGACAAGTGGCGTGCGATGCGCGACGAGGTGCACCGCGAGGTGTGCGAGCGCGGCTTCGATTCCGGGCGGAACACGTTCACGCAGTCCTACGGCTCCCGCGAACTGGACGCCGCGCTGCTGCTCATCCCCCGGATCGGCTTCCTGCCGCCGGACGACCCCCGGGTGGTCGGCACGGTCGACGCGGTGCGGGCGGAACTCGTACGCGACGGGTTCGTGCACCGGTACACCGCGGGGCCGCACGGGGATCCGGATCAGCGCGGCTCGGACCTGAAGGACGTCGACGGGCTGCCGGGGGGTGAGGGCACGTTCCTCGTGTGCTCGTTCTGGCTCGCGGACGCGCTGCACCTGACGGGCCGTACGGCGGAGGCCCTCGACCTGTTCGAGCGGCTCGTCGCGCTGCGCAACGACGTGGGGCTGCTGGCGGAGGAGTACGACCCGGTGGCCGGGCACCAGCTCGGCAACTTCCCGCAGGCGTTCAGCCACATCGGTCTGGTCGGCACCGCGCTCGCCCTGTTCGACGGCGAAGGGAAGACTGGAGTGCCCGATGCGGACGAGGCAGGATAAGGGCCATGGATCTTGGACTGAAGGACCGCGTCTACGTCGTCACCGGAGCAACGCGCGGCCTGGGGCACGCCTCGGCGCGTGAGCTCGTCGGCGACGGCGCGAAGGTCGTCGTCACCGGGCGCGACGAGAAGACGGTGGGCGAGGCCGCGGCGGCGCTCGGCCCCGGCGCGCACGGAGTGGCCGTGGACAACGCGGACGCGGCGGCGCCGCAGCGGCTGATCGCGGCGGCGCGGGAACGTTTCGGCCGTTTCGACGGCATCCTGATCAGCGTCGGGGGGCCGCCGCCCGGGTCCGCCGCCGACAGCACGGACGAGCAGTGGCAGGCCGCCTTCGACTCCGTCTTCCTCGGCGCGGTCCGGCTGGCCCGTGCGGCCGCCGCCGAGCTGGGCGAGGGCGGGGTGATCGGTTTCGTGCTCTCCGGGTCCGTGTACGAGCCTATCGGCGGGCTGACCATCTCCAACGGTCTGCGTCCCGGACTGGCCGGGTTCGCCAAGTCCCTCTCCGACGAGCTGGGGCCGCGGGGCATCCGGGTGGTGGGGGTGCTTCCGGCGCGGATCGACACGGATCGCGTGCGCGAGCTGGACGGATACGCGGCCGATCCGGCCGCCGCGCGGGCGGCCAACGAGGCACGGATCCCGTTGCGGCGGTACGGGACGCCGGAGGAGTTCGGGCGGACGGCCGCGTTCCTGTTGTCGCCCGCGGCGTCGTACCTGACGGGGATCATGGTGCCGGTGGACGGCGGGGCGCGGAGCGGGTTCTGATCCCGGAGGATCCGGTCGACCCGGTCCCGGCCCCGGCTGACCTGGCGCGGCTGTGGGTCGTCGTGTGGCTGCGGGCCGGTGGGGGCTTGTCGCGCAGTTCCCCGCGCCCCTCGAAAGCGGGGCTGCGCCCCGGCTTTCGCCCCTTCAGCGGCGCGGGGAACTGCGCGGACCGTCCCCCACGCGCCCTCAGTTGACCCTTTCCGGGCCGTGTCTGGCTGCGCGCAGGCGGACTTCCGCCGGGAGGGAGGTGAGGCCGGCCGAATCCCTGGCGTGGGCGAGTGACTCCGTCGTCAGCCGGGACAGGGTTTCGCCGGGGTCGGCGTGCGGTTCCAGCTGGAGGCGCACGCGGGCCTCGGGGGCGCTGCGCCGGCCCACGAGCGCCGCCCGCGCACCCCGCACCCCCCGCAACGCGCCCGCTTCGGCGGTCAGTGCGTCCTCCAGGGCCCGCCCCCGCAGCAGCGCGCCCTCGCCGTCGCCGGTGTCGACGAGCACCTCGGCCAGCCGGGGCCGGCGCAGCACCGCCGCCAGCCACCACAGGGCGAACAGCACGGCCACGGCGAGCACGGCGACGACGGCCGGCCACCACCAGCCCTCGTCCCGCCACCGCGTCCGGTCGCCGTCGGCCAGCAGCACGTCGTGCCGCCCGTCGTGGATCCACCAGGTGGGCGGGCGCACCCCCAGGCCGACGGCGAGCACGGATCCGCCGAGCACGACCAGGACCAGACCGGCGAGGCCCGGCAGAACCCGGTTCACGGTCCTCAGCATCCGTTCATCCCTTCCTGCCGGGCCGGGCGACGCGCACCGACAGCGCGGGGCGCCGGACGAGACCGAGCCCCTTGACGCCGTCGGCGAGCGTGGCGTCCAGATCGGCGCGTACGTCGTCGAGTTCGCGGAAGTGCGAGACCGCGCGGACGTCGGCCTTGCGGCGCCGCACACGGACCCGGACCGACTGCACGCCGGACACCTCCATGGCCCGGTCGCGCAGCACCATGACAGCCGCGTCCCGCTGCAGTCCGGCCCGTACGTCGGGGTGGGGGCGCCGCATCGGCAGGACGCCGCGCAGTCCCGGGGTCGCGGCGAGGACGAGCAGCCACAGGCCGAGCAGCGTCGCGACGCCCGCGCCCACGAGCACCCAGGTGTCGTCGAGGGGCCGCTCGGCGAGTTCGCGGGCCAGCGATCTGCGCCAGTGCATCGCGGGCCGGTCGGCGCGGACGGCGACCACGTCGTACAGCAGAAGGCCCGCGACGGCCAGGACCAGTACCGCGAGGATCGCGGCGGGGATCCGGCGGGCCGACCAGAACCGGTCGCTGCCGCTCCCCGCGTCGTCGAAGGTCGGCGGAGGGGCCGGCTGCGCCGCGCCGACGGGCAGCTGCCGGGTGCTCCCCGACCCCTGGGACCGGCTCATCGCGTCCTCCCCCGTCCCGCGCCGGGCGTCTGTGCGGAATGCAGCCGCTCCACCTGGACGGCGACCTCGGGCACGCTCATTCCCGCCAGCTCCTCCACCCGCCGGGCGACCTGCCGGCGTACGGCACCGCAGCCGGCGCCGATGTCGCAGGGGTAGCCGAGTTCGAGGCCGACCCGGACGTGGGCGAGGTCGTGGTGGACGACGACCGTGGCGTGCGGGGGCACCGCGTCGGGAGGCAGTGCGCCGATCGCCTCGCGTGCCGCCTGTGCGGCGATCTTCGCGACGACCCGGTCGGCGATCCTGGTGGCACCGCGCTCACCGGGCGCGACGGTGCGACCGGAACGGGCCTCGGCGGCCGTGGTGGGTTCACCGGACACGCGCGTCACCGCCGGCGGTCGTCACGGGCGCCGCGGGAACGGAAGAAGTCACCGGGATCCAGGTCGCCCTCCAGGAAGCGGCCTCCTACGAAGCCGATGGCGCCCAGCGCCGCCACCAGCAGGAACGCGCCGAACCCGCCGAAGTATCCGGCGAATCCCAACGCCATTCCGGCGATCATGCCGATCACGGCCATGCTCATGGTGCGCTCCTCAACAGGTCACCGAGCACGCCGCTCGGCACATCGGTCAGCACGTCGGCCGGCACATCGGGCAACGGGCACGGACGGGTCACCGGTACGACGTCACTGGAGGCGGCTCTCCGGTTCGTCGTCCTCCTCCTCGGGCAGTTTGACATCGCTGACCGCGATGTTGACCTCGACGACCTCGAGGCCCGTCATGCGCTCGACGGCCGCGATGACGTTCTCCCGTACGTCGCGGGCGACGTCGGCGATGGACACGCCGTAGTCGACGACGATCTCCAGGTCCAGCGCGGTCTGCACCTCGCCGACCTCGGCCTTGACGCCGCGGGTGACGGACTTCGAGCCGCCGCCCGGCACCCGGTCGCGCACCGCGCCGAAGGTCCGCGAGATCCCGCTGCCCATGGCGTGCACGCCGAGGACGTCGCGGGCGGCGAGCCCGGCGATCTTCTCGACGACCCCGTCGGCGATGGTGGTACGCCCCCGGGTCGACGGGTCGCCACCGCCGCGCCTGGTCACGCCGGACTTCTTCAGCTCCTGCTGATGCGGCTGCTCGGTCCCGGGGCTCTCCGGCTTCTGCTGAGTCATGTCGCTCATCGCCATGCATCCCTTTCGGTAGGCCTCTTCGCCCACATTAAGTGCGGTTGCCGGGTTGCGCGCCGGGGATGCGGCAGGGTGGGGACCATGACGGTGGACCGATGGACGCAGGTGGTACGGCAGCAGCTCGGTCTCGGCAGGCTGCTGCCGTTGGGCGGCCCGGGTGACGGCGCGTGGATCACGGAGGCGGCGGCCGCCTCCGTACTGCGTCACGGGGTACGCCGGGTGCCGTACGTGCGCCTCGGCTCGGTACGCCTGGGGCTGGTCGACCCGGACGGCGCGGCCGAGCCGGCCGTGCCCGCGCCGCCGAGCGCGCTGCCGCCCGGCCCGCTGCGCATCACCGCGCAGTTCGCGGCCTCGCCGACGGAGCCGCTGCCCGCGACGGCGTTCCGGCTGCGGGCGGCCCTCGCCGAGACGGCGACGCGGACGCTGGGCCTGCGGGTCACGGAGGTGGACCTCCGGGTGACGGGCCTGCTGGAGGAGGACACACACGCGGCTGACGAGGACGAGGACGGAGGCGAGCACGACGGGCGCCCGCGCGAACCGGAGCTCCGGCTGGACGACGAGGAGTCCCGGGTGGCCGCCGCCGTACGCTCCGTCCCCGGTGTCACCCGGCTGGGCGCGGTCCACATCACGCACCCCACCGACTCCACCGGCGCCCCGGCCCTCCCCCGCCGCCACGTCCGTGTGGAGATCGAGGCGACGACGACCGGCCCCGTACCGGACGTGACGAGAGCCGTCCGGCGGAACATCACGGCAGCGCTCCCCGACCACCCGTCGGCAGCGGTCCTGGTAACAGCACTGACCCCGACATCCCTCTAGGGGTGCGGGGAACGGCGCAGTCCCTCAGGGGCGCGGGAACGGCGCGGCAAGCCACGACGCACCCGCACGGACACCGCAGACCGCAAGATCCCTCGGTCGGCCCGCGAGACCCCTCGGTTCAGTCGGAGAGCCCCGCCAGGTCCCGCAGGCGCCGCCCCTGAGCCGCCCGCTCGGCAACCCGCTGCTCCTCGTACGTACGCCCCACCGCACCCTGCAACAGAGCCTTCGTCTCGACGAGAGCGTCCCGCGGCGCGGCCACCAGCGCGGCCACCAGCTCCCCCACCGAGTCGTCGAGCCGCCCGGCGGGCACGGCGAGGTTGGCGAGCCCGGTCCGCTGGGCCTCCTCCGCCCCCACGAACCGCCCCGTCGCGCAGATCTCCAGCGCCCGGGCGTATCCGACGAGCCCCACCAGCGGATGCGTGCCCGTGAGGTCGGGCACGAGGCCGAGGCCGGTCTCGCGCATGGCGAACTGCACGTCGTCGGCGACGACGCGCAGGTCACAGGCGAGGGCGAGCTGGAAGCCGGCTCCGATGGCATGCCCCTGCACCGCGGCGACGGACACGATGTCGCTGCGCCGCCACCAGGTGAACCCGTCCTGGTACCCGGCGATGGCCGCGTCGAGTTCGGCGTCGGAACCGCGCGCGAGGTCGATGAACGACGGCTCGCCGTCGAACCCCTCGGGCGTGAACGCCTGCCGGTCGAGCCCCGCGGAGAAGGACTTGCCTTCGGCGCGCAGCACGACGACCCGGACGGTGCCCGGCAGCAGCCGCCCCGCCTCGGCCAGCGCCCGCCACAGAGCGGGGCTCTGCGCGTTGCGCTTGGCCGGATTGGTGAGCGTCACCGTGGCGATCGCGTCGTCCACGGTGAGCCGTACGCCGTCCTTGTCGAGCAGCGGGTCGAACGAAGCCATGCGGGCGCCTCCGATGGGTGCGGTCGAGGAGGGCGCCGTCGAAACGCACCCTCAAGTGACTGCACAGTAACCACCCGGACGGTCCAGGGACCGACCGGGTGGCCACCATCGGGAACGAGTAGCCGCCCGGCGTCAGCCCGACGCGGACTTCTTGCCGCGCGTCGCGCCGCCACGCCCACGCAGCGTGACACCCGACTCACTGAGCATCCGGTGCACGAAGCCATACGAGCGGCCGGTCTCCTCGGCCAGCGCTCGGATGCTCGCACCGGAGTCGTACTTCTTCTTCAGGTCTGCCGCGAGCTTGTCGCGCGCGGCGCCGGTTACCCGGCTGCCCTTCTTCAGAGTCTCGGCCACCCGTGCCTCCTCAGCGGAAGTGCGCTCTGGACTTCTCATGATCACCCCTCAAGAGCGTCCTGGCCACCCATTCGGCAAGGTCGGTGGGACGAGCTTGCGCGGCGCGCGTCCGTCACCACGAGCGGAATCCCGCATTCCATCCGCTCACTGTCCGTGTGCCCGGACCGGTTCGCGGACGAAGGTCCAGGTCAGCGACGCGCGACGGCCGGGCCCTCGGGGACGAGGGGCCCGGCCGCGAAATCGATGTATGACACACCTCGGTACGAGGAGATCTCACACAGATGGTGGATCACGGATCGGCCGAATGATCCATACGAAGTGGATCAGTCAATCGATCAACCATCCCGGACCGCTCAGGCGAGGGCCACGAGGTCCCGGTAGTCGGCACCCCACAGGTCCTCGACACCGTCGGGCAGCAGGATGATCCGCTCCGGCTGGAGCGCCTCGACGGCCCCCTCGTCGTGGGTGACGAGGACGACCGCGCCCTTGTACGTGCGCAGCGCGCCGAGGATCTCCTCGCGGCTGGCCGGGTCGAGGTTGTTCGTCGGCTCGTCGAGGAGCAGGACGTTCGCGGACGAGACCACGAGGGTGGCGAGCGCGAGGCGGGTCTTCTCGCCGCCGGACAGGACGCCGGCCGGCTTGTCGACGTCGTCGCCGGAGAACAGGAACGAGCCGAGCGTCTTGCGCACCTCGACGAGATCCAGGTCGGGGGCGGCGGAGCGCATGTTCTCCAGGACCGTGCGCTCCGGGTCGAGGGTCTCGTGCTCCTGCGCGTAGTAGCCGAGCTTGAGGCCGTGGCCCTCGATGACCTGCCCGGTGTCGGGCTTCTCCGCACCGCCGAGCAGACGCAGCAGGGTCGTCTTGCCGGCGCCGTTCAGGCCGAGGATGACGACGCGGGAGCCCTTGTCGATGGCCAGGTCGACATCGGTGAAGATCTCCAGGGAGCCGTACGACTTGGACAGGCCCTCGGCCATCAGCGGGGTCTTGCCGCACGGGGACGGGTCGGGGAAGCGCAGCTTGGCGACCTTGTCGGACTTCCGTACGGCGTCGAGGCCGGCGAGGAGCTTGTCCGCGCGCTTGGCCATGTTCTGCGCGGCGACGGTCTTGGTGGCCTTGGCGCGCATCTTGTCGGCCTGCGCGTTCAGCGAGGCGGCCTTCTTCTCGGCGTTCTGCCGCTCGCGCTTGCGGCGCTTCTCGTCGGCCTCGCGCTGCTGCTGGTAGAGCTTCCAGCCCATGTTGTAGACGTCGATCTGGGCGCGGTTGGCGTCCAGGTAGAACACCTTGTTGACGACCGTCTCGACCAGGTCGACGTCGTGGGAGATCACGATGAAGCCGCCGCGGTACGTCTTCAGGTAGTCGCGCAGCCAGACGATGGAGTCGGCGTCGAGGTGGTTCGTGGGCTCGTCGAGGAGCAGGGTGTCCGCGTCCGAGAAGAGGATGCGGGCCAGCTCGATCCGGCGGCGCTGACCGCCGGAGAGCGTGTGGAGGGGCTGGCCGAGCACCCGGTCGGGGAGGTTGAGCGCGGCGGCGATGGTGGCGGCCTCCGCCTCGGCGGCGTACCCGCCCTTGGTGAGGAACTCCGTCTCCTGGCGCTCGTACTGGCGCATCGCCTTCTCGCGGGTGGCGCCCGAGCCGTTCGCGATGCGCTGTTCGTTCTCGCGCATCTTGCGGATCAGGGTGTCCAGGCCGCGTGCGGACAGGACGCGGTCGCCGGCCAGCTGGTCGAGGTCACCGGTGCGCGGGTCCTGCGGGAGGTAGCCGACCTCGCCGGAGCGGGCGACGGTGCCGCCGGCGGGCACGCCCTCGCCGGCCAGGACCTTGGTGAGCGTGGTCTTGCCCGCGCCGTTGCGGCCGACCAGGCCGATGCGGTCGCCCTTGGTGATGCGGAAGGTGGCGGACTCGATGAGGATGCGGGCACCGGCACGAAGCTCGATACCGGAGGCGGAAATCACGGACGGACTCCTGGGCGGGGTTGACGGCGGGGTGGGCGGTTGCGGGCGTTCACGCCGTCTAATGCACGAGGAGAATGGCCATGGGCCAAGTCTAACGGGGCGATGCAACCACTTTTCCTGCGTGCGGACGTCGGGAGTGTGACGCCCGCCGTCCGCGGGCGGGTGCCGCCGGACCGTCTCCGGGCAGGTCACCGTCACCGTGGTTCCGGCCGGGGGGCGTTGTCGGTGCCGGGTGCGAGACTGTGGGGCAGGTCACATCAAGGCGATGTCCCGGCAGTGGGGCGGAGCCGCGCGACCGGAGGGAGTGGTCGGTATGGCGGGCACGGACGGTGGGCGCCCGGGCATCTGCCCGACGCTGTTGTACGCGGACGCGAAATCCGCGATCAGGCAGCTGACGGACGCTTTCGGCTTCGCCGAGGCGTCGGTGTACGAGGACGAGGACGGCAAGGTGGTGCACGCCGAGCTGGTCCAGGGCAACGGAGCGGTGATGCTGGGCTCCCGGGGCACCGGGAGCCGCTTCGACGAGGCCATGAAGAGCGCGGGGCCCGCCGGGGTGTACGTCGTCGTGGACGACGTGGACGCACACCACCAGCAGGCCGTCGACCACGGGGCGGAGATCCTGATGCCCCCGACGGACCAGGACTACGGGTCGCGGGACTACATGGCCCGGGACGTCGAGGGCAACATCTGGAGCTTCGGCACGTACGCACCGGAGACCAGGGTCTGACCATCCCGCCGGCTCCTGGTCGGCGGGCTGCCCCGGCCGTCGGTCCTAACGGCCCCGGTGGACCTGGAAGGCGGCGCGGCGTACCGCCTTGGCGAGGGCCGGGTCGGGGTGGGCGGCGGCGAGTGCGACCAGGACCTGCACGGTGCGGGGGTGACCGACCGCGCGCACCTCGTCGAGGAGCGCGGGGACGGTCGCCTGCACCGCGGACTCCAGGTGCCGTACGAGGAGCGGGGCCTCGCCGTGGTCGGCGACGGCCGCGGCGGTGTCTACCCACAGCCAGGTGGCCTCCTCGCGGGTGAGCACCAGGTGGGCGTCCTCGGGGTCGTGCCCGTCGTGCTCGGCGAGCCACAGCAGGGCGTACGGGCGCAGGGGCGTCTCGTCCGCCACCGAGCGGACGTCGGGCTCGGCGGGGGCGCCGACCACGCGCAGCGCCTCGAAGGCCAGTCCGCGCAGCAGGGCGTCCTCGCCGCGGGCGGCCGCGAGGAGTTCGGTGACGGCGCTGCCGACGGGCCGGGCGGCGAGCCAGGCGCGGTACTCGGCGCGGGCCGCGTTGGGCCGCAGCTGGGCGCAGCCGCGCAGCATGTCCTCGGCGCCCTGCTCGATGTTCCCGGCGGGGCTCTGCGCGGCCACGCAGATCTGCTCCAGCTTGACCCAGACCGCCCAGCTGCCGAGCGGGGTGAGCGTGGCCTGTCCCTCGGCGCAGGTCAGGGCGCCGACGGCGGCGAGGGCGTGCAGCGCCCAGTCGAGGAGGGGGGCGAGCGGGGTGTCCTCGGCCGGGCTCTCCGCGGGCACGGGCTCGGGCTGCGGCCCGTAGGGGATCTCGCAGCGCTCGGTGCGCAGTTCCGTGACGCGCTGCTCAAGGAGGTCGAGGAGCTGCGGCACGGGGACGGGACCCGCGGACAGCTGGAGGAAGGAGAGGACCTGGGGCATCGCGGAGACGACCTCGGCGACGGCGGCGGGCTCGCGTCCGTCGGGACCGGGGTGGGCGATCGACCAGGCGTCGAAGAAGGCGACCCAGCCGCGCAGCACGGCGCTGTCGTCGCGGTTCCAGGCGCGCAGCCGCCAGCCGGGGCGCGCGGTGTCGCCGTGCACCTCGATGAGGCCCGCGAGCCGGGCGACGTCCCAGTCCGCCCGTACTTGATCCGGGGTCAGGTCCAGATCGGCCGCGGCGCGTTGCGCGCTCGCGTCGGAGAGCGTGCCGGCGCCCTCGGGACCGCTGTCGGACGTGCCGTCGGGGGCCGTGGCGCCACGGCCCCCGACGGCGCCCAGGGTGGCGTCGGCCCAGCGGGCGACCCGGGCCGCGCCGGCCAGCACGGCGCGTGCCATACGGGCGAGCTCCGCCGGTGCCGGAGTGCCCTCGGGCGGGCGGGGTGCGGGTCGACGGGCGGGCCTCTGGGTCATCGCTCGGGGGGCGGCGGCCAGGGTTCGCGGGCGGACGAGTCGGAGCCTGGAGTCGCGCGGGATACGGGACGTCACGGGGGCAGTCTTCCGGTTGACGGTCCGAAAACCCAAACGGAATGCCTCGTGGGCCCGCCGAGACGCTCGGCGGACGGTGCGGGGCAGGGGTTCCGAGGGGTGCGCGCCCGTTGGTACAGGGTTAAACGGAAGCTTCGGTACCGGGCCCGTGAAGAGCTACATCAGCGGGGTGAGGAAGCGGCGCAGGGCCTCCTCGTAGGCGCTCGGGTCCGCGTTCCACATGGCGCCGTGCGAGGCGCCGTGGACCGTACGGAGGGTGACGAGGCCGGGGTGGCGGGCCGCGAGACGGCGGGAGGGCCCCCAGGGGGCGACGGTGTCGTCGGGGCCGTGCACGACGAGCGTCGGCACCCTGATCCGCGCCGGGTCGGTGGCGCCCCGGACGCCGTCGGCGCCGAGTCCCGTACGGCCCTGGGCGGCGCGCACGGCCAGGGGCAGCAGGGCGTCGGGCGTGCGGCGGGCCGTGGCGAGGGCGCGCAGCGTGGTCTGCCAGTCGAGGACCGGCGAGTCCAGGACGAGCCCGCAGATCCGGTCGCGCAGCGCGGAGTGCTCGGCGGCGCGCAGCGCCATGGTGGCGCCGGTGGACCAGCCGTGCAGGACGACGCTCTCGGCGCCGTGCCGGACGGCGAAGCGGACGGCCGCGTCCAGGTCGCGCCACTCGGTCTCGCCCAGGTGGTGCAGTCCGTCCCGGGAGCGGGGCGCGCCGGGGTCTCCGCGGTAGGCGAGGGCGAGGACGGGGATCTCCAGACCCCGCAGGAACCGCATGACGTTCATGGGGTGTTCGCGGGTGGCGCCGAGGCCGTGCACGGCGATCACCCAGGTGTCGCGGTCGCCGGGCACGAACCACGCGGGCAGAGCGCCCAGTTCGCCCGGGACGTCCACGTCGGCGTGGTCGAGTCCCAGGGCGGCGCCCGGGTCCCCGGTGTGCAGGGCGGGGGTGAACCAGACCTTGTCGCCCGGTTCCAGCGTGCCGCGCGTGACGCGTTCCAGGCGGCGCACCACCGTGTCGGCGGTGTGCGGGGCGCCGGTCAGGAGCGGACCGACGACGGCGTGGCCGCGGTCGCCGTCCAGCCCGTACACACCGGGGCGCTGCGAGGCGAGGGCACGGGTCAGGGTCACCTGGCCGGCGGCCGTCGCGTGCACGGTGAGGCGGGGTTCGGTGGGCAGCGGCCGGCCCGGTGACGCCTTGAGGGCGGCGTCACTGGCGAGGCGGCCGGCCGCGATGCCGGCCGCGCCGGCTGCGGCCATGGTGAGGGCGGTGGCGAGGGCTGCGGTGGTCGGCTTCACGGTGCGCACGGGTCCAGTCTCCTGACGGAGCCGTCCGTCGGCCAGCGGAAGGACGGCAGGGGTGGGTGCGGTCGGGTGGGCGTCGCGGCCGGCGGTCACGGCTGGCCGTACCCCTTCAGTCGTTCCCCCACTTCCGCCACTTGTGCCTCGGTCAGGAGGGTGGGTGCGAGGCCCGGGACGGACGACGCGGTGAGCCAGACGCAGCACATCCATTCGAGCTGGGCCGTGCGGTCGTAGGCCTGGTCGAGGGTGGCGCCGTGGGCGAGGGTGCCGTGGTTCCGCAGCAGGCAGGCCGTACGGTCGCGCAGGGCCCCGAGCACGTTCCCGGCCAGCTCCTCGGTGCCGTAGGGGGCGTAGGGCGCGACGCGGACGGGTCCGCCGAGGGCGGCCGCCATGTAGTGGACGAGCGGCAGCTCGGTGACGAGGGTCGAGACGGCCGTGGCGTGCACGGCGTGGGTGTGCACGACGGCGCGGGCGCCGGTGGAGCGGTAGACGGCGAGGTGCATGGGCAGTTCGCTGGTCGGAACGAGCGGACCGAGCACCCGCCGGCCGTCGAGGGAGACCCCGCAGAGGTCCCCGGGCGTCAGCCGGTCGTACGGGACCCCGGTCGGCGTGACCAGGACCGTGTCGTCCACGCGCACGGACACGTTGCCGGAGGTGCCCACGACCAGGCCGTCGGCCACCGTCCGGCGGGCCGTCGCCACGAGGTCGTCCCATGCCCGCTCGAGCGCCTGCGCCCGCGCCCGCTCCGTCCGGGACCCGCCCGTCCGCCCCGCGCCCTGTCCGTCTCCCGTGTCCCGCCGCCGCTCAGCCATGCCGTGATCCTGTCAGCCGCTCGCCGCTGCTCCGTTCGGGCGAGGTCACTGTAGAGCGGAACCCGAACGTCCGAAATATCACGAACAAGGATAAAAAGACCACCGACAGTGAACGGCCGGTGGGCGACGGACTTCCGGGGACCGTCCCGTACCCTCCGGGGATCCGTCGCGCACGCCGCCGTTCCGGGGGAAACATGGCCCGTGATCGCACACCGTCCCGTCAGCGCGTCCGCCTCGTCGTCGCCTCCGTGGCGACGCTGGCACTCGGCGGCACCGCCCTCCTGGAGGTGCCGGCCTCGGCCGCCGCCGGACCCAGGGGACACGACGTCTCCTCGCACCAGAGGAACGTGAACTGGTCGAGCGCGAAGAAGAAGGGCGCCACGTTCGTCTACGTGAAGGCGACCGAGTCGCACACGTACCGCAATCCGTACTACAACCAGCAGTACAACGGCGCGCGCAACGCGGGCATCATCCGCGGCGCCTACCATTTCGCGCTGCCGAACCGGTCGTCGGGCACGACGCAGGCCGCGTACTTCGTACGCAACGGCGGCGGCTGGCGGCCGGACGGCTGGACCCTGCCGCCCGCACTGGACATCGAGTACAACCCGTACGACAAAAAGAAGAAGTGCTACGGGCTGAGCAGGAGCGCGACGGTCGACTGGATCAGGGCCTTCAGCGACGAGGTGAACCGGCGGACCGGCCGCCGGCCCGTCATCTACACCAGCCGCAACTGGTGGAAGGCGTGCACGGGCAACAGCGCCGCCTTCGCCTCGGACCATCCGCTGTGGCTGGCCCGCTACAGCGCGTCCGCGGGGCCACTGCCCGCGGGCTGGAAGTTCTGGACGTTCTGGCAGTACGACAACAGCGGCGGTCTCCCGGGTGACCAGAATCTCTTCAACGGTTCCCTGTCCCAGCTGAAACGCTTCGCCAAGGGCTAGGGACGTAGCGGACCCCCTCATTCCGGACCCGTTCGAGGGCTCCCGCCGCCACTTCGACACAAGCGGAGTGGCGGCACCCCTATCGGGCCACCACACCGCCCGACCCAGTTCATCTTCCGTTCATCCAGGTTGCCTACGTTTCCCATGCCACTGACGTCCAACAGAAGCCTGGGTAAATGGAACACATCACGCTCCTCCTCGGAATCGTGATCGTGACCGCTCTCGTGTTCGATTTCACGAACGGTTTCCACGACACTGCCAACGCGATGGCAACGACCATCTCGACCGGCGCTCTCAAGCCCAAGACGGCGGTGGCCATGTCCGCCGTGCTGAACCTCGTCGGTGCGTTCCTCTCCGTGGAGGTCGCCAAGACGATCTCCGGCGGCCTCATCAACGAAGAGGGAATCCGCACCGAAGTGATCTTCGCGGCGCTCGTCGGCGCCATTCTGTGGAATCTGCTGACCTGGCTCCTGGGTCTGCCCTCCAGCTCCTCCCACGCGCTCTTCGGCGGCCTCATCGGCGCCGCGGTGATGTCGGCAGGCTGGTCGTCGGTGAACGGCTCGACCGTCGTCACCAAGGTTCTCCTCCCCGCGATCGCCGCGCCCCTGGTGGCCGGGATCGCCGCGCTGCTCGCCACCCGGCTGACGTACCGCATCAGCCGGCAGGCGGGCGAGAAGGCGACCTCCAAGGGCTACCGCGCGGGGCAGATCACCTCCGCGGGCCTGGTGTCGCTGGCCCACGGCACGAACGACGCGCAGAAGACCATGGGCATCATCACCCTGGCCCTGGTCACCGGCGGGGTGCTCTCGCCCGGGTCGAACCCTCCCCTGTGGGTCATCGTCTCGGCCGGCATCGCCATCGCGCTCGGCACCTACCTGGGCGGCTGGCGCATCATCCGCACCATGGGCAAGGGCCTCACCGACCTCGCGCCGCCGCAGGGCTTCGCCGCCCAGACCGGCGCCGCGACGGTCATCCTGGCCTCCTCGCACCTCGGCTTCTCCCTCTCCACCACCCAGTCCTGCTCCGGCGCCGTGATGGGTTCGGGGCTCGGCCGCAAGGGCGGTGTCGTCCACTGGTCGACCGCGACCCGCATGTTCGTCGCCTGGGGCCTCACGCTCCCGGCCGCCGGACTGGTCGGCGCGGGCGCCGAGTTCCTGACCAAGCAGGGCACCTGGGGCATCGTCCTCACCGGCGCGCTGCTGGTCGCCGGCTCCGGGGTCATCTGGAGGCTGTCCCGCCGCCGACCGGTCACCGTCGACAACGTCAACGACCACCACGAGCCCGCGGGCGTCGTCACCACCGCGATCGCCGCCGTCACCCCGCCCCCCGCGGGCCCGGTCACCACGACGGGGGCCGTGCTCGCGAGCGCGGGCGGCGATCTGAAGACCACCATCCCGGGCCCGGACGCCGAGCCCGCCCGTCCGGCCACGGTGTAAGGAACGAACCGCATGAAGATCGACTGGGCAGCCCTCGGCTCCGTGTTCGGAGTCAGTCTCCTCTCCACCGTCGCCCTCGTGGGCCTGTTCACCCTCGGTATCGTCGGCCTCTCCAAGCGCGAGACGGCCACCGCCCAGGGCGGCTCCGCGGCCCTCGCGGTCACGGGCGCGTACGCCTGCTTCGCGGCCTGCGCGGCGGCGGTGGCGTACGGGATCTATCTGATCGTCGCCTGACCGGCGGTACGGCCGACGAGCCGTGCCGCCGGAGCTCACCGTCCGCCCTGCCGGGACCGCCTCACCCGCGGTCCCGGCGGGGCGGACGCATGTCCGCCCCCGAAGCCGTGCCCCGGGTCGCCCGTGCCGGATCAGGAAGGCCCGCGACTCAGGGACAGCGGGAGGAAGGTGATCACGAACCCGTGGTCAGGGGTGCGCGGCCGAGAGTCGATTTCCGGCTGGACGACCGGCCCGCGGGAACGGCCCGCCCCCGGGATGTGGGCCTCGGCACACTCTCCCTTCGCAGGTCAACAGCAAGTTGACGGGTGTTCCGGGGCCGTGGTGGACTGCCGGGGCCATGTACGACGGCAGGAGAGGAAGCCGGTGCGAATCCGGCGCGGTCCCGCCACTGTTACCGGGGAATCCATCCCCCGGGAAGCCAGGAACTCTCGTCGTCGGTCTCGTCGAACCAGGGCGTGGACACCCTGAGTGAGGACATATCGCCATGCGCGGCTGCCCGTTGTGGACCAGTGTGCCCAGTACCAGTGTGCCCGCACCCGGTACGAGGGTGCCGAGTACGAGGGTGCTGTCCGACGTAGAAGCGGGCTGAGCCCGTGCGTGCCGATCGCGTCTTCGCGTACGGCGCCGCCGCCGGCCTCCTCGGTGACCTGCTGCTCGGCGATCCCCGCCGGGGGCATCCGGTCGCCGCGTTCGGCCGGGCCGCGGGCGCCGTGGAGCGGGTGCTGTGGCGGGACCACCGGGGGTGGGGCGCCCTGCACACCGCCGTGTGCGCGGGCGGCGCCGTCGCCCTCGCCGTGGCCGCCGGGCGTTCCGTACGTGACTGCCGTGCCGCTTCCGTCGCGTTGACCGCCGCCGCCACCTGGGCCGTCGTCGGGGGGACCTCGCTGGGGCGGGAGGCGCGGGCGGTCGGTGGGGCGCTGGCCGCCGGGGACGTCGAGGCGGCCCGTGAGCGGCTGCCGCACCTGTGCGGACGGGACCCGCAGGCGCTGGACGCCGACGGGATCGCCCGGGCCGTGGTCGAGTCGGTCGCCGAGAACACCTCCGACGCCGTCGTGGGCGCCCTGGTGTGGGGCGCGGTCGCGGGCGTGCCCGGTCTGGTCGGGTTCCGGGCCGTCAACACGCTGGACGCCATGGTCGGGCACAGGTCGGCCCGTCACCGGCGGTACGGCTGGGCCTCCGCGCGCCTCGACGACGTCGTCGGATGGCCCGGGGCCCGGCTGACGGCGGTCCTCGCGACCGTCGCCGGGGGCGATCCGCGGGGAGCCCTGCGCACCTGGCGTGCGGACGCCGACCGGCATCCGAGCCCCAACGCCGGGCCCGTCGAGGCCTCGTTCGCGGGGGCGCTCGGGGTGCGGCTCGGCGGCACGCTCTCGTACGCGGGGCGGGTCGAGCACCGGCCCGTCCTCAACGGCCCGGGGCGCGCCGTACGGGTCGAAGACATCGAGCGGGCCGTCCGGCTCTCCCGGCGCGTGAGCCTGCTCGCGCTGGGCGCGTGCGTCACCGGCCGGCTGCTGGTCACCCCGCTCACCGGGAGACTCGCCAGGAAGCCCGCCGGGAAGGGGCGTACCTCATGAACCGTGGACCGGGCAGGGGCCTGCTCGTCGCCGGCACCACCTCCGACGCGGGCAAGAGCGTCGTGACCGCCGGGATCTGCCGGTGGCTGGTGCGGCGGGGGGTGAAGGTCGCGCCCTTCAAGGCGCAGAACATGTCCCTGAACTCGTTCGTCACGCGCGAGGGCGCCGAGATCGGGCGCGCGCAGGCCATGCAGGCGCAGGCCGCCCGCGTGGAGCCCACCGCGCTCATGAACCCCGTCCTGCTGAAGCCGGGCGGCGACCGCAGCAGCCAGGTCGTCCTGATGGGGAAACCCGTGGGCGAGATGAGTGCGCGCGGCTACCACGGCGGACGCCAGGAGGCGTTGCTCGGGACCGTGCTGGACTGTCTGGCCGCGTTGCGGGGCACGTATGACGCGGTGATCTGTGAGGGGGCCGGAAGTCCCGCCGAGATCAATCTGCGGCGGACGGACATCGTGAACATGGGGATCGCGCGCAACGCGCGGCTGCCCGTGCTCGTGGTCGGCGACATCGACCGCGGCGGGGTCTTCGCCTCCTTCTTCGGGACGGTGGCCCTGCTGTCGCGCGAGGACCAGGAGCTCGTCGCCGGGTTCCTGGTCAACAAGTTCCGCGGGGACGTCTCCCTCCTCGAACCCGGCATCGACATGCTGCACGGGCTCACCGGGCGCCGCACCTACGGCGTCCTGCCCTTCCAACACGGGCTCGGCATCGACGAGGAGGACGGACTGGGGGTCAGCATGCGCGGCTCGGTACGGGAGTCCGAGGTGTCCGCCCCCGTCGGCGAGGACATCCTGCGGGTCGCCGTCTGCGCGATCCCCCTGATGTCCAACTTCACCGACCTGGACGCCCTCGCCGCCGAACCGGGCGTCGTCGTGCGGTTCGTGGACCGGGCCGAGGAACTGGTCGACGCCGACCTGGTCGTCGTCCCCGGCACCCGCGGCACGGTCCGCGCCCTGGAGTGGCTGCGGCGGCGCGGCCTCGCCGACGCCCTGGTGCGCAGGGCCGCCGAGGGGCGCCCCGTGCTGGGCATCTGCGGCGGCTTCCAGCTGCTCGGCGACCACATCGAGGACGAGGTCGAGTCGAAGGCCGGCGCCGTCGACGGGCTCGGACTCCTCCCCGTACGGGTGCGGTTCGCGCGCGAGAAGACCCTCGCCCGGCCCGTCGGCGAGGCCCTCGGCGAACCCGTCGAGGGGTACGAGATCCATCACGGGGTCGCCGAGGTGACCGGCGGCGAGCCCTTCCTGGACGGCTGCCGGGTCGGCGCGGTCCGGGGCACGCACTGGCACGGCTCCCTGGAGTCGGACGGCTTCCGGCGTGCCTTCCTGCGCGAGGTGGCCGCCGCCGCGGGGCGCCGCTTCGTACCGGCCGCCGACACGTCGTTCGCGGGGCTGCGCGAGGAGCAGCTGGACCGGCTCGGCGATCTGATCGAGGAACACGCGGACACGGACGCGCTGTGGCGGCTCATCGAGTCCGGCGCGCCGACAGGACTGCCTTTCATCCCACCGGGAGCACCCGCATGAGCACAGTGTTGTTGTTGTCGACCGCCGACACGGATCTGCTGGCGGCGCGTGCCTCCGGCGCCGCGTACCGGATCGGCAATCCGACCCGCGTGGACGTCGCGCAGGAGCTGCCCGCGCTGGTCGAGGGCGCGGACCTCGCCGTCGTACGGCTGCTCGGCGGCAAGCGCGCCTGGGAGGACGGGCTGGCCTTCCTGAAGGCGTCCGGCATCCCCACCGTGCTGCTCGGCGGGGAGGCCGTGCCCGACGCGGAGCTGATGGCCGAGTCGTCCGTGCCGGCCGGTGTCGTCGCGGAGGCGCTGCGCTACCTCGTCGAGGGCGGTCCGGAGAACCTCGCCGAGCTGACCCGCTTCCTCTCCGACACCGTGCTGGTCACGGGCGAGGGCTTCGAGGCGCCGCGGCAGATGCCGGAGTTCGGTGTGCACGGCGAACCGGTGATCGCCGCGGACCGCCCGACCGTCGCGGTGCTCTTCTACCGCGCCCACGAGCTGAGCGGCAACACCGCCTTCGTGGACACCCTCTGCGACGCCATCGAGGCCAAGGGCGCCAACGCCCTGCCCGTCTACAGCGGTTCACTGCGCGGCGCCGGCTCCGAGCTGTACTCGCTGTTCGACGGCGCGGACGCGCTGATCACCACCGTCCTCGCCGCCGGTGGCGCGCACGCCTCCGACGCGTCCGCGGGCGGCGACGAGGAGGCGTGGGACATCAGCGCGCTCCAGACCCTCGACATCCCCTTCCTCCAGGGCCTCTGCCTGACCACGTCGAAGGCCGCCTGGGAGGCGTCCGACGCCGCCCTGTCCCCCATGGACGCGGCGATGCAGGTCGCGATCCCCGAGTTCGACGGACGGCTCATCACGGTCCCGTTCTCCTTCAAGGAGCAGGGACCCGACGACGTGCCGGTGTACGCCGCCGACCCCGAGCGGGCCGCGCGCGTCGCCGGGATCGCCGTGCGCCACGCCCGGCTGCGGCACCAGCCCAACGCGGAGAAGAAGCTCGCGGTCGTCTTCACCGCCTACCCGACCAAGCACTCCCGGGTCGGCAACGCGGTCGGCCTGGACACGCCCGCCTCGGCGGTCCGCCTCCTCGACGCGCTGCGGGACGCCGGGTACGCCGTCGAGGGGTACCCGGACAACGGCGACGAGCTGATCCACCGGCTCATCGCCGCCGGTGGCCACGACGTCGAATGGCTCACCGAGGACCAGCTGGCCGCCGCCCCCGCGCGGGTGCCGCTCGCCGACTACCGGGCCTGGTTCGACAAGCTCGACCCCGCGCTGCGCGAGGGGATGCTGGAGGCGTGGGGCGAACCGCCGGGCTCGCTCTACGTGGACGGCGACGACATCGTGCTGGCCTCCCTGCAGTTCGGGAACGTCGTCGTGATGATCCAGCCGCCGCGCGGCTTCGGCGAGAACCCGATCGCGATCTACCACGACCCGGACATGCCGCCCTCGCACCACTACATGGCGGCCTACCGCTGGCTGGAGAACGCGTCGTCCGAGGGCGGCTTCGGCGCCGACGCGATCGTGCACATGGGCAAGCACGGCACGATGGAGTGGCTGCCGGGCAAGGGGCTGGGGCTGAGCGGCGGGTGCGCGCCGGACGCCGTGCTCGGTGAACTGCCCCTCGTCTACCCCTTCATCGTCAACGACCCCGGCGAGGGCACCCAGGCCAAGCGCCGGGGACACGCCACGATCGTCGACCACCTGGTGCCGCCGATGGCCCGCGCGGACACCTACGGCGACCTCGCGAAGCTGGAGCAGCTGCTCGACGAGTACGCGCTGGTGTCCGACCTGGACCCGACGAAGGCGCCGGCCGTCCGCGCCCAGATCTGGACGCTGGTGAAGGCCGCCGAACTCCACCACGACCTGCATCTCGACGAGCAGCCGGACGAGGACGACTTCGACACGTTCGTGATGCACGTCGACGGCTATCTGTGCGAGATCAAGGACGTGCAGATCCGCGACGGCCTGCACATCCTCGGCGGCGGCCCCGAGGCCGAGGCACGGGTGAACCTCGTGCTGGCCGTGCTGCGGGCCTCCCAGGTGTGGGGCGGCACGGCGAACGCGCTGCCGGGTCTGCGGGCCTGTCTGGCGCAGCACTTCGGCCTGGTCGAGAAGGAACTGCTGGGCGAGCCCGGCGCGCCGCTGAAGGTGCCGGCCGAGCTGAGCGACCTGGTGGCCGGACCCGCGCGGACGGCGGCCGACGCCGTCGACCTCCTCGAGCAGCTGTGCCGCCGGTTCGCGGAGGGCATGGAGGAGCGCGGCTGGGAGGTCGCGGCCGTGCCCGCGCTCGTACGCGAGGTGCTGGGCGGCACCGAACTCCCGGACGCCGTCGCGGTGCTGGAGTTCGCGTGCCGCGAGGTGGTTCCGCGGCTGGCCCGTACGACGGACGAGATCGACCACATCCTCCATGCCCTGAACGGCGGTTACGTCCCGTCGGGTCCCTCGGGCTCGCCGACGCGCGGACTGGTCAACGTCCTGCCGACCGGGCGCAACTTCTACTCCGTCGACCCCAAGGCGATCCCGTCCAGGCTGAGCTGGGAGGTCGGGCAGGCGCTCGCCGACTCGCTCGTGCAGCGGTACCTCCAGGACACCGGCGCGTACCCGAAGTCCGTCGGTCTGACCGTGTGGGGCACGTCCGCGATGCGCACCCAGGGCGACGACATCGCGGAGATCCTGGCGCTGCTGGGCTGCCGGCCCGTGTGGGACGACGCCTCGCGGCGCGTCACCGGCTTCGAGGTGGTGGGGCTCGAGGAGCTGGGCCGGCCGCGCATCGACGTCACCGTCCGCATCTCCGGCTTCTTCCGCGACGCGTTCCCGCATGTGATCTCCCTGCTCGACGACGCCGTGCGGGCGGTGGCCGAGCTGAACGAGCCCGCCGACCGCAACTACGTCCGCGCGCACGCCGACGAGGACACCGCCGAGCACGGCGACCGGCGGCGGGCCACGGCCCGTATCTTCGGCTCGAAGCCGGGCGCGTACGGGGCCGGGCTCCTGCCGCTCATCGACGCACGCAACTGGCGCTCCGACGCCGACCTCGCCGAGGTGTACGCGGTGTGGGGCGGCTACGCGTACGGGCAGGGCCTCGAAGGGCGCGCGGCGCGCGGCGACATGGAGACGGCGTTCCGGCGGATCGCCGTCGCGGCCAAGAACGTCGACACCCGTGAGCACGACCTCGTCGACGCCGACGACTACTTCCAGTACCACGGCGGCATGGTCGCCATGGTCCGCCACCTGACGGGCACCAGCCCCGAGGCGTACGTCGGCGACTCCGCCGTGCCCGACCAGGTCAAGACCCGCACGCTCGGCGAGGAGACGCACCGGGTGTTCCGCGCGCGGGTGGTCAACCCGCGCTGGATGGCGGCGATGCGGCGGCACGGCTACAAGGGCGCCTTCGAGATGGCGGCCACCGTCGACTACCTCTTCGGGTACGACGCGACGGCCGGGGTCGTGGACGACTGGATGTACGAGAAGCTCAGCGCGGAGTACGTCTTCGACGCGGAGAACCAGGAGTTCATGCGAAAGTCCAACCCCTGGGCCCTGCGTGGCATCACGGAACGCCTGCTGGAGGCGGCGGACCGCGGGCTGTGGGCGGAACCGGACCAGGAGACCCTGGACCGGCTCCGAGCGACCTACCTCGAACTCGAGGGAGATCTGGAGGGGGACGAGTGAGCTCCCTCCGCATCCCCGCGCCGGCGGGGAGCAGGTCATCCCGCGCAGTGCTCACGGGTTCGACTTCGGAACACCCCCGCGTCGGCGGGGACCACAACCACAGTTTGGCTGTCGGCGCCGCCGACAGCGCACAGTCTTTGCACCAGCCACTCGGAGGAGTGATTTCGGCGTGAGTACCCCGTTCCCGTTCACGGCCGTGGTCGGCCAGGACGACCTGCGGCTCGCGCTGCTGCTGAACGCCGTGTCCCCCGCGGTGAGCGGCGTGCTCGTCCGCGGCGAGAAGGGCACCGCCAAGTCCACGGCCGTGCGCGCCCTTTCGGCCCTCATGCCGCAGGTCGACGTCATGGCGGGGTGCCGGTTCTCCTGTGCTCCCCACGCGCCCGATCCGGCCTGCCCCGACGGTCCGCACGAGGTGGGTCCTGGGGTGTCCCGGCCCGCCCGGATGGTCGAACTGCCCGTCGGCGCCTCCGAGGACCGCCTGGTGGGCGCGCTCGACATCGAGCGGGCGCTCGCGGAGGGTGTGAAGGCCTTCGAGCCCGGCCTGCTGGCCGACGCCCACCGCGGCATCCTGTACGTGGACGAGGTCAACCTTCTCCACGACCACCTGGTCGACCTGCTCCTTGACGCGGCCGCGATGGGGGCCTCGTACGTGGAGCGCGAGGGCGTCTCCGTACGGCATGCTGCGCGGTTCCTGCTCGTCGGGACCATGAACCCCGAGGAGGGCGAGCTGCGCCCGCAGTTGCTCGACCGGTTCGGGCTGACCGTCGAGGTGGCGGCCTCCCGCGAGCCCGACCAGCGGGTGGAGGTCGTCCGGCGGCGGCTCGCGTACGACGACGACCCCGAGGGGTTCGCGACGCGCTGGGCCGACGAGGAGTCCGCCGTACGGGCCCGGATCGTGGCCGCGCGGGAGCTGCTGGGGTCGGTGCGGCTCGGCGACGGCGCGCTGCGGCAGATCGCGGCGACCTGCGCGGCGTTCGAGGTGGACGGCATGCGGGCCGACATCGTGATGGCCAGGACCGCGACGGCGCTGGCCGCGTGGGCGGGACGGACCGTGGTGCTGGCGGAGGACGTGCGGCAGGCCGCGCTCCTCGCACTGCCGCACCGCCGCCGGCGCAACCCCTTCGACGCGCCGGGCCTCGACGAGGACAAGCTCGACGAGACGCTGGAGGAGTTCGGGAGCGGGGACGACGCGGACGGCTCCGACGGCTCCGACGGCTCCGGTGACCCCGACGGCTCCGGTGACGACGACCCGGATCCGGACCCGGACGGGCCCGGTGGCGGGCGGTCCCCGCAGGACGGGCCCGACGGCGGGGGTGACGCCGGCGACAGCGAGGGTTCCGGTGAGGTGCCCGCGCAGGGCAAGCCCGCCGAGAACTCCGAGAGCTCCGAGAACGGGCGGGCGCCCTCCCCCGGCGCCGGCGAGCAGTCCCCCGTACGGGCCGCCGAACCCTTCCGCACGAAGATGCTGAGCGTGCCCGGCCTCGGTGAGGGGGCCGCCGGGCGGCGGTCGCGGGCCCGGACCGAGCACGGCCGCACCACCGGGGCGCGCCGGCCGCGCGGCACGCTCACCAAGCTGCACCTGGCCGCGACCGTGCAGGCCGCCGCCCCGCACCAGCGGGCCCGCGGACGCTCCGGACCCGGCCTCGTCGTACGCCGGGACGACCTGCGGCAGGCCACGCGCGAGGGCCGCGAGGGCAACCTCGTGCTGTTCGTCGTGGACGCGTCCGGGTCGATGGCGGCCCGGCAGCGGATGAGCGCCGTGAAGGGCGCGGTGCTGTCCCTGCTCCTCGACGCCTACCAGCGGCGGGACAAGGTGGGGCTCGTGACCTTCCGCGGGTCCGCCGCCGAGGTGGCCCTGCCGCCCACGTCGTCGGTCGACGCGGCCGCCGTACGGCTGGAGTCGCTGCCCACCGGCGGGCGTACGCCGCTCGCGGCCGGGCTGCTGCGGGCGCACGACGTGCTGCGGGTGGAGCGGTTGCGGGATCCGGCGCGGCGCGCGCTGGTCGTGCTGGTGACGGACGGGCGGGCCACCGGAGGCCCCGAACCGGTGGCACTCGCGGGGCGGGCCGCCCGGCTGTTCGCCGCCGACGAGATCGCCTCCGTCGTCGTCGACTGCGAGTCGGGGCCCGTACGGCTCGGACTCGCCGGGCAGCTCGCGGGCGAGCTCGGCGGCACCGCGGTGACGCTCGACGAGCTGCGGGCCGACTCGATCGCCGGTCTGGTCAGGGATGTCCGGGGCGACCGCAGGAGCGACAGCAGGAGGACCGCGTAATGCCGCAGGGACAGCCGAGTGTCGTGCCCGAGGACGGGCTGACGACCCGTCAGCGACGGAACCGGCCGCTCGTCGTCGTGCACACCGGGATCGGCAAGGGCAAGTCCACCGCCGCCTTCGGGCTCGCGCTGCGTGCCTGGAACCAGGGGTGGCCCATCGGGGTGTTCCAGTTCGTCAAGTCCGCGAAGTGGAAGGTCGGCGAGGAGAACGCGCTGCGCGTCCTCGGGGCCAGCGGTGAGGGCGGGTCCGTCGACTGGCACAAGATGGGCGAGGGCTGGTCGTGGGTGCAGCGCGACGCGCAGCTGGACAACGAGGAGAAGGCCCGCGAGGGCTGGGAGCAGGTCAAGCGGGACCTCGCCGCCGAGACGTACAAGCTGTACGTGCTCGACGAGTTCGCGTACCCCATGCACTGGGGCTGGGTGGATGTCGACGAGGTGGTCGCCGTGCTGCGGGACCGGCCCGGCACCCAGCACGTCGTGATCACCGGGCGCAACGCTCCGGAGAAGCTCGTGGAGGCCGCCGACCTCGTGACCGACATGTCCAAGGTCAAGCACCCGATGGACGCCGGTCAGAAGGGGCAGAGGGGCATCGAGTGGTGACGTCCTCCGTCCCCCGGCTGGTCGTCGCCGCGCCTTCCTCGGGCAGCGGCAAGACCACCGTCGCCACGGGGCTGATGGCCGCGTTCGCCGCGCGGGGGCTGGCCGTGTCCCCGCACAAGGTGGGGCCCGACTACATCGATCCCGGCTACCACGCGCTCGCCACCGGGCGGGCGGGGCGCAATCTCGACGCCTACATGTGCGGGGCGGAATTGATCGCGCCGCTGTTCGCGCACGGGGCCGACGGCTGCGATCTCGCCGTCGTCGAGGGGGTGATGGGGCTGTTCGACGGGGCGTCCGGGGAAGGGGAGCTGGCTTCCACCGCCCAGGTGGCGAAGCTGCTGCGGGCGCCCGTCGTGCTGGTCGTGGACGCCTCGTCGCAGTCGCGGTCGGTGGCCGCGCTCGTGCACGGGTTCGCCTCCTGGGATCCGCAGGTGCGGATCGGCGGGGTGATCCTCAACAAGGTCGGGTCCGACCGGCACGAGGCACTGCTGCGGGAGGCGCTGGACCAGGCGGGGGTGCCGGTGCTGGGGGTTCTGCGGCGGGCTCCGCAGGTCTCGACGCCTTCCCGGCACCTTGGGCTGGTGCCGGTCGCCGAGCGGCGGGCCGAGGCGGTCGAGGCTGTTGCCGCGATGGCCGCGCAGGTGCGGGACGGGTGTGATCTGGACGCGTTGTTCGCGTTGGCGCGGGGGGCCGGGGCGTTGGCCGGTGGCGCCTGGGATGCGGCGGAGGCCCTGGCTGTCTCGCCCCCGCCGCCCCTTCCCGTCCCTGCCCCGGGGGCCGCGCCCCCGGACCCCCCTTGTCCTCGAACGCCGGACGGGCTGAACAAGGCGCCGGACGGGCTGAGGAAACGAGCTCCCGTCGTCGCCGTCGCCGGTGGGGCAGCTTTCAGTTTTTCCTATGCCGAGCATGTCGAGTTGTTGCGGGCCGCCGGGGCGGAGGTCGTCGGCTTCGATCCGTTGCGGGACGAGCGACTGCCCGACGGGACCCGGGGACTGGTCGTCGGAGGCGGGTTCCCCGAGGTGTACGGGCCGGAGCTGTCCGCCAACGAGCCGTTGCGCAAGGCCGTGGCCGCGCTCGCCGAGAGCGGCGCGCCCGTCGCCGCCGAGTGCGCGGGGCTGCTCTACCTCGCCCGCGAGCTCGACTCGCTGCCGATGTGCGGGGTCATCGACGCCTCGGCGCGGATGGAGGAGCGGCTGACGCTCGGGTACCGGGACGCCGTGGCGGTGTCCGACAGCGTGCTGGCCGAGGCGGGCACCCGGATGCGCGGGCACGAGTTCCACCGGACCGTCGTCGAACCGGGGGCGGGGGCGGTCGCCGCCTGGGGGATGCGCGCTCCGGCGCGGCGGCTCGAGGGTTTCGTACAGCAAGGTGTGCACGCGAGTTATCTGCACACGCACTGGGCGGCCGCTCCCGGCGTCGCCCGTCGGTTCGTGGAGAGGTGTGTCCGGTCATGGGCGACAGCAGGCTGATCGGGGTCGGGGTCGGGCCCGGGGACCCCGAGCTGGTGACCGTCAAGGGCGTCAACCGGCTCCGGGCGGCGGAGGTCGTCGTCGTGCCCGTGATGGCCGCGCCCGACGGGAAGGACGGCGGGGAGCCCGGGCGGGCCGAGGCGACCGTGCTGCACTACGTGGAGAGGGAGAAGGTCGTCCGGGTCGTCTTCGCGCTCAACGAACGCTCCGACCGGGGCCGCCGCGAGAGCGCCTGGGACGTCGCCGGCAGACGGGTGGCCGAGCTGCTGCGTACGCACGGCAGCGTCGCCTTCGCCACCATCGGCGACCCGAACGTGTACTCGACGTTCACCTATCTCGCGCAGACCGTCCAGCGGCTCGTGCCGGGCACGCTCGTCGAGACCGTGCCCGGCATCACCGCCATGCAGGACCTCGCCGCCCGGTCCGGCGCGGTCCTGACCGAGGGGACCGAGCCGCTGACGCTCGTGCCCGTCACCGCCGGGTCCGGTGTCCTCAAGGACGCCCTGAACGGGCCCGGGACCGTCGTCGCGTACAAGTTCGGGCGGCAGGCGCAGGAGGTCGCGGCGGCCCTGCGGGAGACCGGCCGGATCGACGACGCCGTGTGGGGATCCGCGCTGGGGCTGCCCGAGGAGTCGATCAGCGGCGCCGCGGAACTGGACGGGGCCCCGCTGCCGTACCTCTCCACGCTCATCGCGCCCGCCCGGCGCGACGGCGGGCGCGGCGGCAAGCTGTGACGTCCGCCGAAACCCTCCCAGGGTCCGGTCCGCCGCGCTCCGGTCCGCTGTGCTCCGGCTCACTCCGCGATGCCCACCACCAGCCAGATGAAGGCCACCCCGGCGAGCGTGCACAGCAGGGTGGAGCGGGCCGGGTGCTCGTGGTGGGCCTCGGGGAGGATCTCGGCCGCCGCGAGGTAGAGGAGCGCGCCGCCGAAGAAGCCGAGATACCCGCCGAGCAGGCGTTCGGGGATCGTGAACAGCAGGGTCGAGGCGGCGCCCGCCACCGGGGCCGCGGCGTCCGCGCAGAGCATCGCGACCGCCTTGCGGCGGGCGTTCCCGTACAGGGTCGTGATCGTGTACGTGTTGAAGCCGTCCGCGAAGTCGTGGGCGATCACCGCGACCGCCACCGCGGCTCCCATGCCGCCGCCCACCTGGAAGGCCGCGCCGATCGCCACACCGTCCATGGCGCTGTGGCCGGTCATCGCGGCGGCGGCCGTCAGGCCCACCTCGGGCGTCCGGCCGTCGTGCTCCCCGCCGCCGTGCGAGGCCTGGCGCACGGCCAGCAGGCGTTCCACCATGTGGGCGGCGAGGAAGCCGGCCACGAAGAGCAGCAGCGCGGCCGGCACGCCGAAGACCTCGCCGCCCGCCGCGTCGAGCGCCTCGGGCAGCAGGTCGAGGCCGACGACCCCCAGCATCAGGCCGCCGGCCAGGCCGAGTACCAGGTGGCGGCGGTCGGTGACGCGTTGCGCCGTCCAGCCGCCGGCCAGCGTCATGAGGAACGCGCCGAGCGCGACGAACACCGCCATACGCCCTTGCTATCCGATCAACCCGCTTCCCCGCACGTCCGCCGCACTCCCGAGCCCTCGTGGCTTTCCGGAAAGGAACCGTCCCATGTCCGATGACCGCACCGGCAAGGTGACCTTCGTCGGGGCCGGTCCCGGCGCCGCAGACCTGCTGACCTTCCGTGCGGCCCGCGCGATCGCCGAGGCGGACGTCGTCATCTGGGCGGCCAGCCTGGTGCAGGCGGAGGTCCTCGAGCATGCCCGCGCGGACGCGGAGATCCTCGACTCGGCGACGATGTCGCTGGAGGACGTCGTCGCGGTGTACGGGCGGGCCGCCGCCGGAGGACTGAAGGTGGCCCGCATCCACTCGGGCGACCCCGCGCTCTGGGGCGGTACGCAGGAGCAGGTCGACCGGTGCGCGGAGATCGGTATCGCCACCGAGATCGTGCCCGGTGTCTCGTCCTTCTCGGCCGTGGCCGCGCTCGCGCAGCGCGAGCTGACCATCCCCGAGGTCGCCCAGTCCGTGATCCTCACCCGGCTCGGCGGCGGCAAGACGCCGATGCCGCCGGGCGAGGAGGTACGGGAGTTCGCGCGGCACGGCACCACCATGGCCCTGTTCCTGTCGGCCGCCCGCAGCGGGCAGCTCGTACGGGAGCTGCTGGAGGGCGGCTACCCCACCTCCACCCCGGTCGTGGTCGCCTACCAGGCGACCTGGCCCGAGGAGCTGATCGTGCGGTGCACGATCGGCACGCTGGAGGAGACCGTCAAGGAGCACAAGCTCTGGAAGCACACGCTGTTCCTGGTCGGCCCGGCCCTCGAAGCGCGGGGCACGCGCTCGCACCTCTACCACCCGGGCCACTTCCACGGCTTCCGCAAGGCCGACCCCGAGGCGCGCAGAGCGCTGCGCACGCGGGGTGCCACCACGTGATCACCGTCGTCGGTACGGGCACGGGGGCGCCCCTGCCCCCGGAGGCCGCAGCCGCGCTGGACGGGGCGGGGCTCGTCGTGGGCGCCCGGCGCCATCTGGCGGCCGCGGCGCCGCCGGACACGGCCGCGCGGATCGTCCTCGGACCGCTCGCCCCCGCCCTCGACGCGATCGAGCGCCACCTGGAGAAGGCGGCGAAGGGCGGACGGGAGGGGGACGCGGCTGCCGCCGGCCGGGGGCAGGTCGTCGTGCTGGCCTCCGGGGACCCCGGGTTCTTCGGGATCGTACGGGCGCTCGCCGAGCGGTTCGGAGCCGGCCGGCTGACCGTCCACCCCGCGGTGTCGTCCGTCGCCACCGCCTTCGCGCGGGCCGGGCTGACCTGGGACGACGCGGTGGTGGTGAGCGCGCACGGGCGTGACCTGCGGACCGCGGTGAACGTCTGCCGGGCGCACCCGAAGGTCGCCGTGCTGACCGGTCCCGGCTCGGGCCCGGCCGAACTCGGCGCGGCGCTGGCGCGGTCCGGCGACCGGGTGCTCGTGGTGGCGTCGGCCCTCGGATCGGACGCGGGGGCGGCCTCGGGTGAGCGGGTGGAGCGGGTCACGCCCGCCGAGGCCGCCGTACGCGACTGGGGCCGGGCGGTGAACGTCGTGCTGTGCCTCGACGAGCCGCGGGTCCTCTCCCCCGTGCGCACGGTCGCCGGGGCGGCGCCCGGTCCCTCCCGGTGGGCGCTGGCCGAGGACGAGTTCACGCACCGGGACTCGATGATCACCAAGTTCGAGGTGCGGGCGCTGGCGCTGGCCCGGCTCGGGCCGCGGCTCGGCGACCACGTGTGGGACATCGGCGCGGGCTCCGGCTCGGTCGCGGTGGAGTGCGCGCGGTTCGGCGCCGCCGTGACCGCCGTGGAGAAGACCGGGGACGGCGTGGAGCGGGTGCGCGCCAACGCGGCCGCGCACGGCGTCGACGTGAGCGTCGTGCACGGGG
The DNA here is from genome assembly GCF_030817535.1 of Streptomyces sp. V3I8. Lineage (NCBI taxonomy): Bacteria > Bacillati > Actinomycetota > Actinomycetes > Kitasatosporales > Streptomycetaceae > Streptomyces > Streptomyces sp. V3I8. The sequence goes on along the minus strand of NZ_JAUSZL010000002.1, from coordinate 6,740,752 downwards.
CCGCGCCGGCCGTGCTGTCCGGCCTGCCCGACCCCGACGCCGTGTTCGTCGGCGGGGGCGGCCGGGACCTGCCCGCCGTCGTGACGGCCTGCGCGCGGCGGGCCCGGCGGTCGGTCGTGGTGGCGATGGCCGCGCTCGACCGGGTGCCCGCCGTGCGGGAGGCGCTCGTCGCGGCCGGGCTCGACTGCGGCGGCGTACTGCTGCAGTCGTCCCGTCTGGCGCCGCTGCCGGGGGACGTCACCCGGCTCGCGGCGACCAACCCCGTGTTCCTGCTGTGGGGCGTCCGGCCTCCGGTGCGCAGTGATGTCCGTAGTGATGAAGGAGTCGCACAGTGATCGGCCTGATTTCCGCGACGGCGGCCGGAGCGGCGGGCGCCCGGCGGGTGGCCTCGGCCTGGCCCGGCCGTACCCGCGTGTACGAGGGGCCCGTGGGGGACGCCGTGCGGCGGGCGTTCGCGGAGTGCGAGCAGCTCGTGTGCTTCCTCGCCACGGGGGCCGTGGTGCGGCTCGTCGCGCCGCTGCTCTCCGACAAGGCCGCCGATCCCGGGGTCGTCTGCGTCGACGAGGGCGGCCGGTTCGCGGTGTCCCTGGTCGGGGGCCACGGCGGCGGTGCCAACGAACTCGCCCTCGCGATCGGGGACCTGCTCGGTGCCCGGCCCGTCGTGACGACCGCCACCGACGCGGTCGGTGTGCCGGGGCTCGACACGCTCGGGTTCCCCGTGGAGGGTGACGTGGCGGGGGTGTCGCGGGCCGTGCTGGACGGTGGACCGGTCGCCCTGCACGCCGAGCTGGCCTGGCCGCTGCCGCCGCTCCCGGCCGCCGTCGTCACCGCCACCGCCGCCGACGCCGGTTCCGAGGCCGATTCCGAGGCCGATTCCGAGGCCGGGTATTCGATCCGGGTGACCGACAGGGCCGCCGGGCCCGCCGAGCGTGAGGTCGTGCTGCGTCCGCCGTCCCTCGTCGTCGGCGTCGGGGCCTCCAAGGGGGCCCCGGTCGAGGAGGTGCTCGGACTCGTCGAGGACGCGTTGCGGGACGCCGGTCTGTCCGCGAAGTCGGTCGCCGAGCTGGCCACCGTCGACGCGAAGGCCGACGAGCCCGGCATTCTCGGGGCCGCCGCGCGGCTCGGGGTGCCCGTGGTGACGTACAGCGCCGGGGAGCTGGCGGGGATCGACGTGCCGAACCCCTCGGACGCGCCGCTCGCCGCCGTCGGGACGCCCTCGGTCGCCGAGGCCGCGGCCCTCGTACGCGGCGGTGAACTGCTGGTCCCCAAGCGGAAGTCGGCCGCGCGGCCGGCGATGGCGACCTGTGCGGTCGTACGCCGGCCCGCGCGCGGGCGGCTCGCGGTGGTCGGGCTCGGACCGGGCGCCCGGGACCTGCTCACCCCGCGTGCGAAGGACGAGCTGCGCCGGGCCTCCGTGCTCGTCGGCCTCGACCAGTACGTCGACCAGATCCGCGACCTGCTCCGCCCCGGCACCCGGGTCCTGGAGTCGGGGCTCGGCGCCGAGGAGGAGCGGGCCCGCACGGCCGTGGCCGAGGCCCGGCGCGGCCGGGCCGTCGCGCTGATCGGCAGCGGGGACGCGGGGGTGTACGCGATGGCGTCGCCCGCGCTCGCGGAGGCGTCCGACGACATCGACGTGGTCGGCGTCCCGGGGGTCACCGCCGCGCTCGCCGCCGGGGCGATCCTGGGCGCGCCGCTCGGCCACGACCACGTGTCGATCAGCCTCTCCGACCTGCACACGCCGTGGGAGGTCATCGAGCGCCGGGTACGCGCCGCGGCCGAGGCCGACATCGTGGTCACCTTCTACAACCCGCGCAGCCGGGGCCGTGACTGGCAGCTGCCCGAGGCGCTCGCGATCCTCGCCCGTCACCGGGAGCCGGCGACACCCGTGGGAGTCGTGCGCAACGCCTCACGGACGGACGAATCCAGCCGGGTCACCACGCTCGCGGGTCTTGACCCCACCACGGTGGACATGATGACGGTGGTGACCGTGGGCAACACGGCGACCCGTGAGATCGCCGGCCGCATGGTGACACCGCGCGGCTACCGCTGGCAGGAGGAGCCGAAGTGAGCCGCACCGCCGCCTCGTACGCCGCCTGCGGGCACACCGGCCGCCGGCGCACCGGTTGCCGGCACATCGAGTGCCGGCACATCGAGTGCCGGCACATCGGCTGTCGGTGCACCGGCTGCCCGGCGCCCGTTCGCGGCCGGCACCGTCCCCCCGCTCGGCCCGTGCACCTCGCCCACCCCGGGCGTCCCGCCCGCTTCGGGCACCCCGCTCACCTCGTTACGCCCCTGAAGGAGAACCCGTGACCACCCCCGCCCCCGCCCTGCTCATCGCCGGCCATGGCACCCGGGACGATGCCGGAGCCGAGGCGTTCCGTGACTTCGTCCGGGAGCTGGGCCGCCGCAACCCCGGCCTGCCGGTGGCGGGCGGCTTCATCGAGCTCTCCCCGCCGCCGCTCGGCGACGCCGTGACCGAGCTGGTCGACCAGGGGGTGCGCCGGTTCGCCGCGGTCCCGCTGATGCTCGTGTCCGCCGGGCACGCCAAGGGCGACATCCCGGCGGCGCTGGCCCGCGAGAAGGAGCGGCACCCCGGGGTCTCGTACACCTACGGGCGTCCGCTGGGCCCGCACCCCGCCCTCCTCACCGTGCTGGAGCGGCGGCTCGACGAGGCGCTCGGCGGCCCGGCGCGCACGCCCGAGGACCGGGCCGGGGTGACCGTGCTGCTCGTCGGGCGCGGCTCGACCGACCCGGACGCCAACGCGGAGGTCCACAAGGCGGCACGGCTGCTGTGGGAGGGGCGGGGGTACGCGGGCGTGGAGACGGCGTTCGTGTCGCTGGCCGCGCCGGACGTGCCGTCGGGCCTGGACCGCTGTGCGAAGCTCGGCGCGCGACGGGTCGTCGTGCTGCCCTACTTCCTGTTCACCGGCATCCTCCCGGACCGGGTCCGGCAGCAGACCGAGGGGTGGGCGGCGGCGCACCCGGAGGTCGAGGTGCGCTGCGCCGACGTCATCGGACCGGAGCCCGAGCTGCTCGACCTGGTGATGGAGCGCTACCGCGAGGCGATCGAGGGCGACCTGCGGATGAACTGCGACTCCTGCGTCTACCGCATCGCGCTGCCAGGCTTCGAGGACAAGGTGGGGGCCGCGCAGCAGCCGCACTTCCACCCGGACGACGAGGGACACCACCACGGACACCACCACGACAGTCACGCGCACTCCCATGCGCACTGACAGCGGCGGCAACGGCGGCGGGGACGGCGGCTCCGGTCCGCGGGGCACCGGCTCCGGCGGGCAGGCACCGCCGTCGCCGTGGTCGTACGACCTCCGGCACCACGGTGACGCGGAGGTGCGGGACGACGGCTCGGCGCTGGTCGACCTCGCGGTGAACGTCCGGGCCGGCACTCCCCCGGACTGGCTGCGCGAGCACATCGCCGGGTCGCTGGGCGGGCTGGCCGCCTACCCGGACGGGCGGGCCGCGCGGGCCGCCGTCGCGGCGCGCCACGGGCTGCCCGTGGAGCGGGTGCTGCTCACGGCCGGGGCCGCCGAGGCCTTCGTGCTGCTCGCCCGCGCGCTGAAGGTCCGTCACCCGGTGGTCGTGCACCCGCAGTTCACCGAGCCGGAGGCGGCGCTGCGGGACGCGGGGCACCGGGTGGACCGGGTACTGCTGCGGCCCGAGGAGGGGTTCCGGCTCGATCCGTCGGCCGTTCCCGAGGAGGCGGACCTGGTCGTGATCGGCAACCCGACCAATCCCACGTCCGTCCTCCATCGGGCCGCCTCGATCACCGCACTGGCGCGTCCGGGGCGGACGTTGGTGGTGGACGAGGCGTTCATGGACGCGGTGCCGGACGAGCGGGAGGCCCTCGCGGGGCGCACCGACGTGCCGGGGCTCGTGGTGCTGCGCAGCCTCACGAAGACGTGGGGGCTCGCGGGGCTGCGGATCGGGTACGTGCTGGCGGCGCCCGGGACGATCGGTGAGCTCGGGCGGGGGCAGCCGCTGTGGCCGGTGTCCACGCCGGCGCTGGCCGCCGCGGAGGCGTGCATGACCGGGCCGGCCCTCGCCGAGCAGGCGCGGGCGGCGTGCCGTGTGGCCACGGACCGGGCGCATCTGCTGGCCGGGCTCGCGGAGTTCGCGTCCGACGGCGTCCGGGTCGTCGGGCCCGCGGAGGGGCCGTTCGTCCTGGTCGGCCTGCCCGGGGCGACGGCTGTGCGCACCCGGCTGCGCCGGCTCGGCTTCGCGGTGCGGCGCGGTGACACGTTCCCGGGGCTGGACGACACCTGGCTCCGCCTGGCGGTCCGTGACCGCGCCACGGTCAACCGCTTCCTCCAGGCCCTGGACCAGTCCCTGACCCTCGCCGGCGGCGCGGACCGGGGAACCCACGGCTGACGCCCGCCGCACCCGCAGGCCGGTAGGGGTTGCTCGCGCAGTTCCCCGCGCCCCTGAAAACCGGGGCTGCGCCCCGCCCCGCCGGGGGCGCGGGGAACTGCGCGACCGGCCCCCACCGGCCCGCAGCCGACACGCGACCCGGCCCGTCGGGGGGCGCCCCTAGGTGGTCAGCCCCTCCGACGCCGGGACAGGGCCACCGCCCCACCCCCCGCGGCGAGCAGCGCGACCGCCCCACCCGCGACGTACGGGGTCGCCTCGAATCACCCGGCACGTACGTTCCTCCGGGCGGCAGAGGGAGGACGGATCCCGCACACCCGCGCTCGCGGTCACTCTGTGTCAGTGGACCCGGCCGTTGAGGACCACCCGGCTCGGGGCCGCGAGGACGCGGACGTCCGCCCGCGGATCCTCTTCGTACACGACGAGGTCGGCCGGAGCGCCCTCCTCCAGGCCGGGCCGTCCCAGCCAGGCGCGGGCACCCCAGGTGGTGGCCGAGAGCGCGGCCACGGGCGGGATGCCGGCGGTCACCAGCTCGGCGACCTCCGCCGCCACCAGACCGTGCGGGAGCGTGCCACCCGCGTCGGTGCCGACGAACACCGGGATGCCGGCGTCGTAGGCGGCGCGCACGGTGTCGTAGCGCCGCTCGTGCAGCCGCCGCATGTGCGCGGACCACCGCGGGTAGCCGGCGTCGCCCGCGGCGGCGAGCCGCGGGAAGGTCGCGATGTTGACGAGGGTCGGGACGATCGCGACGCCTCGTTCGGCGAAGAGCGGGATCGTGTCCTCGGTCAGCCCGGTGGCGTGCTCGACGCAGTCGATGCCCGCCTCGACGAGGTCCCGCAGCGAGTCCTCGGCGAAGCAGTGCGCGGTGACGCGGGCGCCGAGCCGGTGTGCCTCGGCGATCGCCGCCTCGACCGCGTCGCGCGGCCAGCAGGCGGCGAGATCGCCCGTTCCGCGGTCGATCCAGTCACCCACCAGCTTGACCCAGCCGTCCGCGCGGCGGGCCTCCCGGGCCACGTACGCGACCAGGTCGGCCGGCTCGATCTCGTGCGCGAAGCCGCGGATGTAGCGGCGGGTGCGGGCGATGTGGCGGCCCGCCCTGATGATCTTCGGGAGGTCGTCGCGGTCGTCGGCCCACCGGGTGTCCGCGGGCGAACCCGCGTCCCGGAGCAGCAGCGCCCCGGCCTCCCGGTCGGCCAGGGCCTGCTTCTGCGACTCGTCGTCGGGGACCGCGCCGTGCGGGCCGAGGCCCACGTGGCAGTGGGCGTCCACCAGCCCCGGCAGGACCCAGCCGTCGAGGGTACGGACGTCCCGGGCGGCGGCGGGCCGCTCGTACGTGACCTTGCCGCCGACGACCCAGAGTTCGTCCCTGGCGTCGTCGGGGGCGACCAGTACCCGGCCCTTCACGTGCAGTACCGCCGGCTGTTCACTCATGTGCGGCAGCCTAGTTCGTCAGGCATGTGCGTCGGCTGCAGGCCGGTGGGGCCGGCCGGCGAGGGCCGGCCGCGCAGTTCTCCGCGCCTCTAAAGGGGCTTGCCCGACCGGTCCGGGGTTCCCTCCTCCACGTCCGCCATCGCCGGGTCCAGCAGGCGGGAGAGGAAGTGGCGGGTCCGGTCGTGAGTCGGGGCGCCGATGACCTGGGCCGGGGGGCCCTGCTCCACGATGACGCCGCCGTCCATGAAGACGACCCGGTCGGCGACCTCGCGTGCGAAGGACATCTCGTGGGTGACGACCATCATGGTCATGCCCTCGTCGGCGAGCATCCGCATCACGGCGAGGACGTCCCCGACCAGTTCCGGGTCGAGCGCCGAGGTGGGCTCGTCGAAGAGCATCACCTCGGGGCCCATGGCGAGCGCCCGGGCGATGGCGACGCGCTGCTGCTGGCCGCCGGAGAGCGAGCCGGGATAGGCCGTCGCCTTCTCGGAGAGCCCGACGCGCCGCAGGTTCTCGGCGGCGACCTGCGCGGCCTCCTCCTTGCCCCGGCCCAGCACCCGGCGCTGCGGCAGCGTCAGGTTGTCGGTCACCGTCAGGTGCGGGAAGAGGTTGAACTGCTGGAAGACCATGCCGATCCGGCGGCGTACGGCATCGATGTCGACGTCCGGGTCGGTGATCTCGGTGCCGCCGACGAAGACCTGCCCGCCGGTCGGCTCCTCCAGGAGGTTCACGCAGCGCAGCAGGGTCGACTTGCCGGAACCGGAGGGGCCGATGACGCACACCACCTCACCGGCGCCGACCTCCAGGTCGATGCCGCGCAGCACCTCGTTGTCGCCGAAGGCCTTGCGCAGACCGCGGACCCGGATCTCCGGCGTACCGCCGCCGTCCCGGCCGTCGTCGCTCTTCTCGGTGTTCACTTGGTGGCCTCCCCGGCCTTCGTCTCGAGGCGGCGTACGACGAAACCGAGCGGGATCGTGACCAGCAGGTAGCACAGGCCCGCCACCAGGATCGGTGTGGAGTTGGCGGTCTCGCTGGCCAGGTCGCGCCCGAACTTGGACAGTTCGCGCTCCTCCAGGGTGACCCCGAGGAACAGCACCAGCGAGGAGTCCTTGAACAGGAGGACCAACTCGTTGGTGAGCGGCGGGATCACGATGCGGAACGCCTGCGGGATGACGATGGAGACCATCGCCCGGGCATGGGAGAAGCCCAGCGAACGGGCCGCCTCCATCTGCCCCTTGGGGACGGCCTGGATGCCGGCGCGGATCGTCTCCGCCATGTACGCGGCGGCCACCAGGCCGAGCGCGAGCGCGACCTTCCCGTACGTGCCGCCGGGGATCTCCGTGCCGGGGAACGCCAGTGGCACGGCGACGCCCACGAAGATGAAGATCAGCAGGGCGGGCAGTCCGCGGAAGATCTCGATGTAGATGCCGGCCAGCCAGCGGTACGGGCCGACCGACGAGAGCCGCATCAGGGCGACGACCACGCCGAGGACGAGGCCGAAGACGAAGCCGGACACTGTGTAGAGGACGGTGTTCTTCAGAGCCAGCGTGATGATGTCCGGGAACATCCGCTCGGCCAGGTCGACCTGCGCGAACTGGTTGCGCAGCTGCTCCCAGTCGGCCGTGACGCCGAAGGCGACCAGCGCGGCGACGAACACCGCGTACTGGACGCCGCGCGACACGGCCCGCTTCTGCCGCCTGCTCAGGCCTTTCCGGCGGGGCCGGTCCCGGGTGCCGGCCTCGCTCATGAGGAGGCGGACGGGGAAGCGGAGGCGGCGTTCTCGTCGTACGGGCCGATCCACTTCTCGTACAGCTTCTTGTACGTGCCGTCCGACTTCGCGTCCGCCAGCGCCTTGTTGACGGCTTCGAGGAGCTTGGTGTTGCCCTTCTTCATGGTGAAGCCGTACTCCTCACCGGTGTTGATGTTGTCGGCGACCTCGAAGGCGGCGGCGTTGGCCTTGTCCTTCAGCCAGCCCTGGACGACCGGGTAGTCGATGACGACGGCCTTGACCTGGCCGGTGCGCAGGCCGTTGAGGAGGGCGTCCGAGGACTCGAAGGAGACCGGGTTCAGGCCCTTGCTCTTCGCGAACTCCTCGCCGGTGGTCTGCGCCTGCGCGCCGACCTTCTTGCCCTTGAGGTCCGCGAGGGAGGAGATGCCGCTCTTCTTGTCGGCCAGGATGCCCTGGGTGGCCTCGAAGTACGGGTCGGAGAAGGCGACGTTCTTCTTGCGCTCCTCGGTGATCGTCATACCGGCCGCGGCGAGGTCGCACTGGCCGGAGTTGAGGGATCCGCCGGTCTTGAAGTTCTCGAAGGGCTGGTCGAGGATGTGCTGCTTCACGCCCAGGTCCTCGGCCACCAGGTCGACGAGCGCGACGTCGAAGCCCTGCTCCTTGCCGTCGATCACCGACTGGAACGGCGGATACGGCAGGTGCGTGCAGGTGGTGAGCTGTCCGCTCTTGACGAGTTCGACCCCGTTCGCGGTGGTCTTCTTGCCCCCGTCGTCGTCCGAGGAGCAGCCTGCGACGAGCAGCAGCCCGGCCGTCGCGGTGATGGCGGCCAGGATGCGGGTCCGGCGCGCGGGGACGGTCTTCACGAGGGGTGACCTCCTGTGGGGGAACTGTGGCTTCTGATTATAAGGATTTGTTTGAGGCTCTCAAACCGATCCCATGGCCCGGTCGGCACCCGGCCCCGTGATCGCCGGGGGGACGGCCGGCGGGACGGCGGTTACGCTCGTTGCTGCCTACCCCGTGAGTGAAGAGAGCAACGCCGTGAACCATCCCTTCCTGGACCTCGCACCGCTGAGCGCGGCGCACTTCGCGGCGATCGAGGACCGGGTGGCGCGGCTGCTCTCCACCTCGCAGGACGTCGTGATCACGCAGGGCGAGGCACTGCTGCCGCTGGAGGGGGCCATCCGTGGCGCCGCGGGTCCCGGCACGACGGCCCTCAACGTGATCACGGGTCCGTACGGGCAGACGTTCGGCGACTGGCTGCGGGACTGCGGTGCGACCGTGCACGACCTGGCGGTCCCCTTCCACACGGCGGTCACGGCCGCGCAGGTCCGCGAGGCCCTCGCCGAGCACCCGGAGATCGATTTCGTCTCCCTGGTGCACGCGGAGGCGGCCACCGGGAACACCAACCCGGTCGCGCAGATCGGCGAGGCCGTACGCGAGCACGGCGCGCTCTTCTACCTGGACGCGGTGGCCTCGATCGGCGCCGAGCCGGTGCTGCCGGACGCGTGGGGCGTGGACCTGTGCGTGATCGGGGCGCAGAAGGCGATGGGCGGGCCCGCAGGGGTCTCGGCGGTGTCGGTGAGCGAGCGGGCGTGGGCCCGGATGGCCGCGAACCCGCACGCTCCGCGGCGCTCCTACCTGTCGCTGCTGGACTGGAAGGAGCGGTGGGTCGACGCCGGGCGCACGGTGCTGCCGCACGCTCCTGCGCAGCTGGAGATGCTGGCGCTGGAGGCGTGCGTGGAGCGGATCGAGGCGGAGGGGCTGGAGACGGTGACGGCCCGCCACGCGTCGGCGGCCGCCGCCACCCGTGCGGGGGCGCTCGCGCTGGGCGGGGGGCTGGAGCCGTACGTGTACGAGGCCTCGGACGCGGCGCCGGTCGCCACGACGCTGCGGACCCCTCCGGGGGTCGACGCCGCCGGTGTGGTGGGTCGGGCGCTGGCTTCGGACCCCACCCTTCCGCTGGCCGCGGGCGGCGGGCCGCTGGCGTCGTCGATGATCCGCGTCAACCACTACGGTGCGGCGGCGGACGAGGCGGTCGTGGACCGCTGCCTGGCCGCGCTGCGTACGGCTCTGACAACGGCCTGAACGTCCGCTCCGCCGGCCCGCGCGGGACGGACGTCGCCCGCGGGCCCGCGGGGGCGGGCCGCGCAGTTCCCCGCGCCCCTGAGAGACGGGGCCGCGCCCCGGTCTTTCGCTTTTCAGGGGCGCGGGGAACTGCGCGAGCACTTCCACCGGCCCGCGGGGAATGAACCGTCGGACCTTGAACGTTCACGTACCCGGCGGGGCCGGACCGTGAACAAAGGGAGTGTCGGAGACATGCGCGTCGAGATCTGGAGCGACATCGCCTGCCCGTGGTGCTACGTGGGCAAGGCCCGCTTCGAGAAGGCCCTGCAGGCCTTCCCGCACCGCGACGACGTCGAGGTCGTGCACCGCTCCTTCGAGCTCGACCCCGGCCGCGCCAAGGACGACATCCAGCCCGTCGTCCGGATGCTCACCGAGAAGTACGGCATGAGCGAGGCACAGGCGCAGGCCGGCGAGGAGAACCTCGGCACCCAGGCCGCCGCGGAGGGCCTGGACTACCGCACCCGCGACCGCGACCACGGCAGCACCTTCGACATGCACCGGCTGCTGCACCTCGCCAAGGAGCGCGGCCGGCAGGACGAGCTGATCCAGGCCCTGTACCGGGCCAACTTCGCCGAGGAGCGGTCCGTCTTCGGCGACGACGAGCGGCTCGTCGGGCTGGCGGTCTCCGCCGGCCTGGACGCGGACGAGGCCCGCCGGGTGCTGGCCGACCCGTCGGCGTACGCCGACGCCGTCCGCGCCGACGAGCGCGAGGCCGCCGAGCTCGGCGCGAACGGCGTGCCGTTCTTCGTGCTGGACCGCACGTACGGCGTCTCCGGTGCCCAGCCCGCCGAGGTCTTCGGCCAGGCCCTGGAGCAGGCGTGGGCGAACCACTCCCCGCTGAAGCTGATCCAGCGGCCCGGCCAGGACGGCGCCGAGGCGTGCGGCCCGGACGGCTGCGCGGTGCCCCACCAGCACTGACGTGCACCTATAAGCGTTCCTACGCGGAACCACGTAAAAGAACGCAATGGACGAAGGGTTCCGCGGGCTCCAGAGTGGTCCCATGGAGACCTTCGAGAACCTCGTGCGTACCGAGTTCGCCGCGAAGAACACCTATCTGAACACTGCCGCCACCGGGCTGCTGCCGGCCCGCGCGGTGGCCGCCGTGCGGGCCGGCGTCGAGTCCGTGGCGGCCGGCCGGCCGCAGGACATGTTCGCCGATGTGGAGGCGGCCCGCGCCTCCTTCGCCCGCCTGCTGCACGTCCCCGGCAGCCGGGTCGCGGCCGGGGCGTCGGTCGCCGTCTACACCGCGCTGATCGCCGCCTCGCTGCCCGCCGGCGCCGAGGTCCTCACCGCCGAGGCCGACTTCACCTCCGTGGTGAACCCCTTCCATGTGCGCCGCGACCTCAAGGTCCGCACGGTGCCGCTGGAGCGGATCGCCGAGTCGGTGCGTCCCGGCACCGCGCTCGTCGCGGTGAGCGCGGCGCAGTCCGCGGACGGCCGGATCGCCGACCTGCCGGCGCTGCGCGAAGCGGCGCGCGAACACGGCGCCCGTACGTACGTCGACGCGTCCCAGGCCGCCGGATGGCTGCCGATCGACGCGGACGCGTACGACTACGTCTCCTCCGTCGCCTTCAAGTGGCTCGTCTGCCCGCGGGGCGTGGCCTTCCTCGTCGTTCCGGCGGACTTCGGCGGACTCGAGCCGGTCTTCGCGGGCTGGGTCGCGGGAGAGAAGCCCTGGGACAGCTGTTACGGGCCGGTCGAGGAACTCGCCCACTCCGCGCGGCGGTTCGACGAGAGCCCCGCCCTCTTCTCGTACGCCGGCGCCCGCCACTCCCTCGAACTGCTCGAGGAGCTGGGGACGGACGCCGTACGGGCCCACGACCTCGGCCTCGCCGACCGTTTCCGCGCCGGTCTCGCCGCTCTCGGGCAGGAGCCGGTCCCGGCGCCGGGCTCGGCCATCGTCTCCGTGCCGGGACTCGGCCACCGGCAGCCGGACCTGAGCCGGGCGGGCATCGAGGTCTCCGACCGCGCGGGCCATCTGCGGGCCGCCTTCCACCTGTACAACACGACCGCCGACGTCGACCGTCTGCTGGACGTCCTGTCCGGATGACGGTCCGGCCCACTGGCGCGCGGCCCGCGGGGGCGCCAGCAAGGGCAGCACGAGGTGGTGGTGCCGGTGGAGCCAACTCCCCACACGCCCGAACGGCCTTCCCCGGACGCGGAGTTGCACCGAGGCTGGTGTACCTGGCGCGGACGGCGTCCCTGGCCTGGCTGTAGCCGGTCCCCGGCGCGGGAGCCGCGCGGCCGTCCCGGGGGTCGGGGCGGCGGCGCGAAGGGCTGCACGGACCACCCCGCGCTGCAGGCGCACCGGCCGCCCGGTGCCCGAACTCGCACGAGTCGCGCACCGGGCCCGTCGTCCGCGGGTACGGGCGGTCACCCCACCGGGGTGAAGTCCCGCGCGCCGATGAACTCGGGCCGGCGCACCGGCGCCGCGAACGGCTCCACCGCCGCGTTCTCCACGCTGTTGAACACGATGAAGACGTTCGAGCGCGGGAACGGCGTGATGTTGTCGCCCGACCCGTGCATGCAGTTGCAGTCGAACCAGGTCGCCGAGCCGGCCCGGCCCGTGAAGAGCCTGATGCCGTGCCGGGACGCGAACTCGGTGAGCGCCTCATCGGAGGGCGTGCCTGCGTCCTGCATCTGCAGCGACTTCTTGTAGTTGTCCTTCGGCGTGGCGCCGGAACAGCCGAGGAACGTGCGGTGCGACCCCGGCATGATCATGAGGCCGCCGTTGGTGTCGTGGTTCTCGGTCAGCGCGATCGAGACGGACACCGTCCGCATGTTCGGCAGACCGTCCTCGGCGTGCCAGGTCTCGAAGTCCGAGTGCCAGTAGAAGCCGCTCGCGCCGAACCCGGGCTTGACGTTGATCCGCGACTGGTGCACGTACACGTCGGAACCGAGGATCTGGCGGGCGCGGCCCACCAGGCGCTCGTCGCGCACGAGCCGGGCGAAGACCTCGCTGGTCCGGTGGACCTCGAAGACCGAGCGGATCTCCTGCGACTGCGGCTCGACGATCGAGCGCTCGTCGGTGCGGACCGCGGGGTCGGCGATCATGCGCTCCAGCTCGGCCCGGTAGAGCGCGACCTCGTCGTCCTCGATGAGCTGGTCCACGGTGAGGAAGCCGTCCCGCTCGTACGACCGCAGGTCGGCCCCCGGGATCGGTCCCGGTGTGCCGGGTTCGCTCCACACGACCGGGTCCTGCCGGGGCACCGAGACCTCGGTGTCGCCGCGGCTGGGGTACAGGTCGGTGATCGTCGTCATCGTTCAGACCTCCTCGGGTTCGGTCAGCAGGGGGTAGACGCCGTTCTCGTCGTGGTCCTCCCGTCCGGTCACCGGCGGGTTGAAGACACAGATGCAGCGGAAGTCCTCCTTGATCCGCATCGTGTGCCTCTCGTGGCCGTCGAGGAGGTACGTGGTCCCCGGCGTGATCGTGTACTTCTTGCCGGTCTCGTCGTCGGTGAGTTCGGCCTCGCCCTCCACGCAGACGACGGCCTCGATGTGGTTCGCGTACCACATCGACGTCTCCGTACCCGCGTACAGGATCGTCTCGTGCACGGAGAAGCCGACCTTCTCCTTGGCGAGGACGACGCGCTTGCTCTCCCAGGTGCCCGACGCGGACTTCACGTGCCGGTCGGTGCCCTCGATCTCCTTGAACGAACGGACTATCACGGTGCTACGAAGCCTCCTCAGGCCGATGTACGGGTGTGGGGGGAGCGGTTGTGGGGGCGGTGCGGTTCAGGCCGTCTCGCGGACGGCGCGGGCCAGGACGCGCAGGCCCTCGTCCAGCTCGTCGGGCGTGATGGTGAGCGCCGGGAGGAGTTTCACGACCTCGCTCTCCGGGCCCGACGTCTCGATCAGCAGGCCGAGTTCGAAGGCCCGGTGGGCCACCCGGCCCGCGCGCGCCTTGTCGTGGAACTCCAGGCCCCAGACCAGACCGCGGCCGCGGTACTCCTTGACGTCGGCGAGGTTCTCCTCGGTGACGGAGATCAGCGCCTGCTCGACCTGCTCGCCACGGGTGCGGGTCTGCTTCTCCATGGCGGGGCCGTCGGACCAGTACGTCTGCAGGGCGGCGGCGGCCGTCACGAAGGCGGGATTGTTGCCGCGGAACGTGCCGTTGTGCTCGCCCGGCTCCCAGATGTCCAGCTCGGGCTTGAACAGGCACAGCGACATGGGCAGCCCGTAGCCGCTGATGGACTTGGAGACGGTCACGATGTCGGGCACGATCCCCGCCTCCTCGAAGGAGAAGAAGGCGCCCGTGCGGCCGCAGCCCATCTGGATGTCGTCGACGATCAGCAGCATGTCCTGGCGTTCGCACAGCTCGGCGAGGGCGCGCAGCCACTCGGCCCGGGCGACGTTGATGCCGCCCTCGCCCTGCACCGTCTCGACGATCACGGCGGCGGGCTTGTTGAGGCCGGAGCCCTGGTCCCCGAGCAGCCGCTCGAACCAGAGGAAGTCCGGCACCTGGCCCTCGAAGTAGTTGTCGAAGGGCATCGGCGTGCCGTGCACGAGCGGGATGCCGGCGCCCGCCCGCTTGAAGGCGTTGCCGGTCACCGCGAGCGAGCCGAGCGACATGCCGTGGAAGGCGTTGGTGAAGGAGACGATCGCCTCGCGGCCCTTGACCTTCCGGGCCAGCTTCAGCGCGGACTCGACGGCGTTGGTCCCCGTCGGACCGGGGAACATGACCTTGTACGGCAGGTCGCGCGGCCGCAGCACCATGTTCTGGAACGACTCCAGGAAGCCGCGTTTCGCGGTCGTCGACATGTCGAGGCCGTGGGTGACGCCGTCGCGCTCCAGGTAGTCGATCAGGGCCCGTTTCAGTACCGGGTTGTTGTGTCCGTAGTTGAGTGAGCCGGCGCCGGCGAAGAAGTCGAGGTACGCGTGGCCGTCCTCGTCGTACATGCGGCTGCCCTGGGCGCGGTCGAACACGGTGGGCCAGCTGCGGCAGTAGCTGCGCACCTCCGACTCCAGGGTCTCGAAGACGCTCAGGTCGGGCTGGGTGATGGTCACGGCGGTGCTCCTCGGGCGTGGGGGGTTCAGAACGACAGGGGGCCGATGCGGTACAGCACCTCGGGGTCGTGCGGGCCGTCGGGGAACTGCCCCGTGTCGAAGAGGACCTCACGCTCGACGTCCGCGCCGTGGCGTGCGGCGTACGAGGTGAACAGCCGCTCGGACGCGGTGTTGCCCGGGGAGATCGTGGTCTCCAGGGAGGTCAGCTCGTGCCGGCCGGCGACCTGGCGGGTCAGTCCGTCGAGGAGCGCGGCGGCGAGACCGCGTCCGCGCTGCGCCGCGTCGACGGCCACCTGCCACACGAGGAGTGTGCGGGGGCGCTCGGGCCGGATGTATCCGGTGACGAAGGCGACCGGTTCGCCGTCGGCCGTACGTGCCACCGCGGAGGTGCCGGCGAAGTCACGGCACCACAGCAGATAGCTGTAGGAGGAGTTCAGGTCGAGGGTTCCGGAGTCCTTGGCGATGCGCCAGAGAGCGGCTCCGTCCGTCACGTGCGGACGGTCGATCCGAAGCCCTTCCGGCATTTCCAGGAATTCCGCTTGCAGGTCTGCTTGTGCGGCGGTCATGTCGGTTGAATTTACCCAGCAAAAATCAAAATTGCACCGCCGGGAAGGGTTACACAAGCGAAGTGCTTGTGTTATCACGCGGGCGCGGGCAGCGCGTGGGCTCGGCTGAAACCGCCACTTTGTCAGGAAAATACCGGACGAAAAGGACCGATTGTGGATTGCGTCACAAGGACGAAACCACCCTGAGACCTGCTCGAATTACAAGAGTGGCGTTCGCGAAACTGCAGTGTTTAGGCTTTGGGAAACCGGGCAGAAGTTCATGGGAAGCTGCAATGAATAAAAGCCGGATCAGGCCTGCTTTCAAAAGCAGGCCTGAAATTCAGCGACCGTCCCGCAGATCCGCCGGCCAGTCCGGGCGGAATGCGATGTGGTCGTACGTGACCACGCAGCCCTCGCCCATCGGCGACTGGGTCATGAAGCCGACCAGGGCGGCGCCGGTCTCCTTCTCGTCGGCCAGGGTGAACAGGCGGACGAAGGTCCAGCGCTCGCCGTCCTTCGACGCGTGGAAGGCGAAGGCGCGGCCGGTGCGGCTGATCCGCAGCCAGACCGAGCTGCCGTCGACGGTGAAGGAGTTGGCGTCGTCGGAACGGCCCCGGGTGACGACCGTGCAGACGGTGGGCACGTCCGGGGAGTTCTCGAGGCAGAGCTTGGCCCAGGCCCGCTCGCCCACGTGCGCGTAGAGGACACCCGCGTCGAAGGCACCGGCGAAGCCGACCGTGACGCGCGCGATGAGCTGGAAGTCCCCTTCGGGCGCTCCGAGCAGCCGCGGCGCGTCGGAGGCGGGGTCCAGCCCTTCGTCGGTGGGCGGCACGAACCGGTCCTGCCGTGCCCCCGCCCACCCGGTCAGCACCCCGTCCTCGTACGACCAGTGCCCGTCGGGTCCGTAGGAGCGCAGGGAGAAGGGAAGTTCAGGTATGTCCAGATCCATGCCCCGAGTCTGCCAGTTCCCCGCACCCTTGAAAGGCGCGCGGGGAACTGCGCGCCCGGCCACGACGGACCCGCGGCCGGCATACGGCCGCGGGTCCGTCGTCGCTGCGGCTGCAAGCGGAGCGCTACCGCTCCAGACGCCCGTCGTACCGCCGGGGCAGCCCCAGCGGGTTGTCGTCGCGCAGCTCCGGCGGCAGCAGCGCCTCCGGCGCGCCCTGGTACGCGACCGGCCGCAGCCACCGCTCGATCGCCGTCCCGCCCACGGACGTCGACGTCGAGGTGGTGGCCGGGTAGGGCCCTCCGTGGTGCTGGGCCGGCGCCACGGCCACCCCGGTGGGCCACCCGTTCACGAGCACCCGTCCCGCGAGCGGCGTCAGTTCGGCGAGGATCTCCGCGCCGCGTCCCTCGCCGGCCGCCTCCTCCTCGGACAGGTGGACCGTCGCGGTGAGGTTGCCGGGCAGCCGCGCGAGCACCGCGTTCGCCTCGGTCTGGTCCTCGTAGCGGGCGACCACGGTCACCGGGCCGAAGCACTCCTCGAGCAGCAGGTCGTACTCGCTCTCGGCGGCCAGCTTCTGCGCCGGGACCGTCAGGAAGCCGGGGCTCACCGTGTGCTCCCCGCCCGATCCCGGTGTCACGGGCGCGTCCACCTCGGGCAGTTCGGCCCGCTCGGCGACCCCCGCGACGAAGTTGTCGCGCATCCGGTGGTCGAGCAGGACGCCCGCGTCGGTGTCGCTGACCGCGTCCGTCAGGGACTTCAGCAGGCGGTCGCCCGCCGCGCCGGCCGGCGCCAGCACCAGACCCGGCTTCACGCAGAACTGGCCGACGCCCAGCGTCATGGAGCCCGCCAGCCCCGTACCGATGGCCTCGGCGCGCTCGGCCGCCGCGGCCTCGGTGATCACGACCGGGTTCAGCGAGCCCAGCTCGCCGTGGAACGGGATCGGCACGGGCCGCGCCGCCGCCGCGTCGAAGAGGGCGCGTCCGCCGCGCACCGAACCGGTGAAGCCGGCGGCCGACACCAGCGGGTGCCTGACCAGCTCGACGCCCGCCTCGAAGCCGTGGACGAGGCCCAGGACGCCGTCCGGGATGTCGTGCCGCACGGCGGCCCGGCGCAGGACGGAGGCCACCAGCTCGGACAGGCCCGGGTGGTCGGGGTGCGACTTGACGACGACCGGGCAGCCCGCGGCGAGCGCGCTGGCGGTGTCGCCGCCGGCGACCGAGAAGGCGAAGGGGAAGTTCGACGCCGAGTACACGGCGACGACGCCCAGCGGCACCTTGTAGCGGCGCAGGTCCGGGATCGGCGGCGTCGCGGTGGCGTCGGGGTGGTTGATCACGACACCGAGGAACTCGCCCTCGTCCACGATGTCAGCGAAAGCCCGCAGCTGGTAGCAGGTGCGGGCGAGTTCGCCCGTGAGCCGGACCGGGCCGAGCGCGGTCTCCGCGTCGGCGGCCTCCACGAGGTGCTCCTTGGCCTCCTCGAGCAGGTCGGCCGCGGTACGCAGGAAGGCCGCGCGGACCGTGCGGTCGGCGAGGGCCCCCCGGGCGGCGTGCGCGGCACGGACGGCCTCGTCCACCTCCTGGGCTGTGGCCTCCACCGCAACCTGCTCGCGCTGCTTCCCGGTTCGGGGGTCGACACTCCAGACTGGTGCTGCTGCCACCGCGGGTCCCTCCAGATGTAATGCCGCAGTACGTGTGCCACTCACCAGGGGCGTTCGATATGCTGAACGCTGTCTCTGATGGTGAATATGCTGTCGAGACTATTTCCCGGCGAACTAGGGGGTCAAGGCCGATGTCGGCAGGCGAGACGGGCGGCGGGGCGCAGGTCAAGTCCGCGGTACGGACAGTTGAATTGCTCGAGTACTTCGCCGGGCGCCCCGGGATGCACTCCCTGGCCGCCGTGCAGGAGGCCGTCGGGTACCCCAAGTCCAGCCTCTACATGCTACTGCGCACGCTCGTGGAGCTCGGCTGGGTCGAGACCGACGCCACGGGCACGCGCTACGGCATCGGCGTACGGGCGCTGCTCGTCGGTACGTCGTACATCGACGGCGACGAGGTCGTCGCCGCGGCCCGGCCGACGCTGGACCGGCTCTCCGACGACACCACGGAGACGATCCACCTCGCCCGTCTCGACGGCACGAACGTCGTCTACCTCGCGACCCGCCAGTCGCAGCACTACCTGCGTCCCTTCACGCGCGTGGGGCGCCGGCTGCCGGCCCACTCCACGTCCCTCGGCAAGGCGCTCCTGGCGACGCACACGGACGAGCAGGTACGCAAGCTGCTGCCCCAGACGCTGCCCGCGCTGACCGAGCACACGATCACCGACCGGGAGAAGCTCATCGAGGAGCTGCACCTCGTGCGGGAGCAGGGGTTCGCCGTGGACCGCGAGGAGAACACGCTGGGACTGCGCTGCTTCGGCGTGGCGATCCCCTACCGGACGCCCGCGCGGGACGCGATCAGCTGCTCGGTGCCGGTGGCGCGGCTGACGCCCGCGCACGAGCAGATGGTGAAGGACGCGCTGTTCGACGCGCGGGACCGGCTGACGCTCGCGACCCGGAGGCTCTGACGTGGAGACCGTGCTGCGTGAGGTCCACGACAGCGACCTGCCGGTCTTCTTCCGGCAGATGAACGATCCCGAGTCCGTGCGGATGGCCGCCTTCACGGCCGAGGACCCGGCCGACCGGGACGCGTTCGACGCCCACTGGAAGCGGGTGCGCGCCTCGTCCGCCGTGGTGCGCACGATCCTCGTGGACGGGGACGTCGTCGGCAGCGCGGCGGTGTACGGCTCGCCCGGTGAGCGGGAGGTCACCTACTGGGTCGACCGCACCCACTGGGGGCGCGGCGTCGCCACGGCGGCGTTGGGGGCACTGCTCGCCGCCGTGCCCGAGCGGCCGCTGTACGCGCGGGCGGCGGCGGACAACGCGGGGTCGCTGCGGGTCCTGGAGAAGTGCGGTTTCCGCGTGACCGCCCGGGCCCGGGGGTTCGCGCACGCGCGGGGCGCCGAGATCGACGAGCTCGTGCTGTCCCTGCCGGGCTGACCGCCGCGGCGCCGTCGACCGCCGCGGGTGCGCCGCGGGCTCCATGAACAGAACATGAGAAAAGCGGGGCGAAGGGAACGTTCGGCCGCTTCCCGCTCGTCTTCACGGCGGGATGAACAAAACGATCAGGCGCGCCTCCGTCTTCACCCTGCTGCTCGTGCTCGCCCTGCTGGTCAGGGCGACCTGGGTGCAGTTCTACGAGGGCCGGGCGCTCGCAGAGGACAAGGACAACCGGCGGAACGCGATCGAGCAGTACGCGTATCCCCTCGGGAACATCGTCGTGGGCGGGGACGCGGTCACCGGTTCCGCGCGGACGAAGGGCGGCGACCTCGCGTACAAGCGCACCTACACCGACGGCCGGCTGTACGCGGCCGTCACGGGCTTCAGTTCGCAGGTGTACGGGGCCACCCAGCTGGAGGGCATCTACCGGCAGCTCCTCGACGGCACCGACAGCCGGCTGAAGAACCCCCTCGACACAGTCACCGGCAAGCGCTCCGACCCCGGTGACGTGATCACCACCATCGACCCGGACGTGCAGAAGGCGGCCTACGAGGCGCTCGGCGACAAGAAGGGCGCGGCCGTCGCGATCGACCCGGGGACGGGCCGGATCCTGGGCGTCGTGTCCACCCCGTCGTACGACCCGTCGAAGATCAGCACGAGCGCCTCCGAGGTCTGGGACGGGCTGACCGAGGACCCCGACAAGCCGATGACGAACCGGGCGCTGCGCCAGCCGCTGCCGCCGGGTTCGACGTTCAAGCTGGTCGTCGCGGCGGCCGCGCTGGAGGACGGGCTGTATACGTCGGTGGACGCCAGGACGGACAGCGAGAACCCGTACACGCTGCCGGGCACGACGACGGTCCTGGCGAACGAGAGCGCGTCGGCGCCCTGCGCGGACGCCTCGATCCGGGTCGCGCTCCAGTACTCGTGCAACAACGTCTTCGCGAAGATGGCCGTCGACCTGGGGCAGGACAAGCTGAAGGCGATGGCCGAGAAGTTCGGCTTCAACGACGGGTCGCAGGACGTGCCCGTGCGGGCGTACACCAGCGTGTACCCGTCGGACATGGAGAAGTCGTCCACGGCGCTGACGGGTATCGGCCAGTTCGACGTGACCGCGACGCCGCTGCAGATGGCCATGGTGTCGGCAGCCATCGCCAACGGCGGGAAGCTGGTCTCGCCGCACATGGTGTCGCAGATCAGCGACGCGAACGGTGACGTGCTGGAGAACTACGACGACCGGGCGCGGAGCACGCAGATCGTCGATCCGTCCACGGCGGAGCAGCTGCAGTCGGCGATGCGGACGGTCGTCGAGGACGGCACGGGGACGAACGCGCGCATCGCCGGGGCGACGGTGGGGGGCAAGACCGGTACGGCGCAGCACGGCGAGAACAACAGCAAGACGCCGTACGCGTGGTTCACGTCCTACGCGAAGTCCGACTCCTCGGACAAGGAGGTCGCGGTGGCGGTGCTGGTGGAGCAGTCGGACGCGGCGCGCTCGGAGGTGAGCGGGAACGGGTTGGCCGCGCCGGTGGCTGCCGCCATGATGCGGGCGGCGCTCCGCTGACGGCCCGTGCGGGCCGCGGGCCCGTGCGGGCCGCCCTGAAAGACTGCGCAGTTCCCCGCGCCCCTTGAAGGCCGACGGCCGGCCGCGGGCCGGTGGGGGTCGGCCGCGCCGTTCCCCGCGCCCCCGACGGGGCGCCCCGGCCGTCACCGGACTCCCAGGAGTTGTTCCAGGGGGTCGATGGCGAAGTAGACCAGGAACAGGGCCGCCGTGCCCCACAGCAGCCAGTGGATCTCCTTCGCCCTGCCCAGTACCGCCTGGATGGTGACGTAGGCCAGGAAGCCGGCGCCGATGCCGTTCGTGATCGAGTACGTGAACGGCATCACCGCGATCGTCAGGAACGCCGGGAGGGCGACCTCGTACCGGTCCCAGTCGATGTTCTTGACCTGCGTCATCATCAGGAACCCGACCGCGACGAGCGCCGGTGCCGCCGCCTGCATCGGCACGATGGTCAGCAGCGGCGTGAGGAAGAGCGCGCAGGCGAACAGCCCGCCCGTGACCAGGTTCGCGAACCCGGTACGGGCCTCCTCCCCCACCCCCGCCGCCGACTCGATGTACGAGGTGGCCGACGACGCGGACGACGCCCCGCCGGCCACCGCCGCGGCTCCGTCGATGAGCAGGACGCGGCCGAGGTTCGGCACCCTGCCCTCCTCGTCCAGCAGCCCCGCCTCCGCGCTGACGCCGACGACGGTGCCCATGGTGTCGAAGAAGTCCGACAGGATCAGCGTGAAGACGAGCAGCACGACGGTGATCGCGCTCACCTGACCGAACGCGCCGAACAGGCTGAAGTCCCCGAGCAGCCCGAAGTCGGGCGACGCCACCACGTCGTCCGGCACCCGGGGCGTGGTCAGGCCCCAGCTCCCGACGTCGGCGAGCTCGTCGACGACGATCGCGACGGCCGTCATGGTGACGATGCCGATCAGGATCGCGCCCCTGACCTTGCGCGCGAGCAGCCCGATGGTCAGCAGCACCCCGAGACAGAACACCAGGACCGGCCAGCCGGACAGGGTGCCCGTGCCGCCCAGCTGCACCGGCACGGTGGTGCCGGCCGCGTCCGGGACGCGTGTCACGAACCCGGCGTCGACGAAGCCGATGAACGCGATGAACAGCCCGATGCCGACGCTGATCGCCTGCTTCAGCGGTTGCGGTATCGCGTGCATGACGGCCTCACGCAGCCCGGTCATCACCAGGACGCAGATCAGCAGGCCTTCGAGGACGACGAGGCCCATCGCGTCGTCCCAGCTCATCAGCGGGGCGATCTGGAAGGCGACGACGGCGTTGAGGCCGAGACCGGCGGCGAGCGCCAGCGGCAGGTTGCCGCCGATCCCCATGACGATCGTCATCACCGCGGCCACCAGGGCGGTGGCGGTGACCAGTTGCACGCTGTCGAGCCGCTCGCCGAACTTGTCCTCGGCGCCGCTGAGGACGATGGGGTTCAGGACAAGGATGTAGGCCATCGTGAAGAACGTGGCGAAGCCGCCCCGCACCTCCCGGCCGACGGTGGACCCCCGTGCCGAGATCCTGAAGAACCGGTCGACACCGTTCGCCGGGGGCCGTCCGGCGCCCGGCCGGTCTTCCACCTGCTGTGTTCGGGACATGGCGGACACTCCTCGTTGCCTGCGTGCCGGGTGGGCCGGATGCTGGCTGGATTGTTCCCGCGTTGAACCTGTTTCAGGTTTTCATCGTGTTACGGAATGGGGTTGGGCCCGCCGGGCCGCGCAGGAACGAACAGGGAGAGGCCGCCCGTGGGCACTGTCGTCGACGACGCCGCCTCCGTGGAGTTCCGCGACTTCTTCGAGCGGCACTACGTCGAACTGGCGCGCCTGGCCCGCCTGCTGACGGGTGAGCCGGACGCGGCCGACGACCTCGCGGCGGACGCCCTGCTCGCGCTGTGGCACCGCTGGGACCGGGTACGGGCGGCGGACCACCCGGTGGCGTACGCGCGCGGTGTGGTCGCCAACATGGCCCGCAGCCGGATCCGCAGCGCGGTGCGCGAACGCAGACGGATCACGCTGTTCTGGTCGCAGCGTGAGGACAGGACGGAGAACCCCGACGTCCCCGGCATGGTCGATGTCCAGGAGGCCCTGCGCAGGCTGCCGTTCCGCAAGCGGGCGTGCGTGGTCCTGCGCCACTCCTTCGACCTCTCGGAGAAGGACACCGCGCTCGCCCTCGGTGTCTCGGTGGGTACCGTGAAGAGCCAGACGTCGAAGGGCATGGCGGAGCTGCAGCGGCTGCTGGGGTCCCAGGAGGCGCCGCGGCGGGTGCACGCGGCGGCGCTGCGGGCCGGCGGGGCCGCGGGGAGGGGGCGATGAGGGACGTGCGCGACGACGAACTGCGCGCCGGACTGCGGGACTCGGCCGAGGCGTACGAGCCCGACCGCGCGCGCATCCTGGCCCGCGTCGAACGGGGCATGGCGGGCGGGGAGAGCGCGCCGCGCTCCACCACGCGCCCGTCCGCGCCCGGCTGGCTGCGGGTCGCCGGCGCCACGGCCGCGGTGGCGGGCGTGCTCGCGGTGGGCGCCTACACGGTCGCGTCGGCGGTGCGGGACGGGACGGACGAGCAGACGGTGGCGGTCACGCCCGGTCCGGACCGCACGCCGCGGACGCCGGCACCGGGGAAGGCCCCGCTCCCGCCAAACCGTACGAGCCCCTCCGCCTCCGCCTCCGCCCCTTCCGCCGGCACCGAGGACGGCCCGCTGTGGTCGGACGGCTCGGTCGACCCGCACAGCAACGACTTCTGGGCGCAGAGCGACGTGACGGTGAAGACCGGCAGGCGGCTCACCGCGCTGGAGGTCGTGCTGAAGGTCAGGCAGACCGGCGGGGTCACCTCGTCCGGTGCCTGGCGCTCCGCACCCGAGGAGGACTTCACGGCGACCGTCGCCGAGCGGGACGGCTTCCTCGTCTACACCTGGGTGCTGAAGCCGGGCCGTACGGTGTGGCCGGGCGAGTGGGTGTTCGCGGGCCAGTACGACCACGACCGCGGCGGCCGTGACGCCGGGGACGACCGGTACACGGTGGCCGCCCGGGCCGACGGCGAACAGCGGTCCGTGGCGGGCGGCTTCGCGCGCACCGGGTCCGCCGACGGCCGCTCGTAGCCCCGTCGGGCCGGCGGTGGCGGTGGCGGTGGCGGAAAAAACCGGTGCGCGGCAACCTCCGCCGTCCTGGTGGCGACCGGAAGACGCACTGTCTTCCCCTCACCGAAGGAAACCGGGACATGACCCCCAGGCCGGAACACCCCGCACGCCACCGCCGAAGGACCGACCGCCGACGTGCCGTCGTCTCGGGGGCGTCCGCCCTCGCCCTGACCGCGGCCGCGATGCTCACCAGCACGATGACGTCGACGGCGAGCGCCGCCACCACCTGGCCGACCGCCACCGGCAGCCAGGCCGTCCCGGCGACCATCGCCGTCTCCGGCACCCGGGACGGGGGCTACAAGCGCTACTACGGCAGCGGCGACCTCGCCGGTGACGGCCAGGAGGAGGGGCAGGACCCGATCTTCCAGCTCGCCGACGGTGCGACGCTGAAGAACGTCATCATCGGCAGCCCCGGCGCCGACGGCGTCCACTGCCAGGGCAGTTGCACGCTCCAGAACGTCTGGTGGGAGGACGTCGGCGAGGACGCCGCGACCTTCAAGGGCGGCAACTCCGCCGTCTACACCGTGTACGGCGGCGGCGCGAAGAAGGCCGCGGACAAGGTCTTCCAGCACAACGGCGGCGGCAAGCTCGTCGTGTCGAAGTTCGCGGTCCAGGACTTCAAGACCCTCTACCGCTCGTGCGGCAACTGCTCGACGCAGTACAAGCGCACCTCGATCTTCAACACCGTCGAGGTGACCACGCCCGGTTCGCGGCTGGTCGGCATCAACACCAACTACGGCGACACCGCCGCCCTGCGCAACATCACGATCATCGGGGACAGCAGCAAGAAGATCGTGCCGTGCCAGAAGTACACCGGCAACAACACCGGAGCCGAACCGACCACGAACGGATCAGGTCCGGACGGAACCTACTGCGACTACACGGCATCTGACATCACGTACCGGTGAGAGCCGCCTCGTCCGGCTCCACGGAGCTGCCGGCCTGAGCCCCCCTCGGCCGGACAGAGGAGCGCCCCCGCCGGTGACGACCGGCGGGGGCGCTTCACAGAACGGAGTCGAGCCAGCTGAACACCTCGTCCTGCTGCGGCACGGTGAACACGTGGCCCAGCCCGGGCCAGACCTCGGTGCGCAGCCGCTCCCCCGCGTGCCGGGAGCGCCAGACGGCGCGCAGTTTCCCGTACGCGACCCGGACGCCCTCCGCGGGGAACAGGGTGTCCTGGGCGCCGTGGAAGAAGAGCATGGGCCTGGGGGCGGCGATGCTCGCCACGTCGGGGAAGTCGAGGTGGCGGGCGAGCCCGGGATGCAGCATGCAGTAGGCGGACTGGCCGCGCAGGATGTTGTTGCCGGGCACCATGACCTCCTTCAGCCCGGTCATCCAGCACACGCTCGCCGCGGCCGCGACCTCGTCGCTGAGGGCGGCCGTCTGCCAGGCGCGGAAGGCCCCCATGGAGAAGCCGACGGCGGCGACCCGGCGCCGGTCCACCCGGTCGAGGCCCGCCAGGAAGCGGGCGGCGCGCACGTCCTCGCGGGCCATGAGCCCGGCGAGCGACGACCCCAGATTGAAGAAGTTGCTTGCCAGGGCCTGCTGCTGCTCGTAGGTGACCGGGCCGCGGTCGCCCCAGCCGAACGCGTCCAGGGCGAGGACCACGTATCCGCGCCGGGCCAGCTCGTCACCGACGAACCGTCCGCCGAAACACCGGTCCGCCCAGGCCTGCGCGGAGGCCAGGCGCGTGTCGTCGTTCCAGGGCCGGACCAGTTTCTCCTTGCCTATGTCGAATGTCGACCCGTGGTCGTGGAGCAGCAGGACGGCGGGGAACGGGCCGGTGCCGTGCGGGGTGAGCAGGAGGCCGCGGACCCGCTCGTACCGGGTGAGGGAGAGCGTCACCGACTCCCGCGTGTACCCGTCGGCCTCGGCCCGCTCGCCCTCGTCGAACGAGGGGTCGTACGGGGTGCTGTCCCGCTCGGTGAACAGGTGCTCCTCGACCTTC
Organism: Streptomyces sp. V3I8; assembly: GCF_030817535.1. Classification (NCBI taxonomy): domain Bacteria; kingdom Bacillati; phylum Actinomycetota; class Actinomycetes; order Kitasatosporales; family Streptomycetaceae; genus Streptomyces; species Streptomyces sp. V3I8. Next base: position 6,714,914 of record NZ_JAUSZL010000002.1, on the reverse strand, counting down.
GAGCGGGCCGTCCGCCGCCAGGTCCGGAAGTCCCGGACCGGGGAGGTGCCCCAGGCGAGCGGGAAGCGCAGCTCGTCCTTGAGGAGGGGGTGGAAGTCGGGGAGGCTGCCCTCCACAACGCCCGCGGCCTGTGCCGCGTGCGCCGTGGACGCGTCCGCTCCCGCCCCCGCCGCGCCGAACAGCGCCGCCGCCCCCGCGCCCGTCACGAAACCCCGCCGGCCCAGCGGTGACCGCTCAGTCCCCCTGCTCATGCGGCCTCCAGTCGCCGAGATACGTCCTGCGGGTGTGCGAGGCGGCCTCGGCACGTGTGAGCTGGGGCCGGTTCGCGGCGACGGTGATCTCGGCGCCCGGCCCGCTGTTGCGGTACTCGGCGAACCGCTGGTCCTGCCACGGGTGGGCGGCCGACATGGTGGCGTACGGCTCCACCGCGTCGATCCCGGGGCCCAGGCGGGTCCCGCGTACGGTCAGCATGGGCCGCGCGGTGGGGTCGGAGCTGGGCACCCAGGGCCGGGCCAGCTTGTAGAAGGCGTCCGGCGCTCCGCTCGTCACCCGGCTGCCCGTCACCAGGTAGCCGTGCGGAGCGGCGGCCGCGGTCGAGGGCGCGAAGACGAAGCCGTACGGGGCCGTGGTGAGGTCCGTCCGGTCCAGGGTGCGGAAGTGGCAGTGCTCGAACACGGCGGTGGCCCGCCCGAACACGAAGTCCACGTCCCCTTCGACGTAACAGTGCGTGAAGTACTGCCGGGCGAGGACGCCGAGGGCCGTGGTGTCGGCGTACAGCGTGTCCTGGTGGCCCAGGAACCGGCAGTGGTGGAACGCCGACCGGTCGCCCTGCACCTTGATCGCGACGGCCTGCGTCCCGGTGGTCCCGGGGTGGTCGGCACGCAGCCAGTCGTTGGCGAAGGTGATGTGCCGGGCGGTGAACCCGTCGGCCTGCACGGTGGTGGTGGCCGAGCCGCTCGTGCCGTAGGTGCCGCCGCCGGGCCTGGGGGTGCCGTTGGCGTTGTCGTACACGACGACGACGTCACGCGCGTCCTCGGAGGCGCCGAGCCAGGTCATCCCCGTACGGTCGGCACCGACGGCGACCGTCTCGCGGTACGTTCCCGGCGCGACGACCAGGGTGTGTCCGCCCTGCCCGTCCTGTCCGCCCGCACCCGCGGCGGTCACCGCGGCCTGCAGCGTGGTGTGGTCGCCGAGGCCGCCGGGGTGGACGTACAGGGTCCGTCCGTGGAGCCGGACCGAGGGCGAACCGTACCGTCCGAAGGGGGAACGCCCGCGTGCGTGGGCGTTCCCGCCGGCGCCGAGCGCGAGCGCGGCCCCGACGCCCGCGAGCACGAAGGACCGTCTGCCGTTGCCGTTGCCGTTGCCGCCGGTCGCTGTCGGCGAGGCCATGGTCAGCGGACCTTTCCGGCGCCCGCGCGGCCGTCGACGATGCCCGGCACGGCACGCGGCGGGTCGACCTTCGTGCGCAGGGTGGGTGTCCACCCGGCACCCGACCGGAGGGTCTCCGCGGGGATCTCCGCGTTGTGGACGGCGATGAGGTCGGTCTTCCTGCCGTTGACGTAGTTGTTCTCGGCCGTGAGCGGTGCCTCGCTCCACTTCTTCAGGGTCTTGGCGGCGCTGACGCCGGCCGGCAGCGAGAACGCGTTGTCCGAGGCGTACAGCTGCGAGGAGGCGCCGACGCCGAAGGTGTAGCCGTACGCCTGCTCCTCGGTCACCACGAAGTGGTTGTTGTACGAGTCGACCTGCCCGAAGCGGACTCGCGGCGCGCGCTCGACGACGCCCTCGAACCTGTTGTGGTGGAGGGTGACCTTGAGCTTGCCGGTGTCGGTCGCTCCGGCGCTGTCGCTGTTGCCGATCAGCATGGTCTTGTCGTGGTCCTCGACCGAGTTCCAGGACACCGTCACATGGTCGGCGCCGCGCACGATGTCGAGCAGGCCGTCGTGCTGCTGGTAGGTCCGGCCGAAGTACGTGGGCAGGGTGCCGTCCGGGTAGCGGCCGTCGGTCAGGGTGTTGTGGTCGACCCACACATGGGTGGAGCCGTACACCACGACCGCGTCGTACTCGGAGTTCCAGGCACCGGTGTCGGTGTCGGTCGGGTCCCACTGCGGGAAGCAGTCCAGCGGCGCCTCGATGGTGAGGTTGCGCAGGATGACGTTGTCGACGCCCTTGATCTGCAGGCTGCCGCCTCTGATCCCGGCGCCCTTGCCGACGCCGACGATGGTGGTGTCGGCCGGGACGTTCACCTTGATGGCCGCGTCCTGGGCGGCGGCGGAGGCGGCACGCAGCCCTTCGGGACTGTCGGCGGGCTCCCCGGACAGATCGGTGTCCAGGCCCCAGTTCTCGGGCGAGTACTTCTCCAGGTAGGCGTCGAAGTCGTAGCCGGGAGCCTGGAAGGACGCACACCCCTCGGCGACCGGATCGATGACACCCCTGATCTTGATGATCTTCGGTGCGTCCCCGCCGGCCTGCAACGCGGCCTTGAACCCGGCCCAGGTGGTGACGGTGTGGACCTGCGCGGCGGTGGCGGCGGCCCCGCCCGTGGTTCCGGCCCCTTCGGACCCCCACCCGTCCCCGGCGGGAAGGGTCTCGCGCCCGAGGTCACGGGCGTGGGGCCGGGCAGGGCTGTGGGCGTGGGCGAGGGTCCCGGTGAGACCGAGCACGAGAGCGGTGCATCCGACGAGGGATGCCCTGGCGTGAGCATGCCATATACGAGTACGCATGATGCGGGATTCCTTTCAGTCTTCCGACTTCCGGCTTCTGTCTTCCGGCTTCTGTCTTCCGGTTTCTGAGTTGCGTCTTCCGACTTCTGACTTCTGAGCACGGGGAACGGGTAACGGGTGGTCCGCCGGGCCCGCGGCCCCGGCGGTACTACGGTTCGGGCCAGCTGATCCAGGACTCGGGGATCACCTCGTCCAGCCGCCGGACGTCCCGGGCCCCGAGCACCCTGCGCCGCACCGACTCCCGCGCCACCATCCGGGCCACGGCGACGGCCCCCGGCGGATTGAAGTGCGTGTTGTCCTGTTCGACGTCGGTCCAGTTGAAGAACTTCTTCGTCTCCTCGACCCCCAGCTCCTGCCACAACGCGATGGACAGGGCCTGGACGTCGAGGAGAGCCACCCCCTCCTCCGCGGCGAGGGCCTTCATGGCCGCCGGATACTCGCCGTGCGTCGGCACGGCGTTCCCGTCGGCGTCGAACTTCCGCCGCTCCACGGACGTGGCCAGCACCGGCCGGACCCCCCGCGCCCGCGCCCCGTCGACGTACTGCCGGAGATAGTCCTGGTAGGTCGTCCACGGCTCGGTGTAGCGCGTGGGGTCGGCGGCCTTGGAGTCGTTGTGCCCGAACTGGACCAGCAGGAGGTCGCCGGGCCGGACGGCGGCGAGCACGGCGTCGAGCCGCCCTTCGTCGACGAAGCTCTTCGAACTCCGGCCGTTCACGGCGTGGTTGGCGACGGTGAGCCGCTCGCGCAGGAAGAACGGGAGGGCCATGCCCCACCCGGTCTCGGGCGCGGCGTCGGCGTACTTCTGGGCGGCGGTGGAATCGCCGGCGATGAAGAGCGTGCGCCCGTGGGGCCGCGCCGAGGCGGCGGCGACGGCGGGTCCCGTCCCCGCCACGGCGAGCGGAACGCCGGCGAGCGCCGCGGTGGTGACCTGTCTACGGGTGAGGCTCATACCGATGTGCCTTTCGCCTTCAGGGGACACGGGAAACC